>NZ_AP022598.1:604419-906629 GCF_010725485.1 Mycolicibacterium parafortuitum | reverse complement strand
GCGATGTGGACCTGCTGCGCGAGGTGCAGCGGTTGTCGCAGGACGAGGGCGTCAACCTCGCCGGGATCAAACGCATCATCGAGCTGACCAACCAGGTCGAGGCGCTGCAGGCGCGGGTGCGCGAGCTCAGCGACGAGGTCGAGCGATTGCGGTCCCAGCCGCGGCCCAAGAGCACCGCGCTGGTGGTGTGGCAGCCGCGTAATCAGCAGCGCTAGACCGCTCACCGCCGAAATTGCGTTCCGGCAGGAGTCTTCTCGAAGTTCCTCTGCTGGAATGCAATTCCGGCGGTCTTGTCGGCTAGGAGACCTTGATCCGGAACTGTGCGACCGCCGACTCGCCGGGCTGCACCTCGCGGTAGCCGCCCCGGCGCAGCGCATCGGTCGCGGCGGCCATCGGCTCGAAGCACACGACATCGTCGTCGCCGGGTGCGTAGACCTGTGCGGCGGTGTAGCCCTGGTCGAAATGGACCTCGATGCGGCGTCCGCCGCCGGACAACGCGAACACCGAGCCCTCGGGGACCTCGTCGAATCCGTCGTCGATGAACCTGTCGCCCAACACGTCGGTGGCGGCCGGGCGCTGCTCGACGCGGCCGGTCGGGATGCCCCACGCGTTCACCGGCTGATACCGCATCGCCGGGGTCTCGATCTGCCACTGTGCCCGCGGTACACCCGGGAGCTGCAGGTACGGGTGGAACCCGAAGCACATCGGCACTCGCGCGCCGGTCGTCGCGGTCACCGTCGTCGTCACCGTCAGGGTGCGGTCACGCAGCGTGATGTCCAGCGTGAGCAGGTGCGGGAACGGGAAGGTCGCCAGCAGCGCGGGCCGCGCCGCGAAATCCAGTTCGGCCGTCAGCTGCGACTCCAGCAGCGTGGTCACCGTCCAGTCCCGGTAGCCGCCCAACGTGCCGTGGATCGGCACGCCGTGCTGATCGGTGCGTACCCCGCCGGTGCCGGGGGTCAGCGTCACGACCGCGCCGTCCACGCCGTACCCCATGCTGCTCAGCCGGTTGGCCCACGGGTACAGGATCGGGATGCCCATGGTCTTGTGGTTGGACACGTAGGCCTGCAGGCCGCGGCGCTGACCGAGCAGTTCGACCCCGTCGTCGGACAGCGAGGTCGCGACCATGCCGGCGATCGGGACATAGGTCGCGGTCAGCGCCGACGACGGATCACGCAGCGTGACGGTTTCGAACTCCTCCATGACAGCGATCCTGCCATGCGGGGCTCAGTCGGCCAGCGGATCGTGCTGGATCCTTTCCGCAGGTGCGCCTTTGGCGATCAACGCAGCCTTGGTGGCTCGCACCATCTCCGCGCGTCCACACAGCAGGATCTGACGATCACCCCAGCTGCCGTAGCGTGTCACCACCTCGGGCAACAGGCCGGTCTGGCGTACATGCAGCCCGCGCGGCGGGGTGTTGTCGGGGTAGTCGCCGGCCCACGGCGGATCGAAGTTCAGCTCCGACACCGGAGTCACCGACAGCCACGGATTCATCGATGCGATCTCCCACAGCGTGCGCAGATCGTAGAGCTCGCACGGATACTTCGCGCCGAAGAACAGATGCACGCGCGGGTTCACCGCGTACCGGGCCAGATCCATGATCAGCGCACGCAGCGGTGCGAGCCCGGTGCTGCCCGCGACCATCAGCACGTCGCCGCCGTCACGGTCGACGTGCATGCCGCCGTGCGGATTGGCCAGCCGCCACCGGTCCCCGGGCCGGGCCTCGCCGACGATGGCGTGGCTGACCATGCCGCCCGGCACCGAGCGCACGTGGAACTCGACATGGCCCTGCGGGTCGGCCGGCATGGCCGGGCTCAGGTATCGCCACCGGCGCGGCCACTGCGGCACCTGCACCGGCAGGTACTGCCCCGGGTGGTAACTCAGCGGGTGATCCATCTTCAGCCGCACCACCGCCACGTCACGGGTGGGCCGCAGGTGCTCGAGGACGGTGCCGTCGCAGAACGGGGGAGTGGACTCGGCATCGGCCGCCCCGTTCATCACCTCCACGGCCAGGGTGAGCACGTCGGAGACGGCCTCGGCCAGCCGGGCGTCCCACCGGTCGGCCAGCGCGGCGCGCACGGTGGCCACCAGCGCATCCTTGAACGCCGCGTAATGCGCCGGGGTGACGCCGTACTTGCGGTGGTCGCGGCCCAGCTGGGCGAGGAACGCGACGGGCTCCTCCGCGCGCTGGGCGATCAGCTCGTCGCACAACCAGCACATCGCCTGCGCGAAGACCCGGCGCTGGGTGGCCATGTCCGGCGGGAACAGGTCGCGGGCGGACAAGTCGGCGGCGAACCATCGCGTGTAGAAATCGCCGACGAGTTGCTCGGACCCGAGCGCGGGATCGAACGCGTCCCTGAGGATGCGCACCGAGTCGCGGTCTTCGAGTCCCACGCCGGACGATCCTAGGTCAGGAAGCTGTGCCCTTGCCCTGCCGAACAGCGGCGGCCACGGTCAGCCCGATGCCGAACAGCACCCAGCAGGCCAGCACCGCGATCGCTGTCGTCGCGCCGCGGCCGTCGAATGCGGCCGCCGAGCGCAGCAGCGTCGCGGTCGCGCCCTGCGGCATCAGTTGGCCGAATTGTCCCCACCCCGACGGCAGCATCTCCGGCGCGCTCGCGAGGCCGGACAGCGGATTGCCGACCAGCAGGGCCAGCGCCGTCCCGACGCCGAGCCCGATCCTGCCGAACAGCGAGCCGAGACCGAGTACGGTCAGCGCCGCGGCCGCGATGCCCAGCGCCAGCGCGGCCGACACATCCCACAAACCGGTCTCGATCGATCCGAGCACGAACCGCAGCAGCGCCGCGATCGTGACGCCTGCGACGGCGGCGAACACCATCGTCGCGGCCAGCCGGGTCCATATCTCGCGGGGCAGCGCGAGGACGAGCGCGATGGCGGGCAGGATGCCGGCCAGCGTGATGGGCAGCGCGGATGCGGCCAGCCCGGCGCCGCGGGGATCGCGAGCCGTCGGCGGCGCGAGGTCCTCGGTCTGCAATTGCATCCCGGTCTGGTGACTCAGCTGCGTGCCGATCTGGGTCAGCAACTGCGCGACCACCGGGCCAGCCTGGGTGGCCACCAGCAAGGTGGGCTGCTCGCCGGGCGAGCTCGGAAAAACAAAGCCGCCGTAGACATCCCGGCTCCTGATCGCATCGCGCAGCGCGTCCTCGCCCGGGAAGAACGTCACCGCGAATGCGCCCGGCGCCCTCTCGTCGAGAGTCTGGGCCACCTGACTGCCGGCGGCATCTGGTCCGGCGGCGCCGATCGGCACATCGTGGGGGCCGGACTTCACCGCGGGTAGCGCGAACGCGATTGCGACGAGTGCGAGCAGTGTGGTGACGGCGACGACGATGCCCGTCGCGCGCGCGGCGGCCGGTGCGCCGTGGACGGAGACCCGGTGAACGGAGACCCCGCGGCCGGTGGGTGTGTCGGTCGACGACATGGCGACCCCCTTTTCACTGGATGTTGAATTCTATTTGCCGAGCGTAAGCCCGGGCGGCGTCTAATTCAATAGATGTTGAAATGCTAGGGTGGCCAGGTGCCCCGACCTGCCGAGACGACCCGCCGTCGCGGGAGGCGCAAGGGCGATCCGGTGTCCCGCGACGCCGTGCTCGCCGCGGCGAAGGCCCGCTTCAGCCAGGACGGATTCGAGAAGACGACCCTGCGCGCGATCGCCAAGGACGCCGGCGTCGACGCGTCGATGGTGCTGTACCTGTTCGGTTCCAAGGAGGAACTGTTCCGGGAGTCGCTGCGGCTGATCCTCGATCCCGAGGTGCTGGTGGCCGCACTGACCGGGGACGAGGGCGACATCGGCACCCGGATGGTGCGGACCTACCTGGGCATCTGGGAGGCGCCCGACAGCGCCGCGACGATGCGCGCGATGCTGTCGTCGGCGACGTCGAACCCTCATGCCCACACCGCGTTCCGGGAGTTCATGCAGCACTACGTGCTGACCGCGGTCTCGGGTGTGCTCGGCGGCGACGAACAGGCCAGGCTGCGCGCGCTGCTGGCGGCCTCCAGCCTGGTGGGCACGGCGATGCTGCGCTATCTGATCGAGGTGCCGCCACTGTCGGAACTGGCCACCGAGCAGGTGGTGACGCTGGTCGCGCCGACGGTCACGCGGTACCTGACGGCCGACGCCGACGAACTCGGGTTACCCCAGTAGCGCGTGAATACCCTTGTACAGCACCAGAAGACCGATCACGATCAGGATCACCGCGATCAGCGTCGCGTGCTGGCGCTCCATCCAGGCGCGCACCCGGTTCAGTTTCGGGTCGAGACGCTCACCCGTGACGGCGTACGCCAGGATCGGCGCCGCCACCGTCGAGCCCGCCACCAGCACGAACCACACCACCGCCAGCCACACCTCAGGCGCGGCGATGCCTGACGAGCCCATCGCCAAACCCGCTGCGGCGCAGATGAACAGGACCTTCGGGTTGAGCACGGTCAGCGCCGCCGCGGTCACCGCGGCCTTGCCCGGGGTCAGGGAACCGATCCGCCGCATCCACCCCGGCATGTGTTCGGAGGTCGCGCGCTTGGCCCAGCGGTAGACGCCGAACACGATCAGCGCCGCGCCGATGACGATGCGCAACCAGGACGCCCAACTCGGCGGCTGGGTGCCGACGCCGCCGACGAGGTTGGACAGCTGCAGGAACACGGCGGTCAACGCGGCGATGCCCAGCAGCCACCCGGCCAGGAACGCCAACCCGGTCGGTCGCGGCTTCGGCGTGCTCAGCACCAGCACCGCGGGGATGATCGACAGCGGCGACAGCGCGATGACGAGACCGAGCGGGATGAGCTCGGTCAGAATGGATCCCCAGGTACCCGACACCCCGAGAACGTAGCAAGCGGCGTCCCCTGCGCGCCGAATGGGGAGCGGCGCGACACGCAGTACCGATGAGTTCGGCGGGGTTCCCCGGTCGGTACCCATGACGAGAAAAGGGGAACCGTATGTCGATCACCCACGTCCTCGCGGTTGTGCACGTCACGGACATCGCCAGGAGCAGGCGCTGGTATGCCGACCTGTTCGGCAGACCCGAGGACAACAACCCGATGCCGTCGCTGGTCGAGTGGCAGGTATTGCCGGGTGCCTGGGTGCAGATCTTCCACGACCCGGACAGAGCCGGGACGGACGAATGTAACCTCGCAGTCCACGATCTGGAGGAGCGCCTAGCCGAACTGCGGGCCCGGGGTGTGGAGCCCGGCGACATCGTCGAGGCGAACAGAGGCGTGCGACTGTCCCGGTTCCCGGATCCCGACGGCAACATCATCAGCCTCATCGGTGGGTTCCGGGTCGAGTACTGACGACCCCGCGCGACCGGCTAATCGGCCCGGATGTTCTCCCGCAGTGTCGTTCCCGGGTAACCGGTCCGGTACCGGCCGCGCCGCTGCAACTCGGGCACCACCAGGTCGACGAACTCCTCGAAGCACCCGGGCGTATAGGTGGCCAGCAGCATGAAACCGTCGGCGCCGCCGTCGTCGAGGAACCTCTCCAACTGGTCGGCGACCGCCTCCGGGGTGCCGATCACCTGCGGCATCGAGAACCGGAACGCGTAGATGTCGGCCGCCTCGGCAACGGTGACCTTCTCGCCCGCGCCGGTCGCGACCAACGCGTCCTTGACGCCCTGGATGCCCGGCACCGGGATCTCGTCGAGCGGAGCCGACGGGTCGAACGTGGAGAAGTCCACGCCCAGTTGGCCCGACAGCATCGCCAGCGACGCCTCCGGCCGAAGGAGCGACCGCAGATGGTCGGCCTTCTCCTGTGCCTCGCGTTCGGTCGCCCCGACGATCACCTGCGCGCCGTAGTACAGCTTCACCGACTCCGGATCGCGTCCGGCCGAGGCGACCCGCGAGCGGATGTCGTCGGAGTACGCGCGCATCGAGGCCACCGTCGGCTGGATCGCGAAGATCGCCTCGGCGGTCGCCGCTGCGAACTGCCTGCCCGGTTCACTGGCGCCCGCCTGCCACAGCACCGGTCGGCCCTGCGGCGACGGGGCTACGAAATGCCTTGCCCGGCAGCGGAAGTGCTTACCCTCGAACACGACCTCGCGGATCTTCTCGGGGTGGGCATAGATGCCGGTCTCCCGGTCGGCGACCACCGCGTCCGGTTGCCACGAGTCCCACAGCTGGCAGCACAGGTCGACGTACTCGGCGATGCGTTCATAACGGATCGACCGGTCCGGCATCTCCTGGCCGTACGCGGCGAATTCCGACGGCGAGTACGACCCGACGATGTTCCAGGCCACCCGGCCGCCGGAGAGGTGATCGAATGTCGACAGTCGCCGGGCCATCGAGTACGGATGCTCGAATGCCGTCGACAGTGTCAGGCCGACCCCGAGATGCGTTGTGGCACCGGTGATGATCGGTGTCAGCGCGGCGGGCTCGTGGGTCGGCGCCTGCACCGCATACCGGATGGTGGCATCCGAGCTGTCCTCGAACGAGTTGTACGGCGCCAGCTCGTCGGCCAGGAACACCGCGTCGAACAGGCCACGCTCCAGCGTGCGGGCCAGGTGCTCCCAGTACGGCGGGGATGCGTAGTCCCAGCCGACCTTGTCGAGCGGATGCCGCCACATGCCCACGGAGTGACTGCTCACCCCGTGCTGCATGAAGGCCAGGAAATGAGCTTTGCGCTTGGTGTTCGACGACAAGCCGATCAGTACTCCTGCAGGCTCTCGCGCAGCGTGGTCCCGGGGTAGCGGGTGCGGAATCGTTCGCGCCGCTGTAGTTCCGGAACCAGCAGCTCGGTCATGTCGTTGAAGCAGCCCGGCGTATCGGTGGCCAGCATCATGAAGCCGTTGCAGCCGCCCTCGTCGAGATACTGTTCCATCTGGTCGGCCACATCGGCGGGAGTGCCGACCGCCACCGGCGCGCCCATCGACACACCGTAGATCTGCGCGGCCTCGCGCACCGTGACCGGCGCGCCGTCCTTGGCCTCCAGGATCGCGTCGAACAGACCGCGGATGCCCTGCACGTCTGCGTCGACGACGTTGTCGTCGAGTCCGAGCGTGGAGAAGTCGAAACCGGTGTGGCCGGATAGGATTCCGAGCGCGCTCTCGATCTGCACCTTCTCGACGAACTCGGCGTAGCGGTCGTTGGCCCGTGCCTTGTCGCGGTCGATGACCGTCTGCAGACCGTAGATCAGCTTCACCGACTCCGGGTCGCGGCCGGCGTTGTCGGCGCGCGAACGGATGTCGTCGGCGTAGGCCCGCATGCTCTTCGGCGTCGGGAAGATGCCGAACACCGACTCGGCGTGCTTGGCGGCGAAATCGCGGCCCTGCTCCGAGGATCCGGCCTGCCAGAGCACCGGCCGCTTCTGCGGCGACGGCGCGACGAAATGGCGGCCCTTGGATTTGAAGAACTCGCCCTGGAAGTCCACCTCGCGCACCTTGGCCGGGTCGGCGAACACGCCGTTCTCGCGGTCGTAGACGATCGCGTCGTCATCCCAGGAATCCCACAGCTGGTAGAGCAGCTGCATGTACTCCTCGACCACCTCGTAGCGCTTGTCGCGCGGGGTCAGGTTGTCCTTGCCCATCGCCTGGAACTCGCTCTTGGAGTACGAGGTCACGATGTTCCAGCCCACCCGGCCGTTGGTCAGGTGGTCCAGCGTCGACAGGTGCCGGGCCATCATGTACGGCGGCACAAAGGATGTCGACAGCGTGATCCCGATGCCGAGGTGCTTGGTGAACGCGCCGATGATCGGCACCAGCGCCGCCGGTTCGTGCACCGGGCACTGTCCGGCATACTTGACCACCGGATCGGAACTGCCCTTGTACGTCGTGTACGGCGCCAGCTCGTCGGCGATGAACATCGCGTCGAACAGGCCGCGTTCCATCGTGCGGCCCAGATCCCGCCAGAACTCGGGACGCGACCAGTGGTAGCCGACCTTGTCCCGGGGGTGCGCCCACATCGTCGACGCGTGGTTCATCACGCCGTGCTGGACGAATCCGAGCAGATGCGTCTTCTTCTTCGCGCTCATGCCGCTGCCTTCCGGTCGATGACGAATGCCGCGATCACCGCGACGGCCGAGCCGATCGCGAGAACCGCTGGGATGTACCAGAACACGGGACTGACGCCCAGCAGCACGATCACCGCGGTCGAGGTCACCACGGCGGCGAGCGCCTTCCAGGTGAAGGACCGGTTGTTCTCCTGCTCGAGGCCGGCGGTGTCGATCTCGGCGGCGGCGCCGGACTCCGCGAGTGCCAGCACATCACGGCGCACCCGGAAGAACGCCTGCACACCGAGCGTCACGTAGATCACGCCGACGATGCCGCCGACCACCACGGCGATCCAGAACGCGATCATCGGACCGGATCCGGTTCAGCCGAGGGGATTTCGGACGGGACGTCGTTCGAGGTGAGGGCCTCACCGCGGCGCTTGAGCGCGTCGTAGTCGAACTTCTGATTGGACAACAGGCTGATGCCGACGGCAGCCACGAGTGAAATCGCCTCCAGGGTGATGATTCCGGGGAGTTCGCCGACGAACTCACGGATGGGATAGCCGATGGCGATCGCCAGCACCAGGCTGGCCACGAACGCCGTCGAGGTCATGCGCTTCCAGAAGATCGCCAGCCCCAACGGGATGATCAGCGCGGCCTTGAGGAAGTACACGGTGTTGACCAGATCGACGTAGTCGATGCCGGAGCTCACGACGATGCCGCCGATGACACCGGCCACCAGGATCGAGGCCTTGGTGTAGCGGAACAACGACTTCGGCGCGATGTCGGGCTTGGCCCGCTTGAGGATGTCGACGGCGACCACCGAGGACAGCGCCGAGAACGCGCCGTCGATCGACGAGTAGCACGCGTTGAGGATGATCAGCACGTACAGCGCGATCAATACGATCGGCAGCCCGAGGTGGCTGATCACGTACGGCCCGATGCCGCCGGGGCCGGCGTCGCCGAGGTCGTCGAGCGTGACCCCGAATCCGAGGCCGACGAGCCCGAGCAGACCCAGCACGATCGGGATCGGGTAGAACCACATGCCCGCCCACACGAAGGTGCGTCCGGCCGTCGCGGGCTTGAGTGCCCACGCCTTCTGCCAGAACGTCTGGTCGGCCATCGTCGACGCGAGCAGGCCCAGCGCCAGGGAGATACCGAACGCGGCCGCCGCCGATCCGTCGAACGCGTCGAGCGTGTTCGCCCCCGCCTCGTCGACCTTCTGGAACACCAGGTCCGGGCCGCCGACCTTCTGCAGCACGTAGAGCACGACGATCGCGGCGGGCACGGTGATCAGCAGCGTGTTGAACGTCGCGGTGATCGCCGAGGTCCACAGGCCGCCGAAGTACGAGTACACGGTGACGGTGGCCAGCGTGACGATCAGCACCACGGTCGGGTTGATGCCGAAGATCACGCCCATCACCAGCACCACGCCGAACAGGTTGATGAAGATCTCGGCGAGCAGCCCGAGCAGCATCGCGACCAGCATCACGGTGGTCGCCGGCTTGTTCTGGAAGCGCTCGCGGATGAACTCGACGATCGTGTAGCCGGCCGGCATCTGGCGGCGCAGCCGCAGCGCGAACGGCACCATCACCATCACCGCGAGGCCGTTGGGCACGACGAACCAGATCAGTCCGGACGTGCCGAAGCTGAAGGCCTGCGCCGAGGACATCATCACCGCCATCGACCAGGTCCACACCGCGATGACCGAGCCGACGCCGAAGCCGAAGCCGATCCGGCGGTCCGCGATGACGAAGTCGTGGGTGTTCTTGACCATCGAGCGGACGGTGAACGCGACGGCGAACATGAAGACGCCCAGGCCGAGCATCAGCGCGAAGCCGATACCGGGCGAGAGGTCGGACGGGTGGAACACGGAAGCACTCCTGGAAAGACGATGAGTCGCGCAGCGGGCGAAGGGGGATGCTGCGGGTGCCCAGCGCCGGGCGCCCGCCGCGGTCAAGCGGCTGCGTCAGCTTCGACGGAGTGAGCGCTCAAGAGAAGAATTGAATTCAATGTGAGCGAAATTGTCGCGCGCGTTGTACCGGGGGTCTAGGTGCCCTCGAACTCGTTCTGGCCCAGGGTCTCGACGAATCTCGGGCCGATCAGCTCTAGTTCGCGCGCGTAGTCGGGCGCCCACGTGCCGAACGGGTGATGGGCCAGGTACTCGTTGCGGAACCGGTCGTCCTCGGACACCTCGGTGGTGCAGAACGACGGGATCGCCAGATCGACGACGGGGGTGTTGCGTTCCACCTCGGCCAGGACCAGCGGTGCGTTGCCCGCGAGGAACCGGTCGATCACCCAGCCGTCCTCGCCCAGCCACACCGACGACCGGATCTTGAGGATCACGTGGGGGGCCCGCGCCACGATCTGACCGGCGACCAGCGGGTCCAGTTCGCGTTCGGCCTCGTAACGGGTGCCGCCCGCGGCCGGACCTTTCGCGGTCATGGTGCCGATCGCGTCCTCGACGAGTGTGCTGACCAACTCGGCGGGGGTGCCGTCCAGATCGGCGGGGGCGCGGCCCTGCAGGCGCACCCGCACCGCGTAGCCGTCGGCGGCGAACAGATAGGCCTGCGCGATCAGGGCCGGACTCGGGTCCGACGCCGCGACGGCGGGCATGTCGGCGACGAAGAACTTGCGTTCGAACTCGAAGTCGCCGAAGCCGGAATCGGACATATGGCGACGTTAACTCCTCGGCGGCCGTGGAGGTGGACCTCGGGTTCGTGTCCACATTCCAAGATCTGGTAAAACTTTCTAGAGTTGAGCGGAACAGACTCAACCTTGACTGCGTTGCTAGAGGGGACAAGCATTCGAAGGGCCTGCTGTGCAGCCCTCCATACCTGAAAGGGAGGTGTCGTGGACTCGTTCAATCCGACGACCAAGACCCAGGCGGCTCTGACTTCGGCGCTGCAGGCGGCCACCGCCGCGGGCAACCCGCAGATCACGCCCGCTCACCTGTTGATGGCGCTGCTGACGCAGAACGATGGCATCGCCGCCCCGCTGTTGGAGGCCGTCGGCGTCGAACCCGCGACCATCCGTGCGGAAACGCAGCGGCTGCTCGACCGGCTGCCCAGCGTGACCGGATCGAATTCGCAGCCGCAGCTGGCGCCGCAGGCGATCGCGGCGATCACCGCGGCGACCCACCTCGCGACCGAGATGGACGACGAGTACGTCTCCACCGAGCACCTGCTGTTCGGTCTCGCGTCCGGGGACGCCGACGTCGCCAAGCTGCTCACCAGCCACGGGGCGTCGCCGCAGGCGCTGCGTGAGGCGTTCGTCAAGGTACGCGGCAGCGCCCGGGTCACCAACCCGGACCCCGAGGGCAGTTATCAAGCCCTGGAGAAGTACTCCACCGATCTGACCGCGCGCGCCAAGGAAGGCAAGCTCGACCCCGTCATCGGCCGCGATCACGAGATCCGGCGCGTGGTGCAGGTGCTGAGCCGGCGCACCAAGAACAACCCGGTGCTCATCGGTGAGCCCGGTGTCGGCAAGACCGCGATCGTCGAGGGCCTGGCCCAGCGCATCGTTGCCGGCGACGTTCCGGAGAGCCTGCGCGACAAGACCGTCGTATCGCTGGATCTCGGCTCGATGGTGGCCGGTGCGAAGTATCGCGGTGAGTTCGAGGAGCGCCTGAAGGCCGTCCTCGACGACATCAAGAACTCGGCCGGGCAGATCATCACGTTCATCGACGAACTGCACACCATCGTCGGCGCGGGCGCGACCGGCGAATCGGCGATGGATGCGGGCAACATGATCAAGCCGATGCTGGCCCGCGGTGAACTGCGGCTGGTCGGCGCGACCACCCTCGACGAGTACCGCAAGTACATCGAGAAGGACGCCGCGCTGGAGCGCCGTTTCCAGCAGGTGCTGGTCGGCGAACCGTCGGTCGAGGACACCGTCGGCATCCTGCGCGGCCTAAAGGAGCGCTACGAGGTGCACCACGGTGTGCGCATCACCGACTCCGCGCTGGTCGCGGCGGCCGCCCTCAGCGACCGCTACATCACCAGCCGCTTCCTGCCGGACAAGGCCATCGACCTCGTCGACGAGGCTGCCTCCCGGCTGCGCATGGAGATCGACTCCCGGCCTGTCGAGATCGACGAGGTCGAGCGGCTGGTCCGCCGTCTCGAGATCGAGGAGATGGCGCTGGCCAAGGAGGAGGACGCCGCGTCGAAGGACCGGCTGGAGAAGCTGCGTGCCGAACTGGCCGACAAGAAGGAAGAGTTGGCCGAGCTGACCACGCGCTGGCAGAACGAGAAGGGCGCCATCGATGTGGTGCGCGAACTCAAGGAGCAGCTGGAAGACCTGCGCGGTGCGGCCGACCGGGCCGAACGCGACGGTGATCTGGCCAAGGCCGCCGAGCTGCGCTACGGCCGCATCCCGGAGGTCGAGAAGAAGCTCGACGCCGCGCTTCCGCAGGCCGAGGCCCGCGAGAACGTGATGCTCAAAGAGGAGGTCGGCCCCGACGACATCGCCGAGGTGGTGGAGGCGTGGACCGGTATCCCGTCCGGCCGGATGCTCGAAGGCGAGACCGCCAAGCTGCTGCGCATGGAGGAGGAGCTGGGCAAGCGGGTCGTCGGGCAGAAAAAGGCCGTGCAGGCGGTCTCGGATGCGGTGCGGCGCTCGCGCGCCGGTGTCGCCGACCCGAACCGGCCCACGGGCTCGTTCATGTTCCTGGGCCCGACCGGCGTCGGTAAGACCGAGCTGGCCAAGGCGCTGGCGGAGTTCCTGTTCGACGACGAACGCGCGATGGTCCGCATCGACATGAGCGAGTACGGCGAGAAGCACTCGGTGGCCCGGCTGGTCGGTGCCCCGCCCGGGTACGTCGGCTACGACCAGGGTGGTCAGCTGACCGAGGCGGTGCGGCGGCGTCCGTACACGGTGATCCTGTTCGACGAGATTGAAAAGGCGCACCCGGACGTGTTCGACGTGCTGCTGCAGGTCCTCGACGAGGGCAGGCTGACCGACGGTCAGGGCCGCACGGTCGACTTCCGCAACACCATCCTGATCCTGACGTCCAACCTGGGCGCCGGCGGTTCGGAGGAGCAGGTGATGGCCGCGGTGCGGTCGGCGTTCAAGCCGGAGTTCATCAACCGGCTCGACGACGTGATCATGTTCGACGCGCTGAACCCGGAGCAGCTGGTGTCGATCGTCGACATCCAGCTGGAGCAGCTGGCCAAGCGGCTGGCGCAGCGCAGGCTGACGCTGGAGGTGTCGCTGCCCGCGAAGAAGTGGCTGGCCGAGCGTGGTTTCGACCCGCTCTACGGCGCCAGGCCGCTGCGCAGGCTGGTGCAGCAGGCCATCGGTGACCAGCTGGCCAGGATGCTGCTGGCGGGTGACGTGCACGACGGCGACGTGGTGCCGGTCAACGTCAGCGCGGACGGAGACTCGCTGGTGCTGGGATGAGCGCTTGCGCGAAGACCCGACAGCTGGGATGAGCGCTTGCGCGAAGACCCGACAGCTGGGATGAGCGCTTGCGCGAAGACCCGACGGCTGGGATGAGCGCTTGCGCGAAGACCCCGTCACACTTCGGTGTGGCGGGGTTTTCGCGTCCCGATCGCGCGAGAGTGCGTCCAGAGCGTGGTCGAGCGAAGAATGGCGATCTGAGCGCACTCTCGCGGGCCGGTTCGACCCGGTGACAAGTTGTGACCGGCTCGAGTTCTCGGTTCGGCGGGCTGAGAAGTTACTCTTAGGGCAATGGTCCCGCTTTGGTTCACGCTGTCCGCACTCTGTTTCGTGGGTGCGGCCGTCTTGCTGTACGTCGACCTCGACCGCCGCCGCGGCCTCGGGCGTCGCCGCAAGTCGTGGGCCAAATCGCACGGCTTCGACTACGAGCGCGAGTCCGGCGAGATCGTGCAGCGCTGGAAGCGCGGCGTGATGTCGACCGTCGGCGACGTCACCGCCAGGAATGTGGTGCTCGGTCAGATCCGCGGTGAGGCCGTGTTCATCTTCGACCTCGACGACGTCGCGACCGTGATCGCGCTGCACCGCAAGGTCGGCACCAACGTCACCGTCGACATGCGGCTCAAGGGCCTCAAGGAGCCCCAGGAGAACGACATCTGGTTGCTCGGCGCGATCGGCCCGCGGATGGTGTACTCCACGAATCTGGACGCGGCGCGGCGCGCCTGCGACCGCCGGATGGTCACGTTCGCCCACACCGCGCCCGATGTCGCGGAGATCATGTGGAACGAAGGCAACTGGACGCTGATCAGCATGCCGGTCACCAGCACCCGCGCCCAGTGGGATGAGGGCCTGCGCACCGTGCGGCAGTTCAACGATCTGCTGCGGGTGCTGCCGCCGGTGCCGACCGCTGCCACCGGGCAGCCCGTCGCCCGCCGTACCGGCTCCCCGAGCCGTCCGCTGACCCCCGCTCCGGCAGGCCGCGACGTGCCGCCGCCGGGACCGGTGCGCCGCCCCGCGCCGCAGCCGGCGCCGCCGAACGGGCGGCAGTCGCCCAACTATCAGCGATAAGTATTCTCTGGGACATGTCCCGTCCCGTCGCCCTGATCACCGGACCGACGTCCGGGCTCGGCGAGGGATTCGCCCGCCGCTACGCCGTCGACGGCTACGACCTGGTGCTGGTCGCCAGGGATGTGGCCCGACTCGAGACACTCGCCGCTGAGCTTCGTGATGAGGCAGGCGCCGGTGTCGAGGTGATCCGCGCCGATCTCGCCGACGCCGACGGCCGTGCCGCGGTGTGCGAGCGGCTGCGGGCCGGCGTGCAGGTGCTGGTCAACAACGCCGGCTTCGGCATCTCCGGTGAGTTCTGGACGGCCGATTACGACGCGCTGCAGGCACAGCTCGACGTCAACGTCACCGCGGTCATGCAGCTCACGCACGCGGCCCTGCCGTCGATGATCGAGGCCGGCCGGGGCACGGTGCTCAACGTCGCCAGCGTCGCAGGTCTGCTGCCCGGCCGGGGCTCGACCTACTCGGCGTCCAAGGCGTGGGTGGTGTCGTTCACCGAAGGCCTCGCCAACGGCCTGACCGGCACCGGCGTCGGGGTGCACGCGCTGTGTCCTGGCTTCGTGCGCACCGAGTTCCATGCCCGCGCCGGGATCGACATGGCCGGCACCGCGCCGTTCCTGTGGCTGGAGGTCGACGAGGTGGTCCGCGAGACCATGGCCGACGTCGCGAAGGACAAGGTGGTCATCATCCCGGGTCTGCAGTACAAGGCGCTCACCACCGGCGGGCGGCTGGTGCCCCGGAATGTCGTACGCAGCCTGACCAGGGTGGTCGGCAAGGGCCGTGGGCGGACCTGAGGGCCTGTGCGCGTAATCGCCATGTTGGCGGCGATCGTGTTCGCCGTGACGTCCTGCTCCGGTGACACCGCCGACCGCCGTGACGTGTTCTCCGCCCAGACCGCGACGATCGGGGAGGCCCTGCAGCTACTCGGCTGGAACATGTCGGTGACGAACCTGCGCTTCGAGGCCGAGCATGTCCTCGTCGACGTGGACGCGTCCGTCGCCGCGGAGGGGGAGCCGCACGCCGCGCCCGAGGACATCCGGTTCGGTCTGTACGGCGCGCTCGCGCACCCGCTGGAGGCGAACGGGGTCGGTGGTTGCCAGGACGTGACAACCCTTGACATCAAACCGCTTTCGGCGCCGACGCCGGACCGGATGACCGGCACGGTGTGCATCGGGCCGCTGCGGGACCAGTCGCAGGTGCGCGGCATCTACGCGTACTCGCCGCGCGAGCGCACGCCCGGGACCACCATGGCCTATCCGGCCGCGTTCCCGGTCGGGCTGCCCCCGGCGACCGGCGACGATGCCGGCCTGGCCGTGAAGACCACCAGCGTCGACGCATTCCGTGCCGACGGTGCGCAACTGGCCCCGGCCGCGCTCGGCGACCCGGCCGCGTTCCAAGGGCAGGGGTACATGCTGCTCGGTCTCGAGATCACCGGCCTGACAGAGCGGTACCGCGACGACTCGGCGCAGCGGGGTGGCCCGATGATGGTGTTCACCTCCCCGACGCGGCAGGGCAGGGGTCTGAGCCGGGCGTGCGACGTGTACGGCTCCTCGGTGCTGGTGCTGCCCGACGAGTCGCGCGACGGCGTCCGCGTCGACGTGTCGCTGTGCACGCAGGGCGAGATCAACCACGCCCTGCTCTACGCGACGGTGTCGCTGGCGGGCACCCGTGCCGGGCTGTGGACCACCTCCGATGGCTGAGCCGCCCGACGAGCTCCCCGGCCCCACCGAATGGGGTGGCGGAACCGGCGTCGGTCCGTGGCAGGGCCCGCTGCCCGACGACCCGCGTTACGACCGGGAGTTGTTGCGGGCGGGGGACACCCGCAATGTCGTCGACGCGTACCGGTACTGGACGCGGGAGGCGATCATCGCCGACATCGACACCCGCAGGCACCCGTTGCACGTCGCGATCGAGAACTTCGGAAACGACGCGAACATCGGCGGAGTGGTGCGCACGGCCAACGCGTTCGCGGTGGACACCGTGCACATCGTCGGCCGGCGGCGCTGGAACCGGCGCGGCGCGATGGTGACCGACCGCTACCAGCGGCTGCGCCATCACGACAGCACCGCCGAACTCCTCGAGTTCGCCGCGGGCGCCGGGTTGTGCACCGTCGCCGTGGACAACGTGCCCGGCGCGGCCCGCCTCGAAGAGGTCAGCCTGCCCCGCGACTGCCTGCTGATCTTCGGCCAGGAAGGGCCCGGCATCACCGACGACGCGAAAGACGGCGCCGCGCTAACGGTTTCGATCGCCCAGTTCGGGTCCACCCGCTCCATCAACGCTTCGGTCGCCGCGGGCATCGTGATGCACGCCTGGATCCGCGAGCACGCCGACCTCGGCAGCGCCTGGTGAGGCGGCGGCCGTAGCCGGCCGCAGCACCCACCAGACCGCGACCGCGGCGGTCAGCATCAGCGCGGCGCCCACGCCGGCGGACACCGTGAGGCCGTGCGTGAACGAGCTTTTCGCGGCCTCGAGCAGTGCGCCCTGCTGATCGGCCGGAAGCGTGTGCGCCACCTGGATCGCGCTCGGCAGCGAATCGCGTGCTTTCTCCGCGGCCGCGGCGGGGATCCCCGGTGCGACCACGACCGTGCGGTACACCGCGGTCAGGATCGAGCCCAGCAGCGCGATACCCAGGGCCATGCCGAGTTCGTAGGCGGTCTCGGAGACCGCCGCGGCCGCGCCCGCGCGTTCCTTCGGCACCGTCGTCAGGATGATGTCGCTGGCGACGGTGAACGCCAGGCCGAGGCCCACGCCGACGACGAACAGCGAAATGCCCAGCGGGGCATACGGAGTCAGGGGAGCGAACACGATCAGCGAGGTCATCAGCGCGGCCATCGCGACGCCGACGAGAGCCAGTCCCGCGGCGAGCACGCTGCGGTGCGAGAAGTAGCGCACCGCGACCCCGGCGAGCACGCCGAACACCGTCGCGGTCACCGCCGCGGGCAGTTCGGCCAGCCCGGCCTTCAGCGGGCCGTACCCGTGCACCAGCTGGAAGTACTGCGACAGGAAGAACACCAGACCGGACAGCCCGAGCACCGCCAGCAGGTTCGCCGCGACCACCCCGGAGAAGCGCGGATTCGCGAGCAGTCGCACGTCGATCAGCGGATGCGGCAGTCGCAACTGGCGGCGCACGAACAGCGTCAGCGCGATCGCGCCGAGCACCGCCGCGGCCGGGACCTCGATGCCGATGCCGTGGGAGAACCCGGTGAGGCCCTCCTTGAGCGCGTAGACCACGCCGAGGATGCCGATCATCGACAGGGCCACGCTGGGCAGGTCCCAGGGCCCGGGATCGGTGGTGTGGTGCTCGGGCAGCAGCACCAGCCCGCCTGCGAGCAGCACCACCATCACCGGGATGTTGATCAGGAACACCGATCCCCACCAGAAGTGTTCCAGCAGAACGCCTCCGACCACTGGGCCCAGCGCCGCCCCGGCCGAGAACGCCGCGGCCCAGATCCCGACCGCGACACTGCGTTCGCGCTCGTCGGGGAACAGGCCGCGGATCAGCGCGAGGGTCGACGGGGCCAGCGTCGCACCCGCCACACCGAGCAGGGCGCGGGTCGCGATCAGCGCCTCCGGGGTGCCCGCGTACGCGGTCAGGGCCGAGGCTGCCGCGAATGCCGTTGCACCGCAGAGTAGTAGCCGCTTGTGGCCGATCCGGTCGCCGAGGCTGCCCATGCTGATCAGCAGCGAGGCGAGCACGAACGAGTAGATGTCGCCGATCCACAGCAGTTGGGTCGCGGTGGTGCCCAAATCGGCGCTGATGAACGGGGTGGCCAGCGAGAGCACCGTGCCGTCGATGCCGATGATCAGCACGGCCAGGGTCAGCACGCCGAGGGCGAACCACCTTCTGCTCATGTCTTCACTCCGTGAAGGCGGTTCATGAGGTTGTCACTCCGTTGAGTAGTAGGTCGATGATCAATCGGTCGAAGTCACGGGCGGCGGCCCGGCCGGCGCGGATGCACCACGCCGTCCCGCCGGCGAGGCTGTAGAAGGCCTCGGTCAGCCAGGCCGCGGGCAGTTCGGGACGGAACTCGCCGTCGCGCTGGCCGCGCAGGAACAACTCGGTGATCGCGGTGTCGATCTCGTCCCACGCCTGCAGCGTCGAGTCGAAGTCGAGGTCCTGGCTCTGGCTGTACAGCAGCGCCAGGTACGGCGAGACCGGCTCGCACGCGGTGACCAGTCTGCGCAGCGCGTCGGCCGCGGGCCCGTCGTCGAGGCGGACGTCGGCCAACACCTGGCGCATCTCGGCGATCGCGAGCTCCTCCAGGGCGGTCATCAGCGCGACCCGGCCCGCGAAATGGCGGTGCAGGGTCGCGCGGCTCACCCCGACCGCGGCCGCGATCTCGTCCTGCGTCGCGTTGGGGCGGCGGCCGAGGAAATCGGCGGCAGCGCGCAGCAGCTCTTCCCGGGACGACATGAAACGACTGTATCTCAGATGAGACATATTTGTCTCATGGCTGTGGGGCCGTCCATAGGGCAGGATCAACGCCATGGACCAGATGTGGGCCAACCGCGCCGCAAGCGCCGAAGCCGCCATCACCACACGTCACCTCAGGCGGCTCTGGGGGCTGCCCGGAACCCAGCTCGGCGTGGTGGCCTGGCCCGCGACCACCCGGCAGCGGCGGTTCGGCACCTGGCACTACTGGTGGCAGGCCCACCTGCTGGACAACCTCGTCGACGCGCAGCTCCGTGACCCCGACCCGACGCGCCTGGCCAGGATCACCCGCCAGATCCGCGGGCACCGGCTGCGCAACGTCGGCCGGTGGACCAACAGCTATTACGACGACATGGCCTGGCTGGCGCTGTCGCTGGAGCGCGCACAACGTTGCACCGGCGTCGGGCGCCCGCGGGCGCTGGCCACCCTGACCGAGCAGTTCCTGACCTCATGGGTCCCCGAGGACGGCGGCGGCATCCCGTGGCGCAAGCAGGACCAGTTCTTCAACGCGCCGGCCAATGGCCCCGCCGCGATCTTCCTGGCCCGGCACCTCTCGTCGCTGGGCGAACCCCTGCGCCGTGCCCAGCAGATGGCCGACTGGATCGACGAGACCCTGATCGACCCCGACACCCACCTGGTGTTCGACGGCATCCAGGGCGGTTCCCTGGTCCGCGCGCAGTACACCTACTGCCAGGGAGTGGTGCTCGGCGCCGAGACCGAACTCGCGGCACGCACCCGCGACCCCCGGCACGCCGCCCGCGTGCACCGGCTCGTCGCGGCGGTCGCCGAACACATGGCGCCGAACGGGGTGCTCAAGGGCGCGGGCGGCGGCGACGGGGGACTGTTCCACGGCATCCTCGCCCGCTACCTGGCGCTGGTGGCGACGGCACTGCCCGGCGACGCCGCCGAGGACGCGGCGGCGCGCGACACCGCGCGCGAACTGGTGCTCGCGTCGGCCCGGACGGCGTGGGACAACCGTCAGAGCGTCGACGGGCTGCCGCTGTTCGGAGCCTTCTGGGAGCGAGCGGCCGAGATCCCGACCGCCGGCACCGCGGACGCGCAGTTCGTCGAGGGCGCGGTCAACTCCTCGGCGATCCCCGAGCGGGATCTTTCGGTGCAGCTGGCAGGTTGGATGCTTATGGAAGCCGCGTGCGTTGTGACCGCAGGTGAGCGTGACTGACCCGGTCCGGGCCGATCCGGCTGCCCAGCGCGGCTTTCCGCTGCTGCCGTCACGGCTGCGCCGGGGCAGCAAGGCCACCAAGACCACCGACAACTCCGCGGCAGCGCTGCTGCTGACCTTCACCGTCATCGCCATCCTGTGGGCGAATTCGCCCTGGGCGCATACCTATTCGGCGCTGCTGGACACCCACGTCGGGGTGATGATCGGCACCCACCACTTCGAGATGACGGTCAAGCACATCGTCAACGACGGGTTGATGACGTTCTTCTTCTTCATCGTCGGCCTCGAGGTGACCCGCGAGTTCACCGTCGGTGAGCTGACCGACCGCTCCAGGGCCGCCGTGCCGGTGGTCGCGGCCGCCGCCGGGCTGGTGCTTCCCGCCGTGGTCTTCCTCGCGTTCAACCCGTCCGGTGAGAACGCGCACGCGTGGGGCGTGGTGATCTCCACCGACACCGCGTTCCTGGTCGGCGCGCTGGCGATCATCAAGCCGATGTTCCCGGCGCGGGTGCGGCTGTTCCTGCTCACCCTCGCGGTCGTCGACGACGTCGGCGCGCTGATCGCGATCGCGGTGTTCTACTCCGACAGCATCCAGGTCGGCCCGCTGGTGGTGTCGGTAGCGCTGATCGCCGCCCTTGCGCTGGTGCGGTATCTGCCCGCCGCGCACGGCCCGGCCTACGCGGGTCTGGGGGTGTCGCTGTGGATCGCGCTGTACCTGGCGGGCATCCACCCGACGCTGGCCGGGGTCGCCGTCGCACTGCTGATCCCGGTGTTCACCCCGGAGCGTCGCCCCGTGGAGAAGGCGGTCGAACAGATCCGCGCGTTCCGGCAGTCGCCGAACTCGCAGTACGCGCGTGCGGCGAGCCGGTCGCTGCGCGAGTCCATCTCGATCAACGAGCGGCTGCAGACCGCTGTCGGCCCGACCGTGTCGTTCGTGATCCTGCCGCTGTTCGCGTTGGTCAACGCCGGCGTGCTGCTGGACGCGCAGTCGCTGTCCACGGCGCTGCGCTCACCGCTGACCTGGGGCATCGTCGCCGGTCTGGTGCTGGGCAAGTTCTTCGGCATCACCGGCGCGACCTGGCTGATCCGCCGCACCGGTCTCGGCCAGTTGGCACCGGGGCTGACACTGCGCCGGATCGCCGGCGGCGCGGCGCTGTCGGGGATCGGCTTCACGATCTCGTTGTTCATCGTCGACATCGCGATCGACGACCCGGGCCGGCAGGACCAGGCCCGTATCGGCGTGCTCGCCGCTTCGGTGATCGCGTTCGCGCTGGGCTGGGCGATCTTCCGGCTCACCGACCGGCTCAGCCCGCCCGAACCGGTCGGCATGAAGCTGCTGCGGCCGATCGACCCGGAGCGCGACCATGTCCGCGGCCGCGCCGACGCGCCGCTGACGCTCGTCGAGTACGGCGACTTCGAGTGCCCGTTCTGCAGCCGGGTCACCGGCGCCATCGACGAGGTGCGCGCGCACTTCGGCGACGACCTGCTCTACGTGTGGCGGCACTTCCCGTTGGAACGGGCGCATCCGCGCGCGTTCGACGCCGCCCGGGCCAGTGAGGCGGCGGCACTGCAGGGCAAATTCTGGGAGATGGCGCACGAGTTGTTCGAGCATCAGGACGATCTGGAGTGGTCGGACATCTACCGCTACGCGGTCGCGGTCAACTGCGACATCGAGCAGTTCGACCAGGACGTGCGGGTGCATGCGAAGAAGGTGCTGCACCGGGTGACCGACGACGCCGAGGACGCCGAGGAGATGGATCTGAACGCGACGCCGACGCTGTTCGTCAACGGCAAGCGGCACAGGGGGCCGTGGGATGCCGCCAGTCTGATCCGCGCGCTGGAGCAGGCGCGCGGTTAGCTCGCCTGCTCGCCGGCTTCCATCGGCGGGGTGGGGATGCCCGCCTGCTTGGCGGCCTTACGGCGCTTGTACCACTCGAACGCGATCGGCAGCACGGACACGATGACGATCGCGATCACGATCGGCTCGAGCAGCTTCTGGATGATCTCGATACGGCCCAGCCAGTAGCCGAGAAGCGTCAGGCCGGCACCCCAGACGACGGCGCCGACGGCGTTGTAGATGGTGAACACCGCGTAGTTCATCTTCGCCGCACCGGCGGTGATCGGCGCCAGCGTGCGCACGATCGGCACGAAGCGCGCGATCACGATCGCGAACGGGCCGCGCTGTTCGAAGAACAGATGCGCCTCGTCGAGGTAGCGCTGTTTGAGGAACCGCGCGTTCGGTTTGAACATGGCGGTGCCGACGTTGCGCCCGATCCAATATCCGACCTGCGCGCCGAGGATCGCCGCGATCGGGATGAACAGCAGCAGCTGCCACAGCTGGAAGTTGACCTGTGCGGTGTTGCCCTCCGCCGACTGCGCCGAGATGCCCGCCGCCAGCATGCCCGCGACGAACAGCAGTGAGTCGCCGGGCAGCACCGGGAACAGCACGCCGGACTCGACGAAGACGACCACGAGAAGGCCGATCAACGCCCAGGTGCCGAAGTAACTGAGGAGGTTGATCGGGTCAAGGAAATCGGGCATCAGCGCGAGATTGTCGACGACCACGGTTTTCAAGGGTACCGGCGGCGTATCCGGCTTAGGCTGGGCCATGCCCACCGACAAGCCCACCCACGTGGCCGTCCACGTTGCCGCCGCCGACGCCGAACTCACTCTCGTCGAGGTCGAAACCCAGCCGCCACCGCCCGGTCACGTCCGTCTCGCGGTCAAGGCGTGCGGGGTGTGTGGCACGGATCGGGAGTTCCACGCCGGCCATTTCCCCGGGATGCAATGGCCGCTGACGCTGGGGCACGAGATCGCCGGGACCGTGGCCGAGGTCGGCGACGGCGTCGAGGACTTCTCGGTCGGCGACCGCGTCGCCGTCGGCTGGTTCGGCGGCAACTGCAACCGCTGCGTGCCGTGCCGCAGGGGCTTCTTCATGCAGTGCGAGCGGCTGCAGGTGCCGAGCTGGCACTACCCGGGCGGCTACGCCGAGTCGGTGACGGTGCCGTGGACCGCGCTGGCGCGGATCCCCGACGGGTTGTCGTTCGCCGAGGCGGCGCCGATGGGCTGCGCCGGGGTGACGACGTTCAACGGGCTGCGCCAGACCCGCGCGAAGGCCGGTGACCTGGTCGCCGTCCTCGGTGTCGGCGGGCTCGGACACCTCGGGGTGCAGTGGTCGCGGGCGATGGGATTCGAGACGGTCGCGATCGCGCGCGGCACCGGTAAGGCCGACGAGGCCGTCGCGCTGGGCGCCCACCACTACATCGACTCCACCGCCCAGGACGTGGCCGCGGAGTTGCAGAAGCTGGGCGGGGCCGCGGTGGTGCTGGCCACCGCCAACAACGCGGCCGCGATGGCGGCGACCGTCGGCGGGCTCGGCCCGAGCGGTGAACTCGTGGTCGTCGGCGTCACCGGCGAGAACCTGCCGATCAGCCCGCTGGACCTGATCAACAACGGACTGTCGGTGGTCGGGCATCCGTCGGGCACCGCGCGCGACGTCGAGGAGACGCTGCACTTCGCGCTGCTGTCGGGGGTGCGGGCCCAGATCGAGGAGCAGCCGTTGGCCGAGGCCGCCGAGGCGTTCGCGGCGATGGATGAGGGCCGCGCCAGATACCGCCGGGTCCTGACGGTGTGATCATGCGCGGAACTTGACATACTTTCCCCAACGCCGGTCGAGAGGAACGCCATGCCCATCGCCACCCCCGAGGTCTACGCCGAGATGTTGGGCCGCGCCAAGGAACATTCGTTCGCGTTTCCCGCGATCAACTGCGTCGGCTCGGAGAGCGTCAACGCCGCCATCAAGGGTTTCGCCGACGCCGGCTCTGACGGGATCATCCAATTCTCCACCGGCGGAGCGGAATTCGCGTCCGGGCTCGGTGTCAAGGACATGGTCACCGGTGCGGTCGCGCTCGCCGAGTTCGCGCATGTGATCGCCGAGAAATACCCGATCACCGTCGCGCTGCACACCGATCACTGCCCGAAGGACAAGCTGGACACCTACGTGCGCCCGCTGCTGGCGATCTCGGCGGAGCGGGTGCGGGCGGGCGGCAATCCGCTGTTCCAGTCGCATATGTGGGACGGTTCGGCGGTGCCGATCGACGAGAACCTGTCGATCGCCCAGGAGCTGCTCAAGCAGGCCGCCGCGGCCAAGATCATCCTGGAGATCGAGATCGGCGTCGTCGGCGGTGAGGAGGACGGCGTCGAGGCTGAGATCAACGACAAGCTCTACACCACGCCCGAGGACTTCGAGAAGACCATCGAGGCGCTCGGCACCGGCGAGCACGGCAAGTACCTGCTGGCCGCGACGTTCGGCAACGTGCACGGCGTCTACAAGCCGGGCAACGTCAAACTCAAGCCCGAGGTGCTCGCCGAAGGACAGCGGGTCGCGTCGGCCAAGCTCGGCCTGCCCGAGGGCTCCAAGCCGTTCGACTTCGTATTCCACGGCGGCTCAGGCTCGTTGAAGTCCGAGATCGAGGATTCGCTGCGCTATGGCGTGGTCAAGATGAACGTCGACACCGATACCCAGTACGCGTTCACCCGGCCCATCGCCGGCCATATGTTCGCCAACTACGACGGGGTGCTCAAGGTCGACGGCGAGGTCGGCAACAAGAAGGTCTACGACCCGCGCAGCTACTTCAAGAAGGCCGAGGCCTCGATGAGCGAGCGGGTGGTCGAGGCGTGCAACGACCTGCACAGCGCGGGCCGGAGTGTGTCCGCGGGCTGAGGCCCGGCGGGGGACCCGGCGACGGGGTCAGGAGTTCGGGGCCTGGCAGACCTTCCACTGGTCGTCGCGGAACTGCAGGTCGAAGCTGCGGGTGGAGCGGGTCTGCGGGGCGTAGGCCATGAACGTGGTGACGTTGGCCTCGGCGTGGTCGCCGTTGACCACGACCTGGTCGATACTGGCGACGACGGGGTAGCGCCCGGCCTGGGCCACCCGGCGGTGCGTATCGGCCCACTTCTTGTCGTCGATGTTGTTGTAGCCCTCGGCGGTGGCGCCGCAGGTGATGCTGCGCAGCGTCGCGAGATCACCCTTCTCGATCGCGGCGTCGTAGTTCTGGATCGTGCTGCGTACGGCGTCCTCCTGGGACACCGTCGACGCCGAACCCCGGGTCAGCAGGATGGTGCCGACCACCGCGACGGCGGCCAGCGCCGCGATCACCACGATGATCGCGATCACCCACCCCCAGTTGCGGCGCGCGGTCTTGGGTGGTTTGGGGGCGTCGCCGCGCGGCGGGATCATCTGCGGCGCAACCGGTTTCTGGGCGGCGAAAGCCTCGGTCGGCGCGTTGCCGGGATCCCGAACCGTGAACGCCTCGGTCGCAGGGTCGTTCGGGCGGTTGATCACCTGGGTGGAACCCGCGTCGAAACCAGACGGCGCGGTGAAGCGGCGCTCGCCGGGCTGGTCGGTGTCGGGTTCGTCGCCCTGGGGTTCGGCGGGGGCGAACACCTCGGTGGCGGGTTCGTGCTCGGGGTCGGTGCCGGGCAGAACCTCGGTCTCGGCGTCCGCGGATGATTCGGCGGTGGTGTCGTCCGAGTCGTCAGGACCTTCTGCGTTCGACATATTGCGGAAGCTTAGCGATCCGCGGTGCCGGTCGGCGGTAGCCGCACGGCACAATGGGTTCCATGACACGGATGGGTGATCTCCTCGGACCGGAACCTGTGCTGCTGCCCGGCGATCCTGCCGCCGAGGCCGAGTTGGAGGCCAACGAGAACCCGTCGATCGTCGCCGCGGCGCACCCGGCCGCATCGATCGCGTGGGCAGTGCTCGCCGAGCAGGCGCTGGCCGACGATCAGGCCGTCACCGCCTACGCGTACGCCCGCACCGGCTACCACCGCGGCCTTGATGCGCTGCGCCGTAACGGGTGGAAGGGATTCGGCCCGGTGCCGATCTCGCACGAACCCAACCACGGTTTCCTGCGGTGCGTCGCCGCGCTGGCCCGCGCCGCGGAAGCGATCGGCGAGACCCCCGAATACCAGCGTTGCCTCGATCTGCTCGACGACTGCGACCCGGCCGCCCGCGCCGAACTCGGGCTGGCCTGAGAAACTCAGGCCTGGCTCTCGCACTCACAGTCGGCCGCGCTGTCGGGCGGCTCGACCTGCACGGTCGCGTGCCCGAGCCCGCGGGCGGTCAGCACCGCGCGCGCGTCGTCGAGCACCGCGGCTGAGTCGCGCACGCTGGTCAGATGCGCGGTGACCATGT
Source organism: Mycolicibacterium parafortuitum (assembly GCF_010725485.1). Classification (NCBI taxonomy): domain Bacteria; kingdom Bacillati; phylum Actinomycetota; class Actinomycetes; order Mycobacteriales; family Mycobacteriaceae; genus Mycobacterium; species Mycolicibacterium parafortuitum. The sequence continues at coordinate 880,432 of NZ_AP022598.1, read as the reverse complement.
CCTTGCCAGGCACCAGCGTCCACACGTGCAGGTCGTGCACCTCGGTTACCCCGTCCACCGCGCACAGCGCGGCGCGCAGTTCGTCGACGTCGATGTGGCTGGGGGAGGACTCCGACAGGATGCGCAGCGCCGCGCGGGCCAGTGCGATCGCGCGCGGCAGCACCCATAGTGCGACCAGGACGGCGACGACGACATCGGCGTACGGCCAGTTGGTGGTGACGGTGACGATGCCGGCGATCAGCACCCCGATGCTGCCGACCGTGTCGGCCATGACCTCCATGTAAGCGCCCTTGACCGCAAGGCTGTCCTGCGAGTGCGACCGCAGCAGCAGCACGACCGCGAAGTTCGCGGTCAGCCCCGCGACGGCGACCACGATCATCGGCACGCCCGGGATGTCCGGCGCGTCGCCGAGACGCTCGACGGCCTCGTAGAGGATGAACGCCGCGACACCGAGCAGCAGCGCCGCGTTCGCGACCGCGGTGAACACCTCGGCGCGGTGCCAGCCGTAGGTGCGAGACGGCGACGTGCTTCCGCGCCTGGCCAGCAGCACCGCGGTCAGCCCCATGAACATCGCGACCAGGTCGGTGAGCATGTGACCGGCGTCGGCCAGCAGCGCGATCGAGTCGATGGCCAGCGCGGTGACGAGTTCGACGACGAAGAACACCGTCAGGATCGCCGCGGCGATCACCATGCGGGAGACCTTGGTGTCGCCGCCGTGGCTGTGATCGTGTCCGGCGCCCATGGGCCAGAATATATGCGCAATGACGCATATGTCGCAAGGGGGCTACAGCCAGGCCGACCAGAACCGGGTCAGCTGGCCGCCGACCCGCGACAGGTACACGTCCACGCCGGACAGCTCGAACAGCCAGTACACCGCGCCGAAGAACCACTGGTTCAGCGGCGGCGCGATCAGCAGGACCAGCAGGATGACGAAGCCCCACTGCTTGGCGGGCGCGAGCGCGCGCTGATTCGCCGGGCTCAGGTGCGGCTCCAACGCGCCGTAGCCGTCCAGGCCGGGGATCGGCAGCATGTTCAGCAGGAATGCGGTGACCTGCAGGAACCCGAGGAACGCGACCCCCGCCCAGAACACGCCGTGTGCCGGGTCGTAGAACGCCCGGGCCAGGGCGAGCAGCAGCACCGCGAACGCGAGGTTGACCGCCGGCCCGGCGAGGCTGACCAGTGTCTTCTGCCGGTCGGTCAGGTATCCGGTCCGCAGGTACACCGCCCCGCCCGGCAGGCCGATCCCGCCCAGCGCGATGAACAGCACCGGCAGGCCCAGTGACAGCAGCGGGTGGGTGTACTTGAACGGGTTCAGGGTCAGGTAGCCGCGTGCGGCGACGTCCCGGTCGCCGAACCGGTAGGCCGAGTACGCGTGGCCGAACTCGTGCAGGCACAGCGTGACCAGCCAGCCGAAGATGACGAACACGAACACCGCGGCATAGGACAGCGGGCGGACCTCGTCGGCGGCTGCCCACGCCAGCGCGCCGCCGGCGGCGGTGACCGCGATCAGCGCCAGGAAGATCGGGCTGGGCCGTACCGACTGGTGCAATGGCCGAACACTCACGCCACGAAAGCTACCCGTGAGAGGGTGCACCTGTGCGACCACCGAGCCTGCCCGCACCGCCACTGCTCGCACCGGCCTTCGGGGGTGTGTACGCCGCCGCCTTCGGAATCGGAGGACAGGCCCTCGTGCATCAGATGCTGCAGCGGTACGGGCCGGTGGTGGCGTTGCCGGTGCTGGGCTTCGGGAAAGTGGTCGCCGTCGCCGACGCCGACCTGGCCAAGCAGGTGTTCACCGAGGATCCCGACGTGCTGTTGGGCGGCGAGGGAGTCGGGCCGGCGGCGGCGATCTACGGTCCGCGGTCGATGTTCGTCCTGGAGGAGCCCGAGCACCTGCGCAGGAGACGGTTGCTGACCCCGCCGCTGCACGGGGAGATGCTCGACAGCTACGTACCCGTCATCGAGTCGTCGACCCGGTCGGCGATGGCCACCTGGCCGGTCGGGCGGCCGATGCGGATGCTCGACGCGGCGCGGGAACTCACCTTGGACATCATCGTGCAGGTGGTCTTCGGGGTGCATGACCCCGAGTCGGTGACCCGGTTGGGCAAGCCGTTCCACGAACTCCTCGACCTGGCGCTGTCGGTGGAGACGCCGGCGCGCTACGCGCTGCGGCAGCTCGGCGCGTTGCGCCGCTGGGGCAGGCTTTCCGACGCCAACCGCAGGATCGACGAACTGGTGCTGCCGCTGATCGCCGAACGACGGTCCCATCCGTTGCCCGCCGAGCGTGCCAGCATTCTCAGCCTGCTCGCCGGCGCCCGCACCGATGACGGGGAAGCACTGTCGGACAACGAGATCCGCGATGATCTCATCACCCTGATGCTGGCCGGGCACGAGACCACCGCGACCACGCTGTCGTGGCTGATCGACCTGCTGCTGCACCATCCGCCGGCCCTGGCCCGGGTGCGCGCCGAAGCGGTCTCGGGCGACACCGACTACACGGAGGCCGTCATCGCCGAGACTCTGCGGCTGCGGCCCGCCGCGCCGATCACCGGACGGATGACCACGGGGCCCTACCGGCTGGGCGAGTACACGCTGGAGCCCGACACCCGCATCGTGCTGCTGCTCGACGTCATCAACCGGGACCCCGACACGTATCCGCAGCCCGACGAGTTCCGGCCGGAGCGCTTTCTGGGGCGCCGGCCGCATCCGTACGCGTGGGTCCCGTTCGGCGGCGGCGTCAAACGGTGCATCGGCGCCGCCTTCGCCATGCGCGAGTTGACCACCGTTTTGCACACCGTGCTGCGGGCGGGCGAACTGGAGCCGATCAGCGCCCGCGCGGAGGTGCCGCCGTTGGGCGCCGCGCCGGTCCTGGTGCCCCGCAACGGCACCAGGGTCAGGTTCACCCCCGCCCGACCCGCAGCCAGCCCTCGGTGTGCCGATAGAACGTCGAGCGTCTGACGGGGCGCTTGCCGGTCACTCCGTCGCGCACCACCGTCGCGCCGGTGGTGCCGAGTTGCGCCGCGCGCCCACTGATCCAGCGTTTCGGACGCATCGGCCCGGTCAGCACGGTGGCGCGCAGTCCCGGCATCGACGACGTCGGTTCGATCCGGACCCCGGTGACGTCGCCGTCGAAGAGGCGTTCGTCGTCGACGACACCCTCGCCGTGGAGCGTGCGCTGCCCCTCGGGCGGCAGCCAGTACGCCGCCCCGGTGATGACCGAGCCGGTCTCGTCCCGGATCAGCGGCACCCGGGTCGCCGTGCCGGTGCGGGCCCGGCCCGCCTGCCAGGGCCGTCGCACGTGGGCCACCTCGACATCGAGCCGGTCGGCGCGCATCAGCGCGGTGAGCACCGAGGACAGCTCGTGCGCGGATCCGAGCACGATCAGCCGGCGGTGCCCGGTCAGGTCGGGAGCGGAGTCGGCGCCGGACCCGGGCAGAACCGGCAGATCACGCAGCGACCTGGGGATGCGGTGCGTGCCGAAGCGGACGACAGCGGTGCTCGACGGGTCCAATCTGCTCCTCGCAAACGACTGGTGATCAGGTGCGATGTTCATCGGATATGGTGGATCACCGGCTGCACACAGTATCCAAGCGCAGCTTGAGCGTAAGAATCTAGCGGGAAGACGCGAAGGACTGCGATGCCGGCAATCGTCCTCATCGGCGCCCAATGGGGCGACGAGGGCAAGGGAAAAGCCACCGACCTCCTGGGGGGACGTGTCCAGTGGGTGGTGCGCTACCAGGGCGGTAACAACGCCGGTCACACGGTGGTGCTGCCAACCGGGGAGAACTTCGCCCTGCACCTGATCCCGTCGGGCATCCTGACCCCCGGCGTCACCAACGTGATCGGCAACGGCGTCGTCGTCGACCCCGGTGTGCTGCTCACCGAGCTCAAGGGCCTCGAGGACCGCGGCGTCGACACCGAGCGGTTGCTGATCTCGGCCGACGCGCACCTGCTGATGCCCTACCACGTCGCGATCGACAAGGTGGTCGAGCGGTACGCGGGCAGCAAGAAGATCGGCACCACCGGCCGCGGTATCGGCCCCTGCTACCAGGACAAGATCGCCCGCCAGGGCATCCGGGTCGCCGACGTGCTCGACCCGGCGCTGCTCGCCGAGAAGATCGAGGGCGCCCTGGAATTCAAGAACCAGGTGCTGGTCAAGATCTACAACCGCAAGGCCCTGGAACCCGCCGAGGTGGTCGACAACCTGCTCGAGCAGGCCGAGGGCTTCAAGCACCGCATCGCCGACGCCCGGCTGCTGCTCAACGAGGCGCTCGAGCGCGACGAGATCGTGCTGCTGGAAGGTTCACAGGGCACCCTGCTCGACGTCGACCACGGCACGTATCCGTTCGTCACGTCGTCGAATCCGACGGCGGGCGGTGCGTCGGTCGGCTCGGGCATCGGGCCGACGCGGATTACCACGGTGCTGGGGATCCTGAAGGCCTACACCACCCGGGTGGGTTCGGGACCGTTCCCGACCGAGCTGTTCGACGAGCACGGCGCCTACCTCGCCAAGACCGGTGGCGAGGTCGGCGTGACGACCGGCCGGGCGCGCCGGTGCGGCTGGTTCGACGCCGTCATCGCCCGCTACGCGACCCGGGTCAACGGCATCACCGACTACTTCCTGACCAAGCTCGACGTGCTGTCGAGTCTGGAGACGGTGCCGATCTGTGTGGGCTACACCGTCAACGGCAAACGCACCGACGAGATGCCGATGACGCAGAGCGATTTCGCCGCCGCCGAACCGGTGTACGAGGAGCTGCCCGGCTGGTGGGAGGACATCAGCTCGTGCCGCACCTTCGACGAACTGCCCGCCAACGCGCGTGACTACGTGTTGCGCCTGGAAGAGCTTGCCGGGGCTCATGTCTCGTGCATCGGTGTCGGGCCGGGCCGCGATCAGACGATCGTGCGGCGCGACATCCTGGCCGGCTCGTGAGCTCGGACTACGGGCTGGATCCGCGGCGCGTCGACCCGGAGTACGACAGGCACGGCGGATTCCCGCTGTTCGAGGCCGCCGAACCGGGCCCCGGTTTCGGGCGGTTCCTGACCGCGATGCGCCGGGCCCAGGACCTGGCCGTGTCGGCTGACCCCGATCCCGACACCTGGAACGAGGCCGCCGACCGGGTCGAGGAACTCGTGGCGCTGCTCGAACCGTTCCGGGCCGGCGAAGGCGTCGGCCCGTCGAGCCGGGTGCCGTCGCTGCCCGGTGCGGGCAGCCTGCTGATGCCGCCGTGGACGGTCACCAAGTTCGAGGCCGACGGCGTCGAACTGGAGGTCACGTTCAGCCGCTACCACGTCGGCGGCAACTCCGCGGTGCACGGCGGCGTACTGCCGCTGCTGTTCGACTCGATGTTCGGCATGGTGATCCACGCGACAGGCAGGCCGATCAGCCGCACCGCGTTCCTGCATGTGGACTACCGCAGGGTGACGCCGATCGACACGGTGCTGACCGCGCGGGGCTGGCTGCGGGAGGCCGAGGGCCGCAAGGCGTGGGTCAACGCCGAACTTCTCGACGCCGACGGCAACGTGCTCGCCGAGTCGAACGGGCTGATGATCAGGTTGCTGCCCGGACAGCCATGACCGACCACCCGGCCGACCGGCATCTGCGCCGCCTGACCACTCCGCGCGCGGCCGCGTTCGCCGGGGTGGCCTTCGCGCTGCTGTTCGGTGCGGCGCTGGTGCTGATCCGCACGTCGGTGCCCGACGGTTCGACGGGGAGACTGCGGATCGCGATCGTGCTGGTGCCGTTCGCGGGCATCGCGTTCCTGTGGTTCCTCGGGGTGGTGCGCGACGGCCTCGGGACGCTGGAGGACAAGTTCTTCTCGACGGTGATGATCGGCAGCGCGCTGGTGTTCCTCGCGATGATCTTCGCGTCGACCGCCGTCGGCGCAGGGTTGCTGGCCACCAGGGATTTCGCCGAGCCCGCCACCCGCACCGAGGTCGACGCATTCGCGCAGGGTCTGCTGGTGGCGCTGTCGAACACCTACGCGCTGCGGATGGCGGCGGTGTTCATGATGTCGCTGGCGACGATCTGGCTGCGCACCCGGCTGATGCCGCGCGGGCTGGTGGTGCTGACCTATCTGGTGTCGCTGGCCGTACTGGTCGGCAGCGATGTCAGCAAGTGGATGACGATCACGTTCCCGATCTGGGTGCTGGTCGTGAGCCTGGTGATGCTCGCGCGCGCCGGGGTCATCGATCCTCGAGCGCCAGGGCGCTCGCCGGGCACAGCGTGACCGCTTCGGCGGCGCGCGCCAAGTCGTCGCCGCTGACCTCCTCGCGCAGGATGGCGACGATGCCGTCGTCGTCCTGATCGAAGATCTCCCCGGCGACCATCACGCAGTTGCCCGCCTGGATGCACAGTTCGCGGTCGGCGACCACGCGCTTGCTCTCGCTCATCCGGTCGACACCTCCAATGCCTTGAGACCGTAGATGAAGTGGAACGACCGGAACTCCACATCGGCGAAGTCCTCGGCCAGGCTCAGCGCGGGGAACCGGCGCAGCAGCGCGGGGAACGCGATCTGCATCTCCATCCGCGCCAGCGGGGCGCCGAGGCAGTGGTGCACGCCGTGCCCGAACGCCAGGTGCCCGGGCGCACCTCGGGTGATGTCGAAGTCCTCAGGGCGGTCGAGGAATCCGGGATCGCGGTTGCCCAGCGGTAGCGACGCGAACACCAGGTGCCCGGCCGGGATCGCGACGCCGGACAGTTCGACGTCGGTGGTGGTGCAGCGCGGGATCGCGGTCTGCACGACCGACAGCCAGCGCAGCATCTCCTCGACCGCGGGCATCACCGCGGCCGGGTCGTCGCGCACCGCGGCAAGCTGATCGGGGTGGCGCAGCAGGGCCAGCGTGCCCAGCGCGAGCACGTTCGACGTCGTTTCGTGCCCGGCGAGCAGCAGCAGGCTGGCGATGCCGATCAGCTCGTCGTCGGTGAGCTCACCGCCGTGCTCGCGGATCAGCATGCCGAGGATGTCGTCGCCGGGGGCGGTCCTGGCACGCTCGACCAGCCCCGCCATGTATGCGCGTGCGTCCCGCTGGAGTTCGAGTCGTTCGGGGATCGGGATGGACAGGTCGAGTTGGCGTGCGCTGCGGCGCTGGAACTCCGCGCGGTCGGCGTAGGGCACGCCGAGCAGCTCGCAGATCACCAGCGACGGGATCGGCAGCGCGAAGTGCTCGACCAGATCGGCTGCGGGTCCGGCCGCGGCCAGCGCGTCGAGTTGGGCGTCGACGATCTCGACCACCCGGGGCTGCAGCCGCTGCATGCGCCGGTGCGTGAACTGCGGGGTGAGCATGCGCCGCAACCGCTGGTGTTCGGGCGGGTCGAGGCCGAGCAGGTTGCCTGCCCTGGCGCGGGCCTGGGTGTCCGCGTCGACCGGTGGCGCCCCCGGCACGACGAAGCCGGGCGGCCGGTCGTTGGAGAACCGGGCGTGATCCGACAGCACGGTCTTGACGTCGTCGTAGCGGGTGACGAGATACACCTGCATCCCGAACGCGTTGGTGACCGTCCGGACCCCCTCGCCGTCCCGGATCTCCCGCAGCTCGGGGATCGGGTCGAACCCGTCGCGCCGCATGTGCAGCGGCGGTAGATCGTGGGCGGCCTGGGTCATCTCTCGACGCTACGCGTCTCCTCACGCAGTGCGGGCCACCAGATCTTCGGGCCGATCAGGGTGAACAGCGCCGGGATGATCACGGTGCGCACCAGGAAGGTGTCCAGCAGGATGCCGAGGCCGACGATGATGCCGACCTGGGTCAGCACGATCAGCGGCAGCACACCCAGCACGCAGAACACCGCGGCCAGCACGATGCCCGCGCTGCTGATCACCGCGCCGGTCGCCGACACCGCCCGCACGATGCCGTCCCGGGTGCCGTGTTCGGGGGTCTCCTCCCGGGCCCGGGTGACCAGGAAGATCGTGTAGTCGACACCGAGGGCGACCAGGAACAGGAACGCGTACAGCGGCGCGGAGTTGTCCAGCCCGGGGAACCCGAAGAGGTGCACGCTGGCCCAGCCGCCCAGCCCCAGGGCCGCGACCGAGCTCAGCACGGTGACGCCGACGAGCACCAGCGGTGCCAGCGCCGAGCGGAGCAGGACGTAGAGCACCACCAGCACCACCACCAGGATCGCGGGGATCACCACGGCGCGGTCGTGGCCGGCCGCGCCCGCGGCGTCGCGCGCGATCGCGTCCGAACCGCCCACCAGCGCGTCCGGATCCGCCTGGTGCACCGAATCCCGCAGCGCGTCGATGGTGTCGAACGCCTCGTCGGAGGCCGGATCGGCGGCCAGCACCACCGACCACTGGGTCAGCCCGTCGGCCTCGGGGCCCGCCGGGAACGCCGAGACCACACCCGGGGTCGCGGTGATCGCGCGCTGCACCTCGGCGCTGCGGTCGGCCGAGGCGATGACGCGGGCGGGGTCGGTCAGCCCGCTGGGGAAGTGCTCGGACAGTGTGTCGAAGCCGCCGACCGATTCGGCCTGCACCCGGAACTGCTCGGTCTGCGAGAGCCCGACCGGGGTCGCGAACAGCCCGGTGCACAGCACCGCGAGCCCGCCGATCGACACCACCGCGACCACTGCCGGGCGCCGCGCGACCGCCGACGCGATGCGGTGCCAGACGCCGCGGTCGGTGAGTGCCTGCGCGCCGACCTGAGGGATGAACGGCCAGAACAGCTTTCGGCCGAACAGCGCCAGCGCGGGCGGCAGCACGAGCAGGACGAACACCGCGGCGACCACCAGACCGGCCGCGGCCTGGACGCCGAGGCTGCGGGTGCTCGGCGCCGACGCGAACAGCAGGGTCAGCAGCGCCAGCACCACCGTCGCATTGCTGGCGATGATGGCCGGGCCGGCGCGCCGGACCGCTATGTCGAGGGCGTCGCGGTGGGAGTTGTTGCGGCCCAGCTCTTCCCGGTACCGCGAGATCAACAGCAGCGCGTAGTTGGTGCCTGCGCCGAACACCAGCACGCTGGTGATGCCGGCGGTGGATCCGTCCGGGGTCATCCCGAACAGTTCGGCGACCGCCGACCCGACCACGGCGGCGACACGGTCGGCGAACCCGATCACCAGCAGCGGCACCAGCCACAGCACGGGGGAGCGGTAGGTGATGATCAGCAGCAGCGCGACCACGGCCGCGGTGACCGCGAGCAGTGTGAAGTTGGCCCCGGAGAACGAGTTCGCGATGTCGGCGCCGAATGCGGGTCCGCCGGTCACCTGTGCCTGCAGATCGGCGGGCAGCCCGTCGGCCGCGGCCTCCCGGATCTCCTTCACCTTGTCGGTGAGGTCGAATCCGGACAGGTCCGCCGACAACGGCACGGTCGCGACAGCGGCCTGCCCGTCCTCGGACACCTGGGGCGGCGGTCCGGCCTCGCCTCCCCCCGCGGCGGCGAGCATGCGGGTGCGCGCGGTGTCGACGGCCTCGAGGTCGGCGGGGCTCAGCGGCGCGGAATCGGTGCGTGTGACAACCAGGATTGCGGGTACTTGATCCCCGCCGGGCAGTTGTGCACGCGCCGCGTCGGTACGCGCGGATTCCGACGAGGCCGGGACCGCCACGGGCGACTGCGAATCGGAGTCGCCGCCACCGAGCAGCCCCATCAGGGCGCCGGAGACGAGGACGACGAGAAGCGCGACCACCCACGAGAATCGACGGTTCATGAGATCCAATATTTCAAATAATTAACCATTAATCAACTTAATTTTTGCTATCGTGGTCACATGCCAGACGGGGACCGCGTTGCGTTGGAACGGCTGATCGCGGGCGACGTGCGGGCGCTGACGGCGGCATCCGACGAGATCGGGCACAGCTTCTCGGCGCGCCACGGGCTCACCGCCAACGACTTCCGCGCGCTGCTGCACGTCACCGTCAGTGAGGACGACGGTGATCCACTGACCGCGGGCGAACTGCGCACCCGGATGGGCACCTCGGGTGCGGCGATCACCTACCTGGTCGAGCGGATGCTCGAATCAGGCCACGTGTTGCGCGACAGCGACCCGAGTGACCGGCGCAAGGTGCTGCTGCGCGTCGCCGAGCACGGTAAAGGCGTCGCGCGGGAGTTCTTCGGACCGCTGGCCGAGCACACCCACCGCGCGCTGGCCGAGCTCCCCGACGGCGACCTGGAGGCCGCGCATCGTGTGATGACCGCGCTGGTGAAGGCGATGTCCGAGTTCGGCGAGCAGCTCAACCGCGATTGAGCACGGCCTCTTCCAGATCCAGTCCGTACAGCATCGCGCGCAGCACCTCGTCGTCGATGCGCTCCCAGGCCGTCTGGCGTCTGCGGTGGTTCCACGCGCGCAGTACGTCGGCGGCACGGTCGTCGACGTCGGTGGACGCGTCGGACAGCAGCTCGTCGAGCCGGTCGGCGGCCGCCTGGGCGGCGCGGTCCTGCGCGGCGGCCGCCGCGAGCAGGTCGGCGCGCTGCTGATCGCCTTGACCGTCGAGGCGGCGGATCAGCCACGGCAGTGTCAGCCCGTGCAGCAGCAGCGTCCCGACGACCACGACGAAGGTCAGGAAGATCAGTTGCGGTCGGCCGGGGAACAGCTGGCCTGACAGCGTCGTCAACGGCACGCCGAAGGCCGCGGCCAGCGACACCACCCCGCGCATCCCGGCCCACGAGACCACGAAAACCTGCCCGGGAACCGGCGGCGGTTCGGTGCTGCGGATCCGCGGCACCAGCCGCGGCAGATACGCGAACGCGTACACCCACGCGAGGCGGACCGCGATGACCGTCGCGAACACCGCGAGCGCCGACGTCACGATCAGCGCCGCCGAGGTGCCCTTCAGTCCTTCGACGGCTGCGGGCAGTTGCAGCCCGATCATCAGGAACGCGAACGACTCCAGCACAAGCTGCACGGCCTTCCACACCGCGCGGTCCTGCAGCCGGGCTGCGTAGCCGGCCCTCGAGTGGCGCTGCCCGGCGATCAGCGCGGCGACCACCACCGCGAGCACGCCGGAGCCTTCGACCTGCTCGGCGACGAGGTAGATCAGGAACGGCGCGACCAGGCCGATCGCGCTCTCGGCGAGCGGGTCGTCGAGTCGGGACCGGATGAACACGACGATCTTGCCGAGTGCGAACCCGACGAGGACGCCCGCGAGGGCGGCCACCAGGAATGTCTCCAGCCCGGCGCGCAGGCTGGTCGAAGCACCGATGGCGGCGGCGAGCGCCACCTTGTACGCGGTCAGCGCGGTCGCGTCGTTGAGCAGGCTCTCCCCGCCCAGCAGCGTCATCGTGCGCCGTGGCAGGCCGAGTCTGCGCCCGACCGCGCTGGCCGACACCGCGTCCGGCGGTGCGACGATCGCGCCGAGGACGAACGCCGCCGCCAGTGTCAGCTCCGGCACCGTCCGATAGGCGACGAAGCCGACCGCCGCCGTGGTCGCCAACGGCAGCCCGATCGCGAGCAGCCCGATCGAGCGGGTGTTCGCGCGCAGGCTCACATAGCTGCTCTCCAGCCCGGCCGACCACAGCAGCGGCGGCAGCAGCACGTAGAGCACCAGATCGGGGTCGAGTTCGATGCCGGAGATGTGGTCGGCGCCGGGGATCAGACCCACCGTCAGGCCGGCGACGACCAGGAACAGCGGTGACGACAGGTCGTACCGTCGGGCGACCGCCGCCAGCAGCACGGACGTGACGAGGATCGCCAGCAACGAGGCACTCATGTTCCGATTCTCTCGGCTCGTCTGGCAGGCTGAAAATCGATGACTGATACCGAGGCGTCCCGCGACGGCAGGACAGTGGTGTTGCTACTCGGCGCCGGGGAGCGCACCCGCGAGTTGGCCGCGGCGTTCGCGCGTCTGGGCGCCGACGTCGTCACGGCCGACCCGCCCGTCGACGGTGATGCGCTCACGACGCTGGTCGACGACGAGAAGCCGGGCTATGTGGTCAGCGATGCGGAGGCGGTCGCGACCGACACGCTGGTCGCGATCGCCGAACGCGGCGACGTCGAGGTGTTCCCGACGCCGCGCAGTGCCCGGCTCGCGCTCGACGCCGAGGGACTGCGCCGGCTGGCCGCCGACGAGCTGGGGCTGCCCACCGCACCGTTCTGGTTCGCCGGTTCGGCGGCCGAGCTGGCCGCGGTCGCCCAGCACGCCGGCTTCCCGCTGGTGGTCAAGCCGGTCGCCGCCGCCCCGGGCGAGGGTGAGTCGGTGCTGTTGCGACCCGAGGACGTCGATCCGGCGTGGGAGCGCGCGGTCGCGGGCGGCAAACTCAGCCTGGCCCGGGTGATCGCCGAGTCGGTGGTCGACGTCGACGTCGAGGTCACACTGCTGACGGTGCGCACCACCGGACCGTCGGGACCCGCGGTGTCGTTCTGCGAACCGATCGGCCACCACCAGGACACCGGTGGATCGCTGGAATCCTGGCAGCCGCAACGCCTTTCGCCGACCGCGTTGGATTCGGCGAAGTCGATCGCGGCTCGCATCGTGAACTCGCTCGGCGGCCGCGGGGTGTTTGCGGTGGAACTGCTGGTGCGCGGCGACGAGGTGTACTTCTCCGACGTCCGGCCGCGGCTGCAGGACAGCGGGCTGGTGACGCTGCGCTCGCAGCGGCTGTCGCAGTTCGAGTTGCATGCGCGCGCTGTGCTCGGGCTACCCGTCGACACCATCATGGTCTCCCCGGGTGCGGCGGAGGTGACCTACGCGACCGAGGACGACGGGCCGCCGCTGCTCGCCGATGCCCTGGCGGTCGCCGAGAGCGACGTCAGGTTGTCCCAGGCAGAGCCCGCGCTGCGGGTGTCCCTGGCGACCGCCCCCGACCCGATCGTGGCCCGTGACCGGGCCCGCCGGGTGGCGTCGGCACTGCGCAGGAAGGGCTGATCCATGGCGGATGGCAAGGCGGATGCGGCAGGCACCCCGGAGGACCCGGATACCTCGAGCGGATCGGCGATCGCGCCGTTCCTCGGCGCGCTGACCATCATTGTCGCCGTCGTGATCGGAATCTGGTTGATGAACGTGTTCTCCGGCGAGGAGATGACCGACACCCAGCGGATCGCGCGGGCCGCGTCCGGCCAGAACGACGCGCTGCAGCGGCAGAGCTATGCGGATTTCCAGGCGTTCACCTGTGCCGCGCAGCAGCGCAACGAAGCCGAAGTGATGGACGCCCAACGGGATTCGGTGTCCGAGCACGGAGACCGCTACGTCGACCGGGTGGAGGCGGTGGCCATCGACGGCGACCGTGCCACCGCCGAGGTCACCTACTACTTCGACAACGACAAAGACGCCAAGCAGACCGTCGAGATGTCGTTCGTGCGCGAGGACGGGGCGTGGAAGGTGTGTTCGACCGGCCCCAGCTAGCTGTGGGACACTCTCGACCGTGAGTTACGCCGGAGACATCACGCCGCAGGAGGCATGGAAGCTGCTGAGCGAGAACCCGGATGCGGTGCTCGTGGACTGTCGCACCGACGCCGAGTGGCGGTTCGTCGGCGTCCCCGATCTGTCCCCGCTGCACCGCGACGTCGTCTACATCGAGTGGAACCGTACCGACGGCACGCGCAACGACGGGTTCGTCGACGACCTGCAGGCCGCGGGCGTCACGCCCGGTGAGCGGCCCGTGGTGTTCCTGTGCCGCTCCGGCAACCGGTCGATCGGGGCGGCCGAGGCCGCCACCGCGGCGGGCATCGGTCCGTCCTACAACATCCTCGACGGGTTCGAGGGCAACCTCGACGAGAACAAGCACCGCGGCGGCACCGGCTGGAAGGCCGTCGGACTCCCGTGGGTGCAGTCATGAGTGACGAGACCCCGTCGGTTCGCCGGCCCGCGCAACTGCCCGACGGCGTCAGCCAGGACACCATCGGCGTACGCGGCGGTCTGCTGAGGTCCGGGTTCGAAGAGACCGCCGAGGCGATGTACCTGACGTCCGGCTACGTCTACTCGTCGGCCGCCGACGCGGAGAAGGCGTTCACCGGCGAGATCGACCGGTACGTGTACTCGCGCTACGGCAACCCGACCGTCTCGATGTTCGAGGAACGGCTGCGGCTGCTCGAAGGTGCGCCGGCCTGCTTCGCGACGTCGACGGGGATGTCGGCGGTGTTCACCGCACTGGGAGCGCTGCTGGGTGCCGGAGACCGTTTGGTCGCCGCGCGCAGCCTGTTCGGGTCGTGCTTCGTGGTGTGCAATGAGATCCTGCCGCGCTGGGGCGTCGAGACGGTCTTCGTCGACGGCGACGATCTGGCGCAGTGGGAGGAGGCGCTTTCGGTGCCCACCCAGGCCGTGTTCTTCGAGACCCCGTCCAATCCGATGCAGTCCTTGGTCGACATCGCCGCGGTGTGCGAGCTCGCCCACGCCGCAGGGGCGAAAGTGGTGCTGGACAACGTGTTCGCCACCCCGATCCTGCAGCAGGGGATGCCGCTGGGTGCCGATGTGGTGGTGTACTCCGGCACCAAGCACATCGACGGGCAGGGGCGGGTGCTCGGTGGGGCGATCCTCGGCGACACGGAGTACATCGACGGCCCGGTGCAGAAGCTGATGCGCCACACCGGTCCTGCGCTGAGCCCGTTCAACGCGTGGACCCTGCTCAAGGGGCTGGAGACGCTGGCGCTGCGCGTGCAGCACCAGACCGCCTCGGCGCACCGGATCGCCGAGTTCCTGGAGGGGCACTCCGCGGTGAGTTGGGTGAAATACCCGTTCCTGGAGTCGCATCCGCAGTATGAGCTGGCCAAGCGGCAGATGAGCGGCGGCGGCACGGTGGTGACGTTCGAGCTCAAGGGGGGCGCCGGCGGAGCCGGCAATCCAGCCGCGGCCAAGGAGCGCGCGTTCGAGGTGCTCGACAAGTTGCAGATCGTCGACATCTCCAACAACCTCGGCGATTCGAAGTCGTTGATCACCCATCCGGCCACCACCACCCACCGCGCGATGGGCCCGGAGGGGCGCGCCGCGATCGGCCTCGGTGACGGCGTCGTGCGGATCTCGATCGGGCTGGAGGGCACCGAGGATCTGATCGCCGACCTGGACCGGGCGCTCGGCTGAATGTCGCGACGGTCTGACCAGAAGAAGGCGCGGCGCAAGAAGCGCCAGGCCGCCCGCGACCGTGCCTGGCTGCCGGCGGGGGTGCTCGACGAACTCGAAATCGCCGCGGATCTCGAAGCTTTCGATGCGCGCCTGACCGAGCGCGGCTGGGTGTTCGCCGAGGACGTCGACGACGAGACCGGGGTGGTGTGGTTCTGGCCACCGTCCGAGGTCGAGGACACCAAGGTCGGCGACACCGACGAGGCGGTGAACGTCACGGTGATCCTGCTGACGCCCGACGACGGCGGCGAGATCGCGCACGTGGTGTTCGCCGGGATGTCCGAGGACTACCAGTTCAACCTCGACGAGTTGTTCGAGCACATCGAGGCGATCGAGTCCTACCGGATCGGCGACCCGGTCCCGGTCTTCGGGTAGTTCTTCTCGGTCCCGCGCGCGAGTTCTGCAGCAGGGCTGTGGGGCGCCGGGATCGACGACCGTACTGCAGAATTCGGCGACGCGGCTAGTTCTTGTCCGGCCCCTCGACCACGCCGAGCGCTGAGCGCGCCCGTTGCTCGTAACTTTGGCGGGCGGTGCTGTCGAAGTCGAGGAAGACCTGGTCGAGTCCCAGTTTCCTGTTCAGCCAACGCCTTCCGCGCGGACCGAGCAGCTGGGCGGCCTGCGCGGTGAAGCGCAGTACCGGCGGCACCGAGACGTGGGTCTTGGGCTTGTCCAGCGTCTTGGCGACGGCGGCGGCGATCTGCTCGGGCTCCACCGGTTTGATCGCGCCGCTCTCCTTGGTGCCTGCGATCAGTTCGGTCTTGGTGAACGGCGGCATCACCA
This sequence comes from Mycolicibacterium parafortuitum, assembly GCF_010725485.1. Lineage (NCBI taxonomy): Bacteria > Bacillati > Actinomycetota > Actinomycetes > Mycobacteriales > Mycobacteriaceae > Mycobacterium > Mycolicibacterium parafortuitum. The sequence continues at coordinate 864,674 of NZ_AP022598.1, read as the reverse complement.
CCGACACGTGCACACCGTGCGGGGCCACCTCGTCGGCCAGCGCGGCCGACAGCCCGACCACACCGAATTTGGCGCCGACGTAGACCACCTGACCGGGCACCGGGATCAGGCCGGACAGCGACGCGATGTTGATGATGTGGCCGCGCCCCCGGGTGATCATGTCGGGCAGCGCCAGCTGGCATCCGGTGATCACGCCGTAGAGGTTCACCTCGAGCGACGAGCGGATCGCCTGCTCGGACTGCTCGAGGAACGGCCCGATCGGCATCACGCCCGCGTTGTTGATCAGTACGTCGATGTGGCCGCCGCCGTCGGTGCGGGCCTTGTCGAGGAAGGTCGAGAACGACTCCCGGTCGGTGACGTCGAGCGGATAACCCGAGACGGGGCCGAGGTTGGACAGCTTGGCCACCGAGGACTCCTGCAGCGCTACGTCGCGGTCGCCGATCACCACGCGCGCACCGCGCCGGAGCAGGGTTTCCGCCGTGGCGTAGCCGATGCCGCGGGCGGCTCCGGTGATCGCGATGGTCTTACCCCGGATGTTGTCCATGCGGCCGGACTTTACACCTGTCAAGTTTGTCGGGGAAGACCGCGCGAGCAGCCGGATACAGTATTTTGCATGCCGGTTCCGGACGAGCGCGGAAAGCACAAGCGATCACTGCTGCGCGAGCAGGCCTACGAGTCGATCCGGGACGCGATCATCGCGGGCACGCTGGCGCCCGGGGAGAAACTGCGCGACGCCGACTTGGAGAGGTGGCTCGGCATCAGCCGCACCCCGATCCGGGAAGCGCTCGCACGCATGGAGGCCGCCGGCCTGGTGCACACCGTCCCGGGGCGCTCGACGGTGGTGTCGACCATCGAGCGCAAGGCGGTGCTCGATGCCCAGACCGTCGCCGCGGCCATGCACGCGCTGGCCGCCCGCCTCGCCGTCCCCCTGATGGACAAATCGGACTTCACCGAAATGGCCGGCGCCAACAAGGACTTCGCGGATGCCGTGTCGGCCGGGGACGCCGCGGCGGCGATCCGCGCCGACGACCGGTTCCACGGCGTCGTCGTCGCCGCGAGCGGCAACGACCTGATCCCGACCGTGCTCGAACAGGTGACCCCGGTACTTCGGCGGCTGGAGTCCCTGCGCTTCTCGTCGCTGTGCGGGCGGCAGTCGATCGCGCAGCACAAGAAGATCATCGAGTGCTGCCGCAAGCGCGACGCGGACGCGGCCGCCGAGGCGACCCGGGAGAACTGGGAGACGTTGACGCTGTTGATCGAACACCTCGACGACGACTGAGGAGAGCCGGGTTTCCGCGCTCGAGTTTTCCTCACCCCGAGCAAAACACGTGGCGCGGAATGCCGGCGGCGGGTGTGCGTTAGACATGGAGGTGATGTCCGTACCTGCGGTGGGTGAGTTGCGCTTCGTCGCGGTGGGCCAGGACGATCCGCTGGCCGCACCGCTACTCGAGGAGCTCGCGACCGAATACGCCGACCGCTACGGCGGCACGCGCGACCGCGTCCACGCCTGGTTGCGCGGGTATCCGGCAGATGAATTCACACCACCGGCAGGCGGGCTGATCCTCGGATTGCTCGGCGAGCGGCCGGTGACCGGCGGCGCGTTCCGCCGCTTCGACGAGCACACCGCCGAACTCAAACGCATCTGGACCGACAGTGGGCACCGCCGCCGCGGCTACGGGCGGGCGCTGGTGTCGCGGCTGGAGACCGAGATCACCGCCCGCGGTTACCGCCGGATCTACCTGACCACCGGCGACCGCCAGCCCGAGGCCGAGGCGCTGTACACCTCGCTGGGCTACACCCGACTCGACGACCCGCTGCCCGCCGACGGCGAGGTCTACCCGATCGCGTTCATGAAAGTCCTGACGTGACCGCGCCGCCGCGGGTCGCCGTCGCACTGGAGGGCTACGGCTGGCATCCCGAGGCGTGGCGCCACACGACCGATACCCGCCCGGTGACGGCGGGCGACTACTGGGCGGACCTCGCCAGGACCGCCGAACGCGGGCTCGTCGATTTCGTCACGTTCGACGATTCGCTGTCCCCGCAACGGCGCAGGCGCCCGGAGATCGATCCGCGCTGGCTCGCCGGCCGCCCCGATGCGGTGCTGCTCGCGGCGCGGGTGGCGGCGGTGACGCGGCACGTGGGGCTCGTCCCGGTGGCCAACGTCACCCACACCCCGGCCGGTCAGTTGGCGAAAACCTTTGTGACGCTCAATGACATCTCCTGCGGCCGGGCCGGATGGCAGATCAGGGTCGGCGCCGCGGCGCACGAGGCGCGGCTGTACGGCAGGCCCCCGCCGGCCGGGGAGGTGTTCGACGACGCGCTCCGCGCTGTCGCGGCGGTCCGGGACCTGTGGCCTTCTCCCCAACCGGTGGTCGCCGCCCTCGCGCACAACCCGCGCGTTTACGAGTTCGCCGCCGCCGGTGCCGATCTCGTGTTCATCACCCCGCAGGGCGATGACTCGGTGACGACGATCCTCGGTGAGGTCGAACAGGCCGGCGGACGGGGTCTGCAGGTGTACGCCGACCTCTACGTCACGTTCGACGGCGCCGTCGACGAACGCTCGGACGCGCTGGTGTTCTCGGGGACCCCACGCGAACTCGCCGACCACATCGTCGCCTGGCACCGCCTCGGTGTGCACGGAATCCGGCTGCGCCCGGCCGTGAACTCCGCCGACCTGCCCGTCATCGCCGGCGAACTGATCCCGCTACTGCAACATCGCGTCGGCTTCCGTACCGGCTACTCCGACGGTGAGACGCTGCGGCAACGCCTCGGACTTCCCGCCGACAGGTCTGTGAAAGCGAGCCCGCCATGACCGTTCCACTGGCCATCCTTGATCTCGCGCCGATCCCCGAGGGCTCCGACGCGGCCACCGCCCTGCGCAACACCGTCGACCTGGCCCAGCACGCCGAACGCTGGGGGTACCGGCGATTCTGGGTGGCCGAACACCACTTCGTCTCGGTCGCGAGTTCGGCGCCCGCGGTACTGATCGGGCAGATCGCCGCGGCGACACAGAGTATCCGGGTCGGCGCCGCGGCGGTCCAGCTCGGCCAGACCACCGCGATCGCCGTCACCGAGACCTTCGGCATGCTCGACGCCTTCCACCCAGGCCGGATCGACCTCGGGGTCGGGCGCTCGGGGCAGCGCCGCCGCGAGGCGCAGCGCGACCCGGCCGTGAAGCGGGAACCGAAACCCGTGCCGCCGTGGCAGGAGATCGACGGCGTGGTGATCCCGGCGCCGTTCGACATCACCGCGATGATGCGTAACCCGCGGCTGAAGGCCCGGATGTCGGTGCTGCAGCAACCCGAGGCCGTCGCACCGGATTTCGCCGAACAGGTCGACGACATCCTCGCGATGATCGCCGGCCGCTACCGGATCGGCGACGTCGAGGCGCACGCCGTGCCGGGGGAGGGGGCTGCGCTGACGCCGTGGGTGTTCGGCAGCAGCAAGGGTCAAAGCGCCCGGGTCGCTGCCGCGCGGGGGCTGCCGTTCGTCGCGAGCTACCACATCACCCCGGCCACCGCGCTCGACGCCGTCGAGGTGTACCGCGCCGAGTTCCAGCCCTCGCCGGCGCTGGCCGAACCTTACGTGGTGGTGTCGGCCGATGTGGTGGTCGCCGAGGACAGTGCCACCGCACGGCATCTGGCGTCGAGTTACGGCCACTGGGTGTATTCGATCCGGGCCGGTGACGGTGCTTCGCCCTACCCCGACCCGGATCGTGTCGTGCCGTTGCCCGCGGAGCAGGAGGCGGTGGTGAAGGACCGCACCGCAACACAATTCGTCGGAGACCCCGACGAGGTGGCGCATCGGCTCGATGCGCTGCAACGGGTCAGCGCCGCCGACGAGTTGGTGATCACCTCGGTGACCCACCGCCATCGCGACCGGTTGCGGTCGCATCGGTTGCTCGCCGAGCGCTGGGGGTTGGCCGGTGGATGCTGAGCGCCCCAACGGTATTCGCCTGGCGGCGCGGATTCCCGGGACGGCCGGGTTCGACACCTGCATGCGCATCGCCCGGTCGGCCGAGCGCGGACGCTTCGACTTCGTCCTGCTCGACTTCGTCCACGAGAGCGCGCCCGACCCGTTCTCCGTAATGGCCGCGCTGTCGGCGGTGACCGATCGCATCGGCCTCGTCGCGGTGGTGGACACCGACACCGCTGAGCCGTTCGATGTAGCGCGGAAACTGGCCACCGTCGACCACCTGTCCGGCGGCCGGGCCGGATGGCGCATCGCCGATTCCTGCGACCGCGAACGTGCCGGGGAGTTCGCCGCCGTCGCACGCGAATTCTGGGACAGCTGGGCCGAGGACGCCGTGCCGGCCGACCGCGAGGCGGGCCGCTACGTCGATCCAGACCGGATCCGGCCGGTCGAGCACCGCGGCGCCCATTTCACCGTCCGCGGCGTCGCGACGATGCCGCGCCCGCCGCAGCGGTATCCAGTGCTGATCACCGCCGGTCTTCGGGCGCTGTCGGGTCCGCCCGGCGCGATCACCGCCGAGATCGCACGGCAGGTGCGTCACGGCGGTGGTGACGTTCTCCTGGTCGGCCCGGACGGCCTCGACGCGGTCGTCGAGCACCTCGGCCCGACCGCGCTATAGGCTTGCCGATGTGTCGCAGGCGACCGTGGGCTGGCTGTTGCTGGCCGCTGCCGCCCTGACCTTCGTGCTGGGCGCGGTGTCGCGGCTGTTCATCGGCAACAGGCGCGAGTCCAAGGCGGTGCGCGCCCTGGTGCACACGTTCCGCCGAACCGGCATCGCGCGTGTGTTGTTCGGCCGCTTCTCCGATGACGTCCTCGACGACGACGAACTCGACACGATGATCCTGATGCCGGCGATCGTCGTCGCGTGCGGCCTGGCGCTGACCGCGATCTTCCTGCTCTTCTACGGCAATCTGGCCTGATCCACCGCGTCGCGCACCGGCCCCCGCCACACCGGGCCGTGTCCGGGCAGCAGCACCTCGGTGTCGAGATTGCCGAGCGCGTCGAGGCTGCGCAGACAGGCGGCCTCGTCGTGGTTGAACACCGACGGCAACAGCTGCGGGCCGCGGCGGCCCGACACCGGATGATCGGTGACCAGCGCGTCGCCGCTGACGAGCACCCCGTCCACCACGTACGAGCAGTGCCCGCCGGTGTGCCCCGGCGTCGGAACGCACACCGGGGCGCCCGGCAGCTGTGTGGCGGTCTCGGCGGTCAGCGCCGCCGTGGTCGGGATGCCCTCGTGGGTCAGCGCGCCCTTACGGATGATCGACACCGACCACTTGAGCCACTTCGGTTGCCATGCGTTGCGGGCCACCGCCACCGGGGAGGCCTGCTCGAGATATTCGCGCCTGGAGTGCCCGACCTCGTCGGTGTGGCAGTACACCGGGGTGCCGTGGGTTCCTGCGAACCAGATCGCGGTGCCGAAATGGTCGATGTGGGCGTGGGTCAACAGGATTGCGCGCACATCGCCGGCGCCGAAGCCGAGGGCGCGCAGCGAGGCCAGCACGTCCTCGCGGTGCCCGGGGAAGCCCGCGTCGATCAGGATCACCCCGCCGCCGCTCTCGTCGGAGCCGGTGACCAGCGTCCAGTTCACCAGGTCCGTCTGGGCGAAGTGCACGCGCTCGGTGATGGCCGTGACTACCGGTGCCATGAAGCGAGTGTAGAAACATAACTATGGCTGAACTGAAACTGGGCTACAAAGCGTCGGCGGAGCAGTTCGCGCCTCGCGAACTCGTCGAACTCGCCGTCGCCGCCGAAGAGCACGGCATGGACAGCGCCACCGTCAGCGACCACTTCCAGCCCTGGCGGCATGAGGGCGGCCACGCCCCGTTCTCGCTGGCATGGATGACCGCCGTCGGGGAACGCACCAAGCGACTGCAGCTGGGCACCTCGGTGCTCACCCCGACCTTCCGCTACAACCCGGCCGTCATCGCCCAGGCGTTCGCGACCATGGGATGCCTGTACCCGAACCGGATCTTCCTCGGCGTCGGCACCGGGGAGGCGCTCAACGAGATCGCGACCGGTTACGAGGGTGAGTGGCCGGAGTTCAAGGAGCGCTACGCACGGCTGCGCGAATCCGTCCGGCTGATGCGCGAACTGTGGCTCGGTGACCGCGTCGACTTCGAGGGCGAGTACTACAAGACCAAGGGCGCGTCGATCTACGACGTGCCCGAGGGCGGCATCCCGATCTACATCGCCGCGGGCGGCCCGCAGGTCGCCAAGTACGCCGGTCGTGCCGGCGACGGCTTCATCTGCACCTCCGGCAAGGGGGAGGAGCTCTACAAGGACAAGCTGATCCCGGCCATGCGGGAAGGTGCGGAGGCCGCCGGCAAGAACCCCGACGACGTCGACCGGATGATCGAGATCAAGATCTCCTACGACACCGATCCGGAACTCGCGCTGGAGAACACCCGGTTCTGGGCCCCGCTGTCGCTGACCGCCGAGCAGAAGCACTCCATCGACGATCCGATCGAGATGGAGAAGGCCGCCGACGCACTGCCGATCGAGCAGGTCGCCAAGCGCTGGATCGTCGCGTCGGACCCCGACGAGGCCGTCGCCAAGGTGAAGGATTACGTCGACTGGGGCCTGAACCATCTGGTGTTCCACGCCCCCGGCCACGATCAGCGCCGGTTCCTGGAACTGTTCCAGCGTGACCTGGAGCCGAGGCTGCGCAAGCTCGGCTGACGTCGCGAATCCCGCGGGATGATCCGGCTTCTCGCGACGCTGCTGGGCCTGGCGGCCCTCGTCGTCGCGGCGGCGGGCTTCACGGCCCGGTACCTGCCCATCTCCGGGCACCCGACGCTGATCCTGGCCGCCGCCGCGCCGTACCTGTCGGTGGCCGCACCGGCGGCGATGCTGCTGTTCGCCCTCGGCAGGCGCTGGGTGCTGAGCCTGGTCGCGGTGGCGCTGACCGTCGCGCTGATGTGGGTCTACGTCCCGCGCTATCAGGTGGCCTCGGCAGCCGAGGCCGGGACCGTCGAGCTGCGCGTGTTGACCGCCAATCTCGGTATGGGACAGGCGGATCCGGATGCGCTCGCCGCGCTGGCCGCGAACTCCGCCGATGTGGTGGCGGTACAGGAGATGACGCAGGAGGCCGCCGACGGTCTGTCCGCCGCCGGGATGGACCAGGTGTTCCCGCACCGGGTGATCGTGCCCGCGCCGATGGCGGCGGGAATCGGTATCTGGAGCAGGTTCCCGCTCGTGCATCCGGGCCGGATCGACGGCTACGCATTGCCGATGGTCGGGTCGAGGATCCGGGTCCCGGGGGTACGCGTCGACGCGACCGTGTTGTCGGTCCACCTGGCCGCGCCGTGGCCCATGCCGATCGACGCGTGGCGTTCCGACCTCACGGCGTTCGCCGACACGCTGCGCGAGATCGGCGTCAGCGCAGGGGCGGGCGCGGTGATCGTGGCGGGCGACTTCAACTCCACCTATGAGATGGCGCCGTTCCGCAAGCTGCTCGACGAGGGCTACGGCGACGCGGCCGTCGACGCCGGCGCCGGTCTGGCGCGCAGCTATCCCGGCCGCGGGTACCGTCCGCCCCTGATCGGGATCGACCACATCCTGACCAGGAACTGCTCGGCGTCGGCCGTGCGGACGGTCGTCGTGCCAGGCGCCGACCATCGCGGCCTGCTGGCCACCCTCCACCTGCCGGTCGACCTCACGGCGAGTTGACGCCTCTCAGCTGCGCGGTGGCGCCGGCGGACCGGTCACCCGGTACACCCGGAACCGTTCGTCACCGGAGGCACCGGCCACCGACAGCACACGCGTGCCGAATCCCGCGCCGTCGGCCCACATGGTCGGATAGCGCTGGCTGACGGCATCCGAGTCGCCGAGCGACGGGCTGGTCGCGACGATGAACTCGACGCCGAAGTCCCAGGGTCTGTTCAGCGCCGCGGTGAAGTCGTAGTCGCTGGTGATGAGGAACTGCTTCGGGTTGTCAGACGCCAACCACACTCCCCACGTGTTGAACGTGTCCATCAGCACCGAACCCGGGGGCAGGTTCCTGCGGTCGAAGTATTCGGCGAGCCGGCGGTCGTCGACCATCAGCCTGCGGTACCACAGCTCACCGGGCGGATAGCGTTCCGGATCGTGCAACTGCGGCAGGCCGTACTGCAGCTGCTGGTTGCCGATCCGGTCGTCCATCGTCGCCCGCACCGTCACCGGGAATCCGATCACCAGCGACGCGACGATCAGCGCCGCCCCCGCCCGGCGGGTCAGGACCGCACCGCGCTCGTCGCCGGGGTCGCGGGCCGGGGACCAGAACGCCAGCGCGATGCACACCACCATCGGGATCGCCAACAGGTAGAAGCGGAACCAGCCGAACGTGGTGGACGAGTACTGCCCCCACGCCGCGAACGCGAGCACCGGACCGAACAGTGCCAGCGGGACGAGCACATCGACCCGGCGCCGCACTGCGGCGACCACGACGGCGGCGGCCGTCGCCAGCCCGAGGAACGGTTGCATGCCGAGAAGGCGGGCCGAGATCACCACCCAGTCGTCGGAGGCGGCCCGGGTCAGTGGTCCGGCCTTCTGCATCGCCGCCTGGACCTGATGGTCGTTGCCGTACCGCGACGACAGTGTGGCGAACAGCTCACCGGTCACCACCCAGCCGGTGAGCGCCCAGGTCGCGAACGCGGTGGCGAGCGGGAACACCACGATGAGCACCATCAGCGCCGAGCCGGCGAGCTTGCCGCGCTCCCTGGCTCCGTACATCGCCACCGCGGCCACCAGCAGTGCCGCGCCGGCGCCCGCGACCACCACCTCGTAGCGGGCCAGATACCCGACGCCCAAGGCGATTCCGGCCCAGGCCAGGTCGCCCTCCCGGCGGGTCTGCACCCACCGCAGCAGATGCCGGGCGCACCATACGATGGCGAAGATCTCGGCCGCCTCGCTCATGCCCGACGCGCCGTAGACGATGATCATCGGTTGCAGCGCAAAGCATGCGACCGCAAGTCGCCGCCACAGTGGTTTCAGCCCGCGGTCGATCGCGATACCGCGGATCATCACCGCGGCGCCGGCCATGAAGACGGCGCTCTGTACGACGGCGGCAAGCCCATGCGTCTTGAGCGCCGGCCACCAGTCGGCGAATGTCAGGACGGGCAGTTGCGCGAGGCTGGGCAACGGGTTCCACACGAACCCGATCGCCGACAGGTGCGGGTCGCGGCTCATGAACACATAGCCGGCGTTCGCGACGCGGCTGGGCGCGTCGGGGTCGAACAGGTTGTAGCGCAACACCAGAACCGCACCGACGGCGAAGTACAGCACCGACAGCGTGGTGAGCAACGTCAGCGCCGCGCCGCGGCCGGGCACCGCCGTGGCGGTGACCTCGGGCTGCGGCGGTGCGGCCGCGACGGTGGCGGTCACGGGATGACGGGTGGGCGCCGGCGTCGGGCGATCAGGAACCCGGCGCCGATGAGGACACCGGCGCCGACGGCCGCCGCCGAACCCACGGCCCACCACTTCCAGCCGTCGCCGGGGTACTCGTTGACCAGCGCGACGCCCTCGCGCAGCGTCAGATTGACCGGTTCGTTGTCCGGACCTGCGGCCACCACGTCACCGGTCAGCGATGACCATCGGTCGGGCAGCCCACGGATGTAGTCCAGGCTCGCGTCCACCGCGGCCCAGTCGCCGCTGCCGGTGACCGCCAGCACCGTGCGGTCGTTGTGGGTGAAGGCCTGCACCACACCGACCTCGCCATTGACATCGATCACGCTGGTGCCGTCGATGTCCACCGAGTTCGCGGCGCCGGGCATCAGCGGTCCCACCAGTCCGGCGGCCGTGAGGTTCTCCCCGGAGCCGACCGCGAGCAGGCCGGCCTGCGAATTCGCCGACTCGGCAAGGGTGCTCAGGTGCGGCCGCAGGATGACGCTGGAGCGCTGGGCCATCAGGTTGACGACGTCGGCGGCGAACCTCAGCTGCTGCGGTGACTCGATGGCCACGTCGAACTCCGGGGCGAACGCCATCGGCAGCACCTGGAAACCGCCGCGGTTCTTGCTGCCCGGGGTCACCTCGACGGTGGAGCTCGGGTCGATGACGAACCGCAGCGTGTTGTCCAGCGGCGCGCAATCCTGATCCGGCACGTACTGGATCTCCAGGGCCATACCGACTTTCGACGTGATCGACTCGGCCGGGACATCACCGGTGACGTCGAGGACTCCGGACTCGTCGAGCACGCGGGTGGCCAGGACGGTGGAGCCCGACCGGATCACCACCGAGGCCGTTCCTCCGACGACCGGCGTGTAATCGGCCTTCAGGTGGACCTTCGCGTTGGTGATCGAGCCGACGCCGAACGCGCCGGCGTCGAATCCCGCGTAGAGCGTCGACTTGCCCTGCACCGCGATGTCGCCGGCGATGCCGAGCTGATCGAACGTCTGCAGGGTGGTGGTGGTCGGGCTGCGGTCGGTGGCCGACAGCGTCTTCGCGAAGTCGGTCTGCGCGATCGCGAAGCGCCGGTCGTCGAACAGCGACACCTGGCGCACCAGGTCGTCGCCGTCACCGGTGATCACCAGGACCGCGCGCGGCGTGCCCGGGTTCTTGAGCACGACGCTCGGGTCCTTGCCCTCGCGCAGCGTGATCACCCGGACGTCGGGGCCCGGGACCGGGACATCGTCGCTGACGTCGACGTCGATGCGGACCGGGATGGGTTGGTACAGATGCGTCAGGGCCGCAACCAGACTCAGCGCGGCCTGGGTCTGGGCGTCCGTCGGGTTCGGGCCGACGTGGATGGTGATGCCGTCGATGAACGCGGGCAGGAAATCGGCCACCGTGGTCGGGTCCGGGGTGGCCCGGGAATAGGCGCTGGCCAGTTCACTGACCACCAGTGACGGCGGGCGGGTGCAGCTGTCGGCGGACGTGCCGGCGTCCCGGATCGCGAACCTCAGCGGCGCCCTGCCGTCGACCACTGCGGCCCTGGACATGTCGACGCGCAGCGGTGTCGTGGTCGAGTTGCCGCCGACCTTGACGCTGGCCAGCGTGACGCCGCGGGAATCGAGGACGTCGAGCCGCGCGTCGGTGGTGTTGACCACCGAGCCGATCAGGCCGGTGAGCACCGCGGGCGTCACACCGGTGGGCACGGGCACCGACACCTCGGTCAGATGGTTGGCCCCGGTGAGCGCCAGTTCTCGGGGCAGACCCAGCTGGGTCCACGAGATCTCGCGCGGCGGTGCCGGTGTCGCGGCGTTGCGCTCGGGCGGCGCCGCGGACGCGTGCGGGATGCCGCCGCCGAGTGCCAGCGCGCCGGCGACGAGGACGGACGCGGCTGCGGAACGCCAGTCGGGCATCAGAGTTCCCTCCCGCTGTGCGCCAGCGGCGCGGGATGAGTCGAGGACAGTCCGTGCACGGTCTTCTCCCAGAAGTGAGGTCGGGTCAGCAGCTGGAAGATCGCCTTCATCGCGGCGATCGACTGCAGCATCCAGTACAGCGGGATCAGCGCCGCTGCCCACCACAGATACGGTTTGTCCAGCCGTTGTACGACGATCAATCCGATGTAGACCGAAAGTGGCGCTCCCACAAGGTACATGACGAGGTAGGTGTAGTAGGTCAGCGACGGGAACGCCATCTCGATCAGATGGGGCCGTCCGAGGACCCAGGTCGCCATCGTGGACCAGAACAGCAGGTTGATCACGTTGACGATAGGCACCGCACCGGTCATGTTGATCAACCGCAGGATGCCCTTGCCGCCGATCTCGGACCACAGGGTCACCGGCTGGCGCAGGTGCACGAGCATCGTCTGCAGGTAGCCCTTGTACCACCGGGAGCGCTGCCGAATCCAGTTCAGCACATCGGAGTTCGCCTCTTCGAGGGTCACCGAGTCCAGGATCCGGGTGTGGTAGCCATGCCGGGCGAGCCGGACCCCCAGGTCGGCGTCCTCGGTGACGTTGAACTCGTCCCAGCCGCCGATGGCGCGCAGCACGCCGGTGTGCATGTGGTTGGAGGTACCGCCCAGCGGGATCACACACCCGGCGGCCTGCACCGCGGGCAGCATGATTCCGAACCACTGGTCGTACTCCAGGGAGAACCAGCGCGTCAGCAGGTTCTGCTTCTCGTTGAAGTAACCGAGCCTGGCCTGCAGGCACCCGACTTGGGGCGGCAGATCGGCGAAGGCCGCGACGGCCTTGCGCAGCTGGAGGGGATCGGGAATGTCCTCGGCGTCGTAGATGGTGACCATCTCGCCGCGCAGTCCGGGGGAGGCCATCCCGTAGTTGCACGCCTTGGGTTTGGTCTTCGGTTCGCTGTGCGGCACCCGCACCACCCGAACCGATTCGAGTTCGACGCCCTCCATCGCGCGCTGCGTCGCGATGTCGTCCTCCTCGACGAGGAGCAGGATCTCCAGCTTGTCCTTCGGATATTCGAGTCTGCCGACGCCTTCGATCAGGTTGTGCACGATCGAAGGCTCGTTGTAGACCGGCAGCAGCACCGTGTACACGGGCAGCTCGTCGTCGGGGATCGCGCGCGCCCGCTCGTCGCTGATGGTGATCATGCTCGGCGCCCGCAGTCCCCGCAGCAGCAGCCAGTGCCGGTCGATCGTCGAGGCCAGATACAGCGCCGCGAGCACGGTGGTCACTATCGGCAGGACGGCCTCGGGTGCCAGAAACGCGGCCACGACGCCTGCCGCGAGCGCGGCGCCGCCGACGAGCAGGAACGCCCCGTCGAAAACCTTCCGCGCCGAGAAGTGTTCGGGTAGTTGACTTCCTGGGGTGTAGCTATGCACGGGTGACGAGGTGCGCCAGCAGGCTGTCAGCGACCTCGGTGGCTCGGCGCACCACGAGGTCGTCGACGCGGCCCTGCCCCTCGGCCTGCTGCCTGCCGATCCACAGGGCGGGGCTGACCAGGGTGTCGGTGACAGTCATCGGCTGCGGGGCGGGCGGTTCGCCGCCCGCGGTGTCCTGGTTCACCACGACGGTGACCCGCTGGTAGCCGGCGTCGCTGTGCCAGTCCCAGGTCAGCGCGTACCAGTGCGGGGTGGTGCTGTCGATCGCGGTGTCGGCGTTGCTGTAGACGGCACGCACCTCGACCGGCGCCCCGGCCGTCAGCGGCGGTGCCGCGGTGAAGTTCAGCGGGCGCGTCGTCGGGTACCAGACGGTGCTGTGGTGGTCGTGCAGCGCCGCGAGGCTGGGCATGGTGATCACGTCGACGGCGGCGGCGGGCATCCCGGCGCCGGCGGGCACCGCGTACCGGACGTAGTCGGCGTCACCACCAAGGTAGTGCTGGACTTCGCTGAGCTCGCGGGCGTCGAACAGACCCGCCGAGCGCACCCAGTCGGCCTGGGCAACCGGCGGCTCGGTGTCCGTCGGTGCGGAGGTGTGCGCGAACCCGACCACCAGCGCCAGCACGGGCAGTGCGAGCAGCGAGCGCCACGACCGGGCCGGGTAGGACTCCAGCGGGCCCGTATCGGCCCCGGTGCCGATCCACCGGCGCATACCGACGTGGACGAGCACCGGTACCCCGAGCGCGGCGATCGCGGTGACACCGAACAGCGGCAGCGCGTCGATCAGCAGGGTTGCCGTGAGCCAGCCGAGTGCCAGCGACGCAGCGGCGGCCAGCAGCCGCTTCGGCCGCGGTGCCCGCGCCCCGGCCAGATACACCGCCGTGGCGCCGAAGCACACGCTCACGGCGACGTTGGCGGTGTCCGAGCCGCCGAGCGCGCCCGCGGCGAGGGTGAACGGCACCGGGGTCGCACTGATCGCCGCGAACAACCACACTCGCCACATCCGCTGGGTGTGCCGGGCTCCGAGCAGGATGACCGACGCGCAGACAGCCCAGAGCACCGCGCCCATCAGATCCAGCCGCCACACCGCGGCGAGCGCCTCGAACCGCGCGGTGACCAGTGCGATGCCGGCGAAGCCGATGATCCCCAGGATTGCGACGAACAACCAGTCGGACTCGTTGTCGTTCACGCCGTCGGGCGGCCGGCGGTAGCCGGTGGCCACCAGCAATGCGAGCAGCGGGGTCAGCGCCAGCAACGGAGTGCGGGACCCGGCCAGCGCGTCGCCGACGAGGTGAACGTAGTCCGAGCCGTACGCGATCGCGACCAGAGCTACGACGGCCAGCAGGCGGCTCCGGTACCCCCACCGGATCTGGATCCGTTGCCTGGCCCGATTCGTCCGGTGCAACGCGTTGCTGATTGTGAGCGTATCGGCATTGCCTAGAACGCCTACGGAACGCTCAAAATTTGCTGTAGTTGTCATCGGCCGCCGATTTCCGCGAGGTGTGGTGGTTAGAGATCATGTCATGCCTGCTCTTTTGACCGCAACAAGTTTTGTCGAGTTTGTCAATTTGAGTCTATGGAATTGCTCACATCGCGTGAACGTGTAACGAAACTGTCTCGGATGGGACTCGAGTACTTTTGCCATATCTGCACCTGCCGGGCGGATGGTGCGGTGCGCGGCAGACTTTGGCACGCTTGAGCTGTGCCTGAAGCTGCGAAGGCGACCATCTCCGCCATCTATGTGGCGTCGCCCGAGGGCGACACCGGGAAATCGACCATCGCGCTGGGCATTCTGCACCGGCTCGCGGCGAACGTCGCCAGGGTCGGGGTGTTCCGGCCCATCACCCGCGACGACGGCGAGGACCGCGACTACATCCTGGAGATGCTGCTCGACCACACCACCGCCGGCCTGCCGTACGAGGACTGCGTCGGCGTCACCTACCAGCAGCTCCACGAGGACTTCGACGCAGCGCTCGCAGAGATCGTCGACCGCTACCACCGCGTCGCCGACCAGTGCGACGCGGTGCTGGTGGTCGGCAGCGACTACACCGACGTCGCCGCGCCCAGCGAGCTTTCGGTCAACGCGCGCATCGCCGCCAACCTGGGCGCCCCGGTGGTACTCGCGGTGAAGGCGCAGGGGCGCACACCCGAGCGGGTCGCCCAGGTCGCCGAGGTCTGTGTCGCCGAGATCGCCGAGCAGCACGCCCACACCGCGGCCGTGGTCGCCAACCGATGCGACCCGGCCCAGCTGGCCGAGGTGCGCGCGGCGCTGCAGCGGATCGAACCGCGCAGCTACGTGCTACCCGAGGAGCCCCTGCTGGTCGCGCCGTCGGTGGCCGAACTGCGGGTCGCCGTCGACGGCACCGTGGTGCAGGGCGACAAGGAGATGCTGCACCGTGAGGTGCTCGACGTGCTGGTGGCCGGGATGACGGCCGAACACGTGCTCGAACGCCTGACCGAGGGCGTCGCCGTGATCACCCCCGGCGACCGCTCCGATGTCCTGCTCGCCGTTCTGTCCGCCCACTCGGCCGACGGGTTCCCGTCGCTGTCCGCGGTGATCCTCAACGGCGGCCTCGCGCTGCACCCGGCGATCGACAAACTCGTCTCGGGGCTGGGGCAGCGACTGCCGATCATCGCGACGGGCCTGGGCACCTTCGAGACGGCCAGCCGGGTCGCCGCGACCCGCGGCCGGGTGACCTCGTCGTCCCAGCGCAAGATCGACACCGCGCTGACGCTGATGGACGAACACGTCGACACCGCGGATCTGCTGACGCAGCTGTCCATCCCGATCCCGTCCGTGGTCACCCCGCAGATGTTCACCTACCAGCTGCTGGACCGGGCCCGTGCGGACCGCAAACGGATCGTGCTGCCCGAAGGCGACGACGACCGGATCCTGAAGGCCGCGGGCCGGCTGCTGCAACGCTCGGTGGCGGAGCTGACCATCCTCGGCGAGGAGAACCAGGTGCGGGCCCGCGCCGCCGAACTCGGCGTGGACCTTTCGGCGGCCGACGTGCTGAACCCGAAGACCAGCGAGCTGTGCGACCGGTTCGCCGAGCAGTACGCCGAGTTGCGCAAGCACAAGGGCGTCACCGTCGACCGTGCCCGCGAGATCATGCATGATGTCTCGTATTTCGGCACCATGCTGGTGCACAACGACATGGTCGACGGCATGGTCTCGGGCGCCCGGCACACCACCGCGCACACCATCCGGCCCGCGTTCGAGATCATCCGCACCGTGCCCGGTGTCTCCACGGTCTCCAGCATCTTCCTGATGTGCCTGGCCCACGAGGTGCTCGCCTACGGCGACTGCGCGATCGTGCCCGACCCGACCGCCGAACAACTCGCCGACATCGCGATCTCCTCGGCACGCACCGCGGCGCGGTTCGGAATCGAGCCCCGAGTCGCGATGCTGTCGTACTCCACCGGCACATCCGGCACCGGAGCAGACGTCGACAAGGTCCGGGAGGCAACCGAACTCGTGCGCTCCCGGGAACCCGACCTGCCGGTGGAGGGCCCGATCCAGTACGACGCCGCGGTCGAACCGTCGGTCGCCGAGACGAAGATGCCGGACTCCCCGGTGGCCGGGCGCGCGACCGTACTGATCTTCCCCGACCTCAACACCGGCAACAACACCTACAAGGCGGTGCAGCGCAGCGCAGGCGCGATCGCCATCGGTCCGGTGCTACAGGGGTTGAACAAGCCGGTCAACGACCTGTCCCGCGGGGCGCTGGTCGAGGACATCGTCAACACGGTGGCCATCACCGCGATCCAGGCACAGGGGGACCCACGATGAGTCGCACGGTACTGGTACTGAACTCGGGCTCGTCCTCGGTGAAATTCGCTGTGCTCGAACCCGATTCGGGAGTGCTGATCGCCGACGGCATCGTCGAGCGGATCGGCGACGAGGGCTCGGTGCCCGATCACGCGGCGGCGATGGAGGCGGTGTTCGAATCCCTGGCCGCCGACGGGCACCGGCTCGACGACCTCGGGCTGGTCGCGGTCGGGCACCGCGTGGTCCACGGCGGGCCGGAGCTGTACCAACCCACGGTCGTCGGCGACGCGCTGATCGCGCGGCTCAAGGAGATCTCTCCGCTTGCGCCGCTGCACAATCCGCCCGCCATCCTCGGGATCGAGGTCGCCCGCAAGGCGCTGCCCGACCTGCCGCACGTCGCGGTCTTCGACACCGCGTTCTTCCACGACCTGCCGCCGGCCGCCGCCACCTATGCCATCGACGCCGACCTGGCCCGCACCTGGAAGGTTCGGCGCTACGGCTTCCACGGCACCTCGCATCAGTACGTCAGCGAGCAGGCCGCGGCATTCCTCGGCGCCCCGCTCGAGTCGCTGAGCCAGATCGTGCTGCACCTCGGCAACGGCGCGTCGGTGTCGGCGATCGTCGGCGGCCGGCCGGTGGAGACCTCGATGGGGCTGACCCCGATGGAGGGCCTGGTGATGGGAACCCGGTCCGGTGATGTCGATCCCGGGGTGATCTTCTACCTGTGGCGGGAGGCCGGGATGAGCGTCGAGGACATCGAGTCGATGCTCAACCGCCGCTCGGGCGTGCGGGGCCTCGGCGGTGAGATCGACTTCCGGGAGCTGCACCGGCGCATCGAATCCGGCGACAGCGCAGCACGTTTGGCCTATGACGTGTACATCCACCGGCTGCGCAAGTACATCGGCGCGTATCTGGCGGTACTCGGCTCGGCGGACGTGATCACGTTCACCGCCGGCGTGGGGGAGAACGATGCCGCGGTCCGGCGCGACGCGCTGTCGGGACTCACCGCGTTCGGCGTCGAACTCGACGAGCACCTCAACGCCAGCCCCGGCAGGACCGCGCGCCGCATCTCACCCGACGGCGCCCCGACGACGGTGCTAGTGATACCCACCGACGAGGAGCTTGCGATCGCTCGGGCGTGTGCGGGAGTACTTCGCGCTGGCCTTGGCGACGGGTAGCTCGCGGTCGGGGTCGCAGATGGTGAGCAGCCGCCGCACATGCGGGCCCGCCAGCAGTCGCCATCGAACCCCGCGGCGGGCGCACACGACGTTGATGTTCGATAGCGCGGCAAATCCGGATGCGGCGAAGAACTCGACGGTCTGCAGGTCGACGATGAGTTTGCGGGCGTCCCCGATCCGCTTCTCGATGTAGCGCGCCAGCGCCATGCTGTTCGTCGCGTCGATCTCGCCGTGGATGGTCACCAACACCGTGGTCGGCGGCAGCTCGCACGCCGAGAGGGTCGCGCGGTGGTGCTCTTCACGGAGTTCGAACGACGTCGGATCCGGCCGGAATACCCGCTGTGTACCTGCCGGGAGTGGGGGTTCGAAGGCAGACATATGGAGTTCCCCTCAGACGAACGCGGATTCGTACTGCGGGTGAGGTCAAGGGGATCGGCCCTAGTTTTCTCAAAGCTGCGCCGATGACGTCACCGTAGGTGGTGGGGTCACATTACTACGGAATCCGTGCCATGGCCATATACCGAAACGAATTCCATCCATGTACTCTCACCTGCTGTTTTCGGGTGGAACGGGCGCTTATTGCCGGGGATCGCCGGGGCGGTGCGCAGGGTTGCCGGCGGTCAGCAACGGATTCCGTCGTTGCTGCGGGGTTGCGGTCAGAATGTGGACATCGGGCGCACGCTGTTGGCCAGGTCGACCAGCGCGTACCGGTGCGCCTGGGTCGGCGCGACCCTGGCGAGGCTGCGCAGTGCCGCCTCGACACCGAGCTGCAGCCCGTGCTCGGTGAACGGGAAGCCCAGGATGTGGTTGGTGCTCGCGGTGTTGTCGGCGAGCCAGTCCATCGCGGTGCCCAGCACCAGCGCGCGGATCTGCAGCACCCGCGGCTCGGTGTCGGGCAGCGCCTCGACGCGCCTGGCGGCATCGCGAATGTGCTGTTCGGTGATCTCGGTGGTGGAACGCCCGGACAGCAGCGTCACCGCGCTCGTCAGCCGCGCCGTCGTGAAATGCCGTGAGGTGGCCGGGACCTCGTCGAGCGTGCGGACCGCGCCGTCACGGTCGCCGTCGGCGGATTGTGCTCTGGCCCAACCGAACCCGGCGGAGATCACCCCGTGGTCGGTGTCCCACACCGTCTTGTAGAACTTGTTGCCGTCCTGGGTGCCCGCCAGTTCCGCAGTCGCCCCCAGCGCCAGTTTCGGTGCCAGCTCACCGGGCAGGATGTCGAGGACCTCGGTGAAATGTTGGGTGGCCGAGTCGTAGTCGGCGGTGAGCAACTCCGAGACCGCCCGGAACCAGACCAGTCGCCACTGCCAGCCGACCCGCTCGGCGAGGTCGTCGAGCTTTCGCCTGGCCTTGGCGACATCGCCCAGGTCGAGCAGCGCGCGGACCTCCATGAGTGGCAACTCGACCGACTCGCTGAGGTCCACCCCGTCGGAGTCCAGAGCGCCGTGCCGGGCCGCACGCAACGAATCCAGCGTCTGCACAGGCTGACTCAACAGCGTCGCCGACAGCACCGTGGCCCCGGCGTCGGTCGGATCCACCAGCGGAACCTGCAACGCCCGGACGATCTCCTGGGCGGTCAGCTTCTCCGAGTGCACCTGGCCGTCGAGATAGACGTCGGTGTGCGCGACCAGCAGATCCACGCCGAACGTGGACCGCGACGGGCTGAATGTCGTCGACAGGCCGGGCCGCGGGATCCCGGTGTCGCTGGCGACGACCTCGCGCAGCACACCCATCAGCTGGCTCGACATCTCCTCGGCGGACTGGAAGCGCCGCCGCGGATCCGGGTCGATCGCGCGCCGCAGCAACCTGGCGAACGAGTCGTACTCCTTGAGGACGGGGTTGTCCTCGGGCAGCCCGTCGGCGTAGCGGCCGCGCTTGGTCGGCAGCCGCATCGTCAGCGCGGCCAGCGTGCGGCCGACGGTGTAGATGTCGCTGGCCACCGTCGGCCCGGTCCGGACGATCTCGGGCGCCTGATATCCCGGCGTCCCGTAGAGGTATCCGAAGGAGTTGATCCGCGACACCGCACCGAGGTCGATGATCTTCAACTGATCCTCGGTGACCATGATGTTCTCGGGTTTGAGGTCGTTGTAGACCAGCCCGATCGAGTGCAGGTAGCCCAGCGCGGGCAGGATCTCGAGCATGAAGCCGATCGCCTCGGCGACGGGTAGCCGCAGCTGGGCACTGTGTTTGAGCAGGGTGGCCTGCTTGAGCGAGGTGCCCCCGACGTACTCCATCACGATGTAACCGACGGGGTTGCCGTGCTTGTCCTCGTGCTCGACGAAGTTGTAGATCTTCACGATCCCGGGATGGGTCACCTCGGCCAGGAACTGCCGCTCGGCCATCGCGATCCGCTGCGCCTCCGCGTCACCGGAGTGCACCAGACCCTTGAGGACGACGGGTCGGTCGTTGACGTTCTTGTCGAAAGCCAGATACACCCAGCCCAGTCCGCCGTGGGCGATGCAGCCTTTGATCTCGTACTGGTCGGCCACGATGTCGCCCGGATTGAGCTGCGGCAGAAAAGAATACGCGCTACCACAATGCGGGCACCAGCCCTCCGACAACGCCCGGCCGTCATCGGTGGACCTGCCCACCGGCCGTCCGCAGTTCCAGCAGAACCGCTTCGACTCCGCGACCACCGGGTCGGTCATCAACGCGGCCAATGGATCTCGCGCGGGCACCCGCGGGATCTCGACCAGGCCGCCGCCGAGCCTGCGGGTCGGGGACAGCTGACGGGTCACCGTGGTCGTGGTGTCCTGCGGTTCGGTGTCGCCGGTGTGCACGGCGTCGAGGTCGTCGTCATCGTCGTCGAAATGCGGCCGGAACACCGCCTGGGTGGCCATCGGACGGATGGTGGCCATCGAGTCGTCGTCGAGATCGGCGAGGCTGGCAGGCTGGGTCCCCGGCCCGTCATCCTCGGGCCGGGTGATGTCGACGTCGTCAGGTTCGGCGATCAATCGATGTACCTCGCCACCGGCGGTGCGGGCGCAGGGCCCAGGACGGTCAACCACTTGCGGTACAACGTGTACCACGTGCCGTCGCGACGAATGCGTTGCAGGGTGCCGTTGACGAATCGCACCAGCCCGGTGTTCTCCAGGTTGACCCCGATGCCGTACGGCTCCTGGTTCATCGACGGTCCGACGATGTGCAGATACGGATCCTGCGACACCAGCCCGGCGAGGATCGAGTCGTCGGTGCTGACGGCGTCGACCTGACGCTGCTGCAGGGCGACCAGGCAGTCGGCCCAGGTGACCACGCCGACGATGATCGGCGGCGGGGTGATCTGCTGGATACGCTCCAGCGAGGTGGTGCCCTTCGCGACACACACCCGCTTACCCGAAAGATCAGACGACTGACGGATGTTCGAGTCCCGCGGGGCCAGGATGCGCTGGTTGGCCATCAGGTACGCGGTCGAGAAATTCACCAGCTTCTTGCGCTCGCACGTGATCGTCATGGTCTTGACCACGACGTCCACCTCATTGTTCTGCAGCGCGGCGATCCGGTCGGCCGACGACAGGATCCGGTACTCCACCTGCGACGGCGTGCCGAAGATGTCGCGGGCGATCTCACCGGCGATGTCGACGTCGAAACCGGTGATCTCGCCGGTGATCGGATCACGGAAGCTGAACAGATTGCTGCCGATGTCCAGGCCGACGATCAGCCGGCCGCGGGCTTTGATGTTGGCGACCGCGGCGTCGGCCTCCTCCTTGGTGTCGAACGGCCGCAGGCTCGCCAGCGGATCGCAGTCGTCGTCGGCCGGGGTGCGCGGCCGGGCCGACTCCGGCGGCAGCTCCTCCATGCCTGCGGGCGTCGGTGGGGCCAGCGTCACCGTCGGCGTCGCCACCGTCGGAAGCGCCTGCGCGCAACCGCTCAACATCGTGACCGCCGCGACCAGCGCGAGCACCGCACGCGCGCGAGACCTGCCTGGCTTCATTGTCATCAGGGCTGGTTTCTTCTTCGCGCAAGCGCTCATCTGTACTCGTTCAGTCGTGGCCAGATCCCCAGCGCCACCGCGACCGCCGCCACCACCGACAGCAGCGCGGCGCCGACCGTCGCGCCCGACAGCACACGCCGCGCGTTGACGATGTCGCTGCGCAGCTGGGAGCGGCTCTGGTCGATGCCCTTCGTCAGCGCCTCGTCGAGTTTGTTGAACGCCGGCGTCGCGTCGTCCTCACCGGTTCCGAGCGCCACCCGCGTCGCGGCCTGATAGTTGCCCACCGCGATGTAGGCGGTGATCCGGTCGTCGGCGGCGCGCCAGCGGTCCAACAGCTGCGCGGCGTCGGCCAGATCGGTCTTGTCGATCGAGTCGTCGCGCGCGACGTAGCGCGCCAACTGTTCCTTCATATCGTCGATGCGCTGGTAGTAGGACTGCTTGCGGATGTCCTCGTCACCGCGGCGGATCAGCGCCAGGGTCTCGTCGGCACGGGCCTGCTGCGCGGTGATCGCCAGCGAGGTCACCGTCTTGAGGGACTCGGCGGCGGTCTCCTTGGCGCTGCGGCTGTCGGCGGTCGAGATGATCAGCGCGGTGCCGACCCAGATCAGCATGATCAGCACCGCCAGACCGCCGGCGACGAAGCCGACGTTGACCCGGCGCCGGGTCCG
Source organism: Mycolicibacterium parafortuitum (assembly GCF_010725485.1). Taxonomy (NCBI): domain Bacteria; kingdom Bacillati; phylum Actinomycetota; class Actinomycetes; order Mycobacteriales; family Mycobacteriaceae; genus Mycobacterium; species Mycolicibacterium parafortuitum. The sequence continues at coordinate 842,446 of NZ_AP022598.1, read as the reverse complement.
CTTGGCCAGCCAGCGGTTGGCGAACACGCCGAACAGCAAGGTCGCGGTCACCACCAGGATCACCGGGATCGGGATGCGCGTCGACGCCGTGGTCTCGGCGTCCACCCGCGCCGAGGTCTCCTCGTAGAGCCGCTGCGCGTCGGGCAGGATCTGCTGCTGCATCAACGCCGACGCCTCGGACAGGTACGACGAACCGACCGGGTTGCCCGCCCGGTTGTTGGTCCTGGCGGTCTCCACCAGCCCGGTGTAGACGGCCAGCCGAGCGTTGATGCGGCCGAGCAACTGCACCAGCTGCTCCTCGGTCAACCCGCTGGAGGCGCGCGTCACCGCGACCGACGCATCGGTGATGGCCTGCTCGTAGCGCTGCCGGACCGGGCGTGGCTCCGACCCCGCGATGAACGCGGTGGCCGCGGCGGCGTCGGCGACCGACAGCGTGGTGTACAACTGGCCCGCGGCGAACGCCAGCGGCTCGGTGTGGTTGAGCACCGTCGTCAGCGCCTGCTGGCGGTCGTTGATGGTGGTCGAGGTCGCGAACGCGCTGGCGATCACCAGCGCGGCGAGCACCAGGCCGATGGTCAGGATCCGGCCCGGGGTGGTCCACAGAAACCACCACCGCGGATGCGACGACCCGGTCGGAGAGCGCGACGCGAGAGGTTCGGTCGACGGGTGCGCCAACTCCACAGTCACGTCTGCGCGGACCTCATCCTGGTCTCGATCTCTACGGCGGTCGGTTCAAGAACTATATAAAAGAATTCTAAGAGCTCTGGTTGCGACGCGTGCGGATTCAGGTGCTCCGAATTGTCGAACCGTTACCTAAGCTGGACGCCGTGCGCGGTGACGGTGACGGCTGGGTGGTGTCGGACTCGGGCGCGGCGTTCTGGGGACGACACGGCGCGGCCGGTTTGCTGCTGCGCGCGCCCGGCCCCGACGGAACGGCCGCGGTCCTGCTGCAGCACCGGGCCCCGTGGAGTCATCAGGGCGGCACGTGGGGGCTTCCCGGCGGCGCCCGCGACAGCCACGAATCCCCCGAGGAAGCGGCCGTGCGCGAGGCGCACGAGGAAGCCGGGCTGTCCCCGGAGCGGCTCACCGTCCGGACCACGGTGGTCACCGCCGAGAACTCCGGGTGGACCTACACGACCGTGATCGCCGACGCCGACGAACAACTCGAGACCGTCCCCAACCGGGAGAGCGCCGAGTTGCGCTGGGTCGCCGAGGACGAGGTCGCGGAGCTGCCGCTGCACCCCGGGTTCGCGGCCAGCTGGACCCGGCTGCGTGAGGTCACCGCATCGATTCCGCTGCTGATCAAACGGCAGAACTGAGCATCCGGACGAGCTCTTCGGCCGCCGCCCGGGGATCGTCGGCGGCGGTGATCGCACGCACCACCACGACCCTGCGCGCGCCGGCCTGCAGCACCTCGGGCAGCCGGGCGGCGTCGATGCCGCCGATCGCGAACCAGGGTTTGTCGGTGCCCAGCGCCGCGGCGGCGCGCACCAGATCCAGCCCCGGCGCGGCGCGGCCGGGTTTCGTCGGGGTCGGCCAGCACGGCCCCACACAGAAGTAGTCCACGTCCTCGGCCGCCGCCGCGCGGGCCTGGTCGGCGTCATGGGTCGAGCGTCCGATCAGCCGCCGCCCGACGATGTCCCGGGCGGTCGGCAGCGGCAGGTCGTCCTGGCCGAGGTGCAGGATGTCCGCGCCGGCCGCCAGCGCGACGTCGGCGCGGTCGTTCACCGCGACCAGCGCCCCGTGTCTGCGCGCCGCGTCGGTCAGGATCTCCAGCGCGGCGAGTTCGTCGCGCGCCTCCAGCGGGCCGAACCGCTCCTCCCCGGCCGATCCCTTGTCGCGCAACTGGACGATGTCGACGCCCCCGGCGAGCGCGGCGTCGACGAACTCGGCCAGGTCGCCGCGCTCTCGGCGGGCGTCGGTGCACAGATAGAGGCGGGCACTTCGCAGCCGCGCGGTTTCGGACACAGTCGAACCGTAGCGGGGCGGCGACGTAGGCTGGCGGACGACCACACGGGAGTCCCGGGCACGGGGACTGAGAGTGGGCCCGCCGGCCCTTACCGTCACACCTGATCCGGGTCATGCCGGCGAAGGGAGGACGCGAGATGCCCCGCTCACTGGCCGTCATCGGCGGCGGCGTCATCGGGCTGTCGGTGGCCCACCGCGCCGCCACCGACGGCTGGGCCGTGCGCGTGCACCGCACCGCGCAGCCGGGGGCCTCGTGGGTGGCCGGCGGGATGCTGGCCCCGCACAGCGAGGGCTGGCCCGGCGAGGAGCGGCTGCTGGCGATCGGTCTGGAGTCACTGCGGCTGTGGCACGACCGGTTCCTCGGCGAGCTGCCGCCCGATGTGGTCACCGCGCGCCAGTCGCTGGTGGTCGCCGTCGACCACGCCGACGCCGCCGATCTCAAGACGGTCGGTACGTGGCTGACCGCGCAGGGCCATCCGGTCACCCCGACGGCATCCGCCCGTGATGTCGAACCCCTACTCGCACAGGGTATCCGGCATGGATTCATCGCCGAGACCGAGCTGGCGGTCGACAACCGCGCGGTGGTGGCCGCGCTCACCGCGGCGTGCGAACGGCTCGGCGTGCGGTGGGCGGAACCGGTGCAGACCCTGACCGAGGTCGCCGACTCCGACACGGTGCTGATCGCCAACGGCATCGACGCACCGGCACTGTGGCCGGGCCTGCCGGTACGGCCGGTCAAAGGGGAGGTGCTCCGATTGCGTTGGCGCCGTGGCTGTCTGGCGCCGCCGCGGCGGGTGATCCGGGCCCGGGTGCGCGGCAGGCAGGTCTACGTCGTGCCGCGCGCCGACGGGGTGGTCGTCGGCGCCACCCAGTATGAACACGGCCGCGACACCACCCCCACCGTCAGCGGTGTGCGCGACCTGCTCGACGACGCGTGCACCGTGATCCCCGCGCTGGGGGAGTACGAATTCTCCGAGGCGGCAGCGGGTCTGCGCCCGATGACACCGGACAACCTGCCGATCGTGGGCAGGCTCGACGAGCGCACCCTGGTCGCCGCCGGGCACGGCAGGTCGGGTTTCCTGCTGGCGCCGTGGACCGCGGAAACGATCGCCGCCGAGCTGGAAGGAGCGAGCGTCACATGAGGCTCATCGTCAACGACGAGGACGTCGAAGTCGGGGACTGCACCACCGTCGCCGGACTGCTGGAACACCTCGGGATTCCGGAGAAGGGCATCGCCGTCGCGGTGGACTGGTCGGTGCTGCCCCGTGCGGAGTGGGACACCGTGCTGACCGACGGCGCGAAGATCGCGGTGGTGACGGCGGTGCAGGGTGGCTGACCTGAACTTCCCGCCGGCGAAGCTGAGCATCGCGGGCCGCGAGTTCACCTCACGGCTGATCCTCGGCACCGGCGGGGCCGCCAACCTCGCGGTCCTCGAAGCGGCGCTGATCGCGTCGCGGACCGAGTTGACCACGGTCGCGATGCGGCGCGTCGACGCCGACGGCGGCACCGGGGTGCTGGATCTGCTGACCCGCCTCGGCATCACCCCGCTGCCCAACACCGCCGGGTGCCGCGGCGCGGCCGAGGCGGTGATGACCGCGCAGCTGGCCCGCGAAGCGCTGCAGACCGACTGGGTCAAGCTCGAGGTGATCGCCGACGAGCGCACCCTGTTACCCGATGCGGTCGAATTGGTCAGGGCCGCCGAACAACTGGTCGACGACGGGTTCTGTGTGCTGCCCTACACCACCGACGACCCGGTACTGGCGCGCCGGCTGGAGGCGGTCGGCTGTGTGGCGGTGATGCCGCTCGGATCGCCGATCGGCACCGGGCTGGGGATCGCGAACCCGCACAATATCGAGATGATCGTCGAACAGGCCGGGGTGCCGGTGATCCTCGACGCGGGCATCGGCACCGCCAGTGACGCCGCGCTGGCGATGGAACTCGGCTGCGATGCGGTGCTGCTGGCGTCGGCGGTCACCCGCGCGGCCGACCCGCCCGCGATGGCCGAGGCGATGGCCGCCGCGGTGCGGGCCGGATACCTGGCCCGCCACGCCGGGCGGATCCCGAAGAGGTTCTGGGCCCAGGCCTCCAGCCCGGCCCTGTGATGAACACGGTCGCCGACCTCGTGATCGAGGAGGTGTCACGGTGATCCGCCTCGACGGGCTCACGAAGGTGTTCCGCGGTCGCGGCGCCCCCGCCGTCGACGGGTTGACGTGCACGATCGAACCCGGCGTGGTGACCGGGTTCCTCGGGCCCAACGGCGCGGGCAAGACCACCACGATGCGGATGATCCTCGGCCTGGACCGGCCCACCTCGGGCGCCGCGACCATCGAAGGCAAGACCTACCGGCAGCTCACCGATCCGCTGCGCACGGTCGGCGCGCTGCTCGACGCCCGTGCGGTGCACCCGAACCGGACGGTGCGCAACCACCTGCGCTGGATCGCCGCGAGCAACCGGATCCCGTCGCAGCGCGTCGACGAGGTCCTCGGCATGGTCGGATTGGCCGGGGTGGCCGGGGCACGCGCGGGCACGTTGTCGCTCGGCATGAGCCAGCGCCTCGGCATCGCGGCCGCGCTGATCGGAGATCCGCCGGTGCTGCTGTTCGACGAACCGGTGAACGGCCTCGACCCCGAGGGCATCCACTGGGTGCGCACGTTGATGCGCACCCTGGCTGGGGAAGGACGCACGGTGCTGGTGTCGAGCCATCTGCTCTCCGAGATGGCCAATACCGCCGACCACCTGGTGGTGATCGGCAAGGGCAGGCTGATCGCCGACACCACCGTCGCGGAGTTCGTCGGTCACGGTGCCGCGGTCCGGGTGCGCAGCCCGCGCCGCGACGAGTTGGCCGGCGCGCTCGCCGCGGCCGGCTGGACCGTCGGGCGCGACGGTGACGCGCTGCTGGTGTCCGGCGCCGCGATCGAGGAGGTCGGTGAACTGGCTGCGCGGCATGCGATCCCGCTGCACGAGCTGAGCCCGCAGCAAGCCACCCTTGAGCAGGCGTATCTGGCGCTGACCGATGACGCCACCGAGTACCGCGGGATGACCCGGTGATGCGCGCGGCCGGCGCGGCGCTGAACGCCGAACGCATCAAGCTGACAACCCTGCGGTCCCCGCTGTGGGCGGCGGTCGCCGCGGCCGTCCTGGCCTTGGCGCTCGCGGCGTTGCAGGCCTCCGTGTCCTCGGGTTACACGCCGATGCCGGTGCAGCGGGCGGCGATGGGGGTCGCGGTGTTCGGGGTGCCGGTGCTGATGGTCGTCGCGGCGATGACGGTGACGGGGGAGTACCGCAGCGGTCTGATCGCGACCACGTTCCTGGCCACCCCGCGCCGAACCCTCGTGGTGTGTGCCAAAGCGGTTGCCGCCGCGGTGTTCTCGGTGGTGGCCTCGGTGGTGATGGTGTTCGGCGCGGTTCTGGTCGCACGGCTGGTCGCCGCACCGCGTGCCGCGGCAGGCCTGACGGTGCCCGCCGCGGCGGGGTTCGCGGTGTCGATCGCGATCTACGCGGCGCTGACCGCCGTGCTCGGCGTCGGGGTCGCGGTGCTGGTGCGCCACACCGCGGGCGCGGTGACCGCGTTGCTGCTGTGGCCGCTTCTGCTCGAGCCGCTGCTGGGGAACCTGCCCGGGCGCAGCTGGGATATCGGCCCGTACCTGCCGTTCGCGAACATGTTCAGGTTCCTCGACGTGCAGTGGCTGTTCCCGGACTATCCGATGCGCTGGGGCGTGACCGGTTCGCTCGGCTACTTCGCCGCCGTGGTCGGCGCGGTGTTTGTCGTGGCACTGCTGACGGTGAACCGCCGCGACGCCTAGCATGGCTGCCCATGACCGACCCGCAGACACTCACCTTCACGCTGCCCCACCTGGACATCAGCGCGTTGTCCTGGGGACCGGCCGACGGTCGGTTGGTGTTGTGCCTGCACGGGTTCCCCGACAGCGCGTGGGGCTGGCGCAAGTTCGCGCCGCTGCTCGCCGAGCAGGGGTTCCGGGTGGTCGCCCCGTTCGCCCGCGGGTACGCACCGACCGGGCCCGCACCTGACGGCGACTACCACATCGGGGCGCTGATGTACGACGCGCTGGCCGTGCACCGCGAGCTGGGCGCCCCCGACGACGCGGTGGTGATCGGGCACGACTGGGGCGGGTTCGTGGTCAGCGGGCTGGCGGCCTACCCGGATTCGCCCTTCGCCGAGCACGTTTCGATGGCCGTGGCGCCGATCGGCGCGATCAGCAGGACCCGCGGCCCGATCGGCCGCCAGTTGCGCCTGCTGCCGCGTCAACTGCGCAACAGCTGGTACATCCTGTTCTTCCAGGTCCCGGCGCTGCCGGAACGGCTGCTCCCGCGCGTCATCCCGCGGCTGTGGCAGGACTGGGGGCCGCGCGGATACGACACCGACGCCGAACTCGACGACGCGCTGGCCGCGTTGCCCAGCCCGGCGCACCGGCAGGCCGCGGTCGGGTACTACCGGGCCATGGTGCGGCCCTCGCGCCCGCTGGCGAGATACGCCGATCTGCACAAGTGGGTGTTCGACCCGCCCCGGGTGCCGATGCTGCACCTGCAGGGCGAACAGGACGGGGCGATGGAGGCCGCCTACGCCGAACCGATCGAATCGGTCCTCCCGGAAGGCAGCCGGGTGGTCTTCGTCCCGGACGCGGGACACTTCCTACAGATCGAACGTCCGCAGGTCGCCGCCGGTGCGGTCCTCGACTATCTGAGTGCCCGTCCGGCGCCACGCTAACGTGGTGGCCGTGACCCCGAGACGACTCGCCGTGGTGCTGGCGTGCGCTGTGCTGGCCGCGGGCGGATGCGGTGGCGGCAGCGACCCGAAACCCGTGCCGCAGACCGACCCGGACCCGGCCGCGGCCGCCGCGTTCGCCGACGAGTTGTCCGGCAAGGTCACCGTCGACGCGATGTTCGCCCACCTGAGGAAACTGCAGGAGATCGCCGACGAGCACGGTGGCAACCGTGGGCTCGGATCCCCCGGCTACGACGCGAGCGTCGACTATGTCGCGGACGCGTTGCGGGACAACGGGTTCGATGTCGAGACCCCGGAGTTCGAGGTCAAGCTGCCCTGGGCCGACGAACCGTCGCTGACCGTGGCCGGCACCAAGGTCGAGGCCCGACCGATGGTCTTCACGGTCGGTACCGGATCCGACGGGGTGTCCGGCCCGCTGGTCATCGCCCGCTCGGAGGACACCCCGGGCTGCACCGAGGACGACTACGACGGGCTGCCGGTCGACGGCGCCATCGTGGTCGTCGACCGGGGCTCATGCCCGTTCGGCGGCAAACAGGCCGTCGCCGCCAAGCTCGGCGCCGTCGCGCTGATCGTGGCCAACAACGAGGACGTCGCCGCGCTGGCCGGCGGGACCCTCGGCGGGGGCACCGACGTCAAGATCCCCGTCATCGGTGTCAGCAAGGCTTCCGGGGACCGGTTGCGCGAGCAGTCCGGTGCCCGCGCGGTGCTCAACCTGAACGCCGGCGTGCGGGTCGAGAACACCCGCAGCGTGATCGCCCAGACCACCACGGGCTCGACCGAGGACGTGGTCATGCTCGGTGCCCACCTCGACAGCGTCGAGGACGGCCCCGGCATCAACGACAACGGTTCCGGGGTGGCCGCGGTGCTGGAAACCGCACTGCAGCTGGGTGGTTCACCCGACGTGCGCAACGCCGTCCGGTTCGGGTTCTGGGGCGCCGAGGAACACGGGCTGATCGGGTCGGGTAACTATGTCGGCTCTCTCGACGAGGACGCGCTGCGCGACATCGCGCTGTACCTGAACTTCGACATGCTGGGCTCCCCGAACCCGGGCTATTTCATCTACGACGGCAACCAGTCCGCACCGCCGGATCCCCGGCTTCCCGTGCCGCGGATCCCGGAGGGCTCGGCGGGAATCGAACGCACCCTGATGGGTTATCTCGACAAGGCCGGAAAGCCAGGCCGGGACACCGATTTCGACGGCCGGTCGGACTACGACGCGTTCACCAGGGCCGGGATCCCGGCCGGCGGACTGTTCTCCGGCGCCGAGGAGAAGAAGACGGCCGAGGAGGCCGACCTGTGGGGTGGGCAGGCCGACGAACCGTTCGACCCCAACTATCACAAGGCCTCCGACACCATCGACCACATCGACCGCACCGCGCTGGGAATCCACGGCAGCGGCGTCGCGTATGTCACCGGCCTCTACGCGCAGGACCAGCGGGGCCGCAACGGGATCCCGCTTCGAGAAGATCGCACCCGGCACCGGTTGACCGCGTCGTGAGCGCCCGCCGAGCCGCCGTCACGCTCGCCGCGGTGGGCGCCCTGGTGGTGTCCTGCTCGTCTTCGGAGCCCGCGCCGCCGCCGCAGTGGGGTCCGGAACTGGCAGGCAAGGTCACCATCGACGCCGTCTACGGACATCTGGAGAAGCTGCAGCAGATCGCCGATGCCAACGACGGCAACCGCGCCGACGGCTCCCCGGGTTTCCAGGCCAGCGTCGACTATGTGGCCGGACTGTTGCGCGACGAGGGTTTCGACGTCCAGACCCCCGAGTTCGAGCGGCTGTCGGGTTCGCGCGGCGGGAAGCCGGCCCTGACGGTGGCCGGCCGGCCGTTCCGCGTCGAGCAGGCCTCGCTGATGATCACCACGCCGCCCGGTGGGCTCAAGGCCATCACCCTGCGGCCGCGCAAACCGGCCGGGTGCGCGGCGGCGGACTACGGAAACGTCGACGTCGACGACGCGATCGCCGTGGTCGACGACAGCGGCTGCTCGATCGTCCAGAAGCAGCGGGTGGCCGTCGACCAGGGCGCGGTCGGCGTGCTGGTGGTCAGTCAGGCCACCCCGGCGCGACCCGTCGGCGCCCCGCCGACGCTGTTCACCTCCGGCTACTACAACGACCTGAAAGTGCCGGTGGGCGTTATCGACCCGAGCGCCGACGCCGCGCTGCGGCGTACCGAGGCGCCGGTGACGCTGGTGCTGGACAACAAGCCCGTGATGAGCACGTCGCGAAACGTGATCGCGCAGACCGCGACCGGCGACACCGGCAACGTGGTGGTGGTCGGCGCCCACCTCGACAGCGTGCAGTCCGGTCCCGGGATCAACGACAACGGTTCCGGGGTGGCCGCGGTGCTGGAGACCGCCTTGCAGCTCGGCGCACAGCCGCAGACCGCCAACGCGGTGCGGTTCGCGTTCTGGGGTGCCGAGGAGATCTCGAGGGACGGGTCGACGAAGTATCTGCGCTCGCTGAGCCCGGACCAACTCGACGACATCGCGCTGTACCTGAACTTCGACATGCTGGGTTCACCGAACGCCGGCTACTTCACCGACGACGGCGACCAGTCCACCCAAACCGAGCCGAATGTCCGTGCGGTGCCGGAGGGTTCGGCCGGGATCGAACGCACCCTGGCCGGCATCCTGAACCTCGCCGGGGTGCGGCCGGCCGACATACCGCTGGCGCGCACCACCGACTACGCGCCGTTCCTGGCCGCCGGGATCCCGGTCGGCGGGCTGACCTCCGGATCGTCCCAGCGCAAGACCGAGGTACAGGCGCGGCTGTGGGGCGGAAAGGCCGGCGCCCCGTTCGACCCGAACTATCACACCCGGCTGGACAACATCGACAACATCGACCGCGACGCGCTCGGGATCATGGCGTCGGCGGCGGCGTACGCCGTCGGGACCTACGCGCAGTCGATCGACGGCGTCAACGGGGTTCCGGCGCGGGACCAGCGGGACCGGCGTGCGCCCTAGCCCCGGGTGACGAAGAGCTAGAAGACGACATACACCTTTCGCAGTGTCTCGTGGATGACCCAGGTGCCGGACCATCCCAGCGGAAACACCGCGACATCACCGGCTTTCACCTCCAGCGGCTCACCGCCGTCCGGGGTGACGGTCATCCTGCCGGAAAGCACGTAGATGACCTCGTGCTCGTCCTGGCGCCAGTACGACGGACCCGGGGTCACCTGCCAGATCCCGGCCGACTTCGCGCCGTCGACCCACAACTCCAGGCCGTGCACCGTCATGGCATCGCCGGTGGCCTCCTTCAGTGGCCCCCAGTCCTCCAGTTCGGCCTCGGCGGCGCCGGGCAGCAGAGTGGTGAGCACGGCAGGGGTCATCATCGAAAAATATCCTCTCGTAGAAGGTGTTCGGAGCAAGTGCACCAGCGCGTCATCGTGGCGAGGCAGCTGCTGAATCGCGGTCCGTCGGCTCTTCTCGACCCGGCCGGAAGCCCAACAGCCGCATACCGTGGTAGATCACCAGCGCGGCGATCGAGCCCAGCGCGATCCCGGTGAAGGTCAGATCGCCCGCGCTCCAGGTGAAGTCGGCGATGCCGATGATCAGCGGGATCGCCGCGGTCATCTGGTTGACGGGCTTGGCGAAGTCGACGTGGTTGGTCAGCCAGATCCGGATCCCGATGATGCCGACCAGACCGTAGAGCACCACCGTCGCACCGCCGAGCACCCCCGCGGGAACCGCGGCGATCACCGCGCCGACCTTGGGGCACAATGACAGCAGCACCGCGACGAACGCGGCGATCCAGTACGGGGCAGTCGAATACACCCGCGTCGCGGCCATCACGCCGATGTTCTCGGCGTACGTCGTCGTCGCCGAGCCGCCCCCAAACCCGGCCAGCGTCGTCGCCACGCCGTCGGCCGCCAATGCGCGGCCCGTCAGCGGATCCATATCGCGTTTGGTCATCTGGCCCACGGACTTCACGTGGCCGATGTTCTCCGCGACGAGCGCGATCACCGCGGGCAGGAACAACGGGAGCACCGACAGCGAGAACGTCGGAGTGTGGAACTCGGGCAGCCCGATCCACGCCGCGGCCTTGATGCCCGAGGTGTCGACCTCGCCCATGAACAGCGCCAGCAGATAGCCGGCCGCGACGGCGAGGAAGATCGCCAACCGCCCGACCAGTCCCCGAAACGCGGCGAGCACCGCGACCAGCAGCACCAGCGTCACGAACCCGATCAGCGGGCCCTGCTCGAAGTTGTTCTTCGCCGCGGGCGCCAGGTTGAACCCGATCAGCGCCACGATCGCGCCGGTCACCACCGGCGGCAGCGTGATGTCGATCCAGCGGGTGCCCGCCACGTGCACGACGGCGCCGATCAGGATCAGCAGCACGCCGACCGCGATGATCCCGCCGAGCGCGCTGCCCATGCCGTTCGAAGCCGTCGCCGCGGTGACCGGCGCGATCACCGAGAAGCTGGAGCCCAGGTAGCTGGGCAGCCGGTTGCCGGTGATCAGCAGGAACGCGATGGTGCCGATACCGGAGAACAGCAGCGTGGTGGCGGGCGGGAAGCCGGTGAGCACCGGGACCAGGAACGTCGCGCCGAACATCGCGACCACGTGCTGGGCGCCGAGGCCGATCGTGCTCGGCCAGCTCAGCCGCTCGTCGGGGGCGACGACGAAATCTGGATCGGACTTCGAATCAACACGGTTCCAGGTGAGGGCCACGGGAGAACTACACACCACGGCGCGCGGCGCCGCCAGTCCACCCGCGCACCGCGTAGGCGAGCATGCCGAGCACCACCACCACCGCCCCGGCGGCCACCGCCACCGGCGGCAGGGTGAACGCGAGCACCAGGCAACCGGCAAGGCCGACGGCGGGCACCAGCCGCGCGCCGAACGTGGCGGTCAACGTCCAGGCCGACGCGTTCGCGACCGCGTAGTACAGCAGCACCCCGAACGACGAGAACCCGATCGCGCCGCGGACATCCGCGACGGCCGCCACGACCGCGACCACGACGCCGACGGTCAGCTCTGCCCGCTGCGGTGTCCCGTGCCGCGGATGGACGCCGGCAAGGACGTGCGGAAGATGGCGGTCGCGGGCCATCGCCAGCGTCGTCCGCGACACCCCCAGCAGCAGCGCCAGCAGGGCGCCCAGCGCGGCCAGTGCCGCCGCGGCGGCGACCACCGGCGTGACCGCGGGGAACCCGGCGGCGCGCACCGCATCCGAGAGCGGGGCCCGCGACGACGCCAGCCCCGAGGCGCCGAGCTGGGCCAGCACCGCCACCGCGACCACCGCGTACACCGCCAGCGCGATCGCCAGTGCCAGCGCGACCGCCCGCGGGATCGTGCGCGCCGGGTCGCGCACCTCCTCACCCAGCGTCGCGATCCGCGCGTAGCCGGCGAACGCGAAGAACAGCAGCCCGGCGGCCTGCAGCACGCCGTACGCGGTGACGTCCGCGCCGAGCGCCAGCCGCGACGCGTCGGCGCCGCCGAATCCGAGGATCAGCACCACCACCGTCGCGAGCACGCCCAGCACCACCGCGACGATGACCCGGGTCAGCGTCGCCGAGCGCTGCACGCCGGCACAGCTCACGGCGGTCAGCGCGACGACGCACCCGACGGCCACCGCATGGGCGTGGTCCGGCCACACGTAGTAACCGATAGTCAGCGCCATCGCCGCACACGACGCGGTCTTGCCGACGACGAAGCTCCAGCCCGCGGTGTGCCCCCAGAACGGCCCGAGGCGTTCGCGGCCGTACACATAGGTGCCGCCGGACTGCGGATAGCGCGCCGCCAGCCGGGCCGAGGACATCGCATTGCACACCGCGACCACCGCGGCCAGGCCCAGCGCGATCAGCAGGCCGCTGCCCGCGGCCGCCGCGGCGGGGGCGAGCGCGACGAAGATCCCCGCCCCGACCATCGACCCGAGGCCGAGGGTGACGGTGTCGAACATGCCCAGTCTTCGGTGCAGTACCGGCTCGTCGGCCGCGGTCACGGGCCCACGATATCGTGTGCAGGTGAGGCGATCCGCCGACGAGATCGGCATCAGACGTCGGCCTAAGGACCGGAAAGCGCAGATTGCGCGTGCGTCGGCCGAGGCGTTCAGCGAGCTGGGCTACAACGGCGTGAGCATGGAGCTGATCGCGTCGCGGGTGGGCATCTCCGCGCCCGCCCTCTACCGCCATTACGCGGGCAAGTACGAACTGTTCCGCGGTGCGGTGCTCAACCTGGGCCGGCAACTGGTCGAGGGCACCGCCGACATCGCCGGCGACGATCCGCAGACCGTCCTCGACGGGCTGGTCGCGGCGCTGACCGACATCGCGCTGGCGAACCGCAGTTCCGGTGGGCTGTACCGATGGGAAGGCAGGTACCTGCGTGGCGACGATCACGAGGCGCTGCTCGATCAGGCGCGCACCGTGCACCGCCGCATCCGCGGCCCGCTGTCGATGCTGCGGCCCGAACTGACCCACCCGCAACTGGTCACGCTGACGACCGCTGTGCTGTCGGTGGTCGGCAGCATCGTCGATCACCGGGCCAAACTCCCCGCCGCACAGGTGCATCGGGTGATGCAGCAGATCTGCCGGGCCGTCGTCGCCGTCGAGCTACCCACGGATGTGGCGGACGCACCGGTGCCGCAGGACCCGGTCCGCCTCACCGTCGAGACGTCGAAATACGAAGCGCTGCTGACCGAATCGATCCGTCTGTTCGCGCACAACGGCTACCGCGACACCAGCATGGAGCAGATCGCGTCGGCGGTCGGGATTCCGGCATCCGGGATCTACAAGTACTTCTCGGGCAAGAGCGACATCCTGGCCGCGATCTTCCGTCGCGCGTCCGACCGGATGTCGGCCGCCCTCGCGGCGATCATCGCGTCGGTTCCTGACCCCGCGGACGCGTTGGCCGCGGTGACCGACGCCTACATCGCCCGCGCTTTCGATCAGCCCGAGCTCGAACGGGTCTACTACAGCGAACGGCTCAACATGACGCCCGCCGACCAGCGGATCATCAGGGGCCTGCAACGCGCCACGCTCGAATCATGGGTCGAACTCGTGGTCGCGGTTCGCCCGGAGTGGACGCCGGCCGAGGGGCGCTTCGCGGTGTACGCCGCGTCGTCGCTGGTGATCGATCTCGGACGACTCGTCGGCGACTCGCGAACCGACGAGGCCCGCCAGATCGTGCAGCGCCTGATGGATGCGGTGTTGCTCGGCGGCTACCGGTTACGGGCGACGTTGCCCAGCATGTAGACCCCGTACGCGGCCAAGCCGATCAGCGCCCACTTGCGGGTCTTCGGCGACGCGATGCCGAGGCCGACCGCGGTCTCGATGGCGCCGTCGATGTACACGTGCTGCCGGGTGTTGGTCGGGAACGCCGACTTGGTCAGATCGTCGTAGATCTGGGGAGCGACGAAGTGGGACAGGCCGGTTCCGGCGAGGGCCAGGCCTGCGACGGTGGCTGCACGTGAATTCTCTTTGGGCACAGGCGGATCTTAGACGAAGGAGTAGTCGCTGAGCGGGAAAGTCGATGCTTCGGTGATGGCGTCCTGCGTCGACATCGGCCGCAGCAGGCTCGGTTCGCCGTGCGGGTTGAAGTAGTAGGACCGCGAGGACGCGCAGTTGCCGAGGGTCCAGAGTGAGTCGCCGAGGAGTTCGGTCATCCGGTCGAGGTAGGCGGTGTTGGCCTGCTCGGTGACCTCGAACGTGGTGGCGCCGCGGTGCCGGAGCTCACCGAAAAGCCGGTCCATCAGCCGCATCTGGTACTCCATGGTGTTGAAGAAGTTCAACCCCAGGAACGCATACGGGCTGGCCAGGCTCAGATAGTTCGGGAAGCAGGGCATCGACACACCCTGGTATGCCTGGAACCTGTTCTCCCGCCACCACTTTCCGAGGTTACGGCCGTCGCGTCCGATCACCTCGATGGCTGGGAAGTTGGCCTCCCACAGGTCGAAACCGGTGGCCAGCACCAGGGTGTCGATCACGGTCTTGGTGCCGTCGGCGTTGACGATGCCGTCGGAGGTGACGTGGTCGATGCCGTCGCTCTGTAGGTGCACGTGCGGTTTGGTGAACGTGCGGAAGTAGCTGTTGGAGAACGTCGGTCGCTTGCAGCCGATGTCGTAGTCCGGTGTCAGGCGGCGGCGCAGGTCCTTGTCGCGGACCTGGATGAACTGGTTGATCTTGCACAGGTCCATCGCGGAGATGTTCAGCCGGCGGAAGAACGGGACGCGGTAGTGCACCACGCCGACGTTGATCATCGTCTCGTAGATGTTGTCGGTGATCGCACGGATGACGCGCTGAGTCCACGGCATCCGGGCGAACAGTCGCTTGGTGCGCTCGGAGATGCGGAAGTCGAGCTTGGGCGCGACCCAGATCGGGGTGCGCTGGTAGACCGTGAGCTCACCCGCCGTCTTGGCCAATTCGGGGATCAGCTGCACCGCGGTCGCGCCGGTGCCGATGACGGCGATCCGCTCGCCGGCGGGGTCGTAGGAGTCGTCCCAGGCGGTGGTGTGGATGACCCGGCCCGCGAACTCGGTGATGCCCGGGATCTCGGGCATCCGCGGCTGGGACAGGAACCCGGTGGCGGTCACCAGGTACCGGGCCGACAGCGTTGTGCCGTCGGCGAGGCCGACCTGCCACAGCTTGGCTTCGTCGTCCCAGCGCGCGCCCTCGACGGTCACGCCGAAGCGGATGTGGCGGCGCACGCCGTACTTGTCGGCGACGTCATCGCAATACTGCTTGATCTCGTCTCCGGTGGCGAACAGCCGCGACCAGTTCGGGTTGGGCTCGAAGAAGTACGAGTAGGTGGTGGTC
Organism: Mycolicibacterium parafortuitum; assembly: GCF_010725485.1. Classification (NCBI taxonomy): domain Bacteria; kingdom Bacillati; phylum Actinomycetota; class Actinomycetes; order Mycobacteriales; family Mycobacteriaceae; genus Mycobacterium; species Mycolicibacterium parafortuitum. The sequence goes on along the minus strand of NZ_AP022598.1, from coordinate 826,987 downwards.
GGCACGTCGACCGCCAGCCCGGGGTAGTGGTTGACGTGCCACGTGCCACCGAGATCGTCCTCGCGGTCCAGGATGACGAAGTCGTCGATCCCCATCCGCTTGAATTGGATCGCCGCGCCGATTCCCGCGAATCCTGCACCCACGATGACCGCGTCGAACCGCTCCGAAGTCATGCGCAAACGGTACCCGAGGTACCGGTAGTTGCCGGAATCGCGAGGTCAGCCCCGGATCGAGCCGGTGCGCGGCGGATCCAGGGTGGCGATGCAGGTCACGGCGCGATCGCCGTTGTCCCAGGTCTCCCTCGTCGGGTAGAGCACGTAGAGCTGCACGGAGTCGTCGAACATCGACTGCGGCGAGTACGACACCAGCTCCGGGCTGCACCGCTCGTGGTAGGCCTCGACCACCTCCTGGCCGGGGAAGTCGCCGCCCGGCATGGTCAGCACGGCGAACACCTCGCCGGCGTGCGGCTCATCGCAGCTGATCGTCTTGACCGTCAGCACGCGTTCGCCGTCGGGGATCTCGGCGAGGCAGTCGCCGACCTCGACGTCGGTCGCGGTGACCCGGTCGCTGTTGACGACAGCGACCACGAAGATCAGCAACCCGACCGTCCACAGCGCCGACAGCACGATCGCTCCGAGCGCCATGTTGCGGCCGCTGCCGTACTCCTTCGCCTTGATCAGGCCGACGACGCCGCAGACGAAACCCACCACGACCCCGCCGATGGCGCCGAAGATCAGCCCGACGACGGCCCACCAGTTGGTCCGCCGCGCCGGGGTGTAGGGATGCTGCCCAGGATCGTCGGGGTAGGGCAGCGGTGGCGGCGGCGGATAGGGGTGGCCATATGCGGGTTGACCGGGGCCGGGCTGACCGTACTGAGGCTGCCCCCACTGGGGCTGCCCGTAAGGCGGCTCAGGCGGCCCAGGCGGCCCCGGCGGTGGCGGTACGGTCACGTTGCGACAGTAGCTCAGCCGAGACGGCGGAGTGCTGCCTCGACGGCGAGCGCGGGCACATCGAGCTTCTTGGATGCGAGGTCGTGCCGTGCACCGGTCACCTCGACGATTTCGGTGGGCGCGCCGACCAGCGCGACCGCGGCCCGGATCTCCTCGGGCGTGCCGAACGGGTCCGCGGTGCCATGGGTGAACACCGTCGGCACCGTGATCCGGGGCAGGTGTTCGGTGCGGGCGCGTTCCGGCTTGCCGGGTGGGTGCAGCGGATAGGAGAACAGCGTCAGTACGTCGAGCTCGAGCCCGTCGGCGACGGCCATCGACGTCAGCCGTCCCCCGTAGGAGTGGCCGCCGGCGATGACGGGTCCGTCGACGAGGTCGCGCACCGTGCTGACCGCCTCGACGATGCCGGCCATGTCCGTCGCCGCGGAGTTCGACGGCGGACCCTTCGGCTTGCGCCTGCGGTAGGGCAGGTTGTAGCGCACGGCGAGCCAGCCGCGGCGGGCCCATTCGTCGCACAGCGCGACCAGCATCGGGGATTCGCGGCTGCCGCCGGCGCCGTGGGTCAGCGCGACGACACCGCGCGGGGCCGCGTCGGGGTGGTGCAGGACGCCCGCGATCTCGGGAATCTCCGGGAGGGTCATGACGGCAACCGGAACATCGCCGACACCGGCCCGTGCCCCTGACCCAGCGGATAGGCGGCGCGCAGGCATTCGGTGACCCAGCGTTTGGCGAAGCCGACAGCATCGGGCATCGAGTAGCCGTGCGCGAGTGCGCTCGCGGTCGCGGCGGCCAGGGTGTCACCGGCGCCGTGGTCGTGGACGGTGTCGATGCGGGTGGTGTCGAACCGGTGGAACTCGGTGCCGTCGAACAGCAGATCGGGGCTCTGCGCCGACCTGCGCAGGTGTCCGCCCTTGACCAGCGACCATTTCGGGCCGAGCGCGTGCAGCGCGCGGGCGGCCTCGCGCTGGGATTCCTCGTCCACGACGTCGATACCGACGAGCAACTTGACCTCGTCGAGGTTGGGGGTGACGAGGGTGGCCAGCGGGAACAGCTTCTCCTTCAGCGCCGCGAGCGCATCGGGGTGCAGCAGCGGGTCGCCGTGCATGGACGCGCACACCGGGTCCACGATCAGCGGCACCGCGCCGTCGAGGCCCTGGCCGACCCAGACGTCGGCGATGGTCTCGATGATTGCCGAGGACGCGAGCATGCCGGTCTTGGCGGCGTGGATGCCGATGTCGGAGGCGACGGCCTCGATCTGGCCCCCGACGACGTCGACCGGCATCTCGTGAAAGCCCTTGACGCCCATGGAGTTCTGCACGGTGACGGCGGTGACCGCGACGAGGCTGTGGATACCGAGCAGCGCGAAGGTGCGCATGTCGGCCTGGATCCCCGCGCCGCCGCCGGAGTCGGATCCGGCGATGGTCAGCACCCGCAGCGGGGTCTGGCCGGTCAGGCTCAACGGCAGATACATGCCTTCGGTCATCTCTCGTTCTCCCTACGCCGGCATTACCCGGTCAGGTTCGTACGGTCGACGGGCCTACCCGTCCTCTCAGCGCGCTCGGCACGCGCTCCCGTGTGGTCGGGTAGCCACGCTAGCGCAGCGCCGGAGCCCGCGAAATCCCGAATTGCGACCCAATGATTTGCATAGCTAATATATGTTTTTCTATGGGTGAGGTGAATGCGATGACGGAAACCCGGACCGGCACGAAGGCCGCCGGTGCCAAAGCCACGGCACGGCGCCGTTTCGATGCCGACCACCCGCACTACAAGTGGATCGTCCTGTCGAATACGACGCTGGGAACGCTGCTTGCGACGGTGAACGCGTCGATCGTGTTGATCTCGTTGCCCGCCATCTTCCGCGGTATCGGCCTCAATCCGCTGTCGGCGTCGAACATCAGCTACCTGCTGTGGATGCTGATGGGGTACCTGGTGGTGACGGCGGTGCTGGTGGTGCCGTTCGGCCGTCTCGGGGACATGTTCGGCCGGGTCCGCATCTACAACATCGGCTTCGCGGTGTTCACCGTGGCGGCGATCGCGCTGTCGTTCGACCCGTTTCATCTCGACGGCGGCGCGATCTGGTTGATCGCGTGGCGGGTCGTGCAGGGCTTCGGTGGCGCGATGCTGATGGCGTCGTCGTCGGCGATCCTGACCGACGCGTTCCCCGCGAACCAGCGCGGAATGGCTCTGGGCGTCAACATGGTTGCGGCGGTGGCTGGTTCGTTCCTCGGGTTGCTGATCGGCGGCGTGCTGTCGGAATGGCACTGGCAGGCGATCTTCTGGGTCGGGGTGCCGATCGGGCTGGCGGGCACCATCTGGAGCATGCGCTCGCTGCGCGAGATCGGGGTGCGCACGCCGGGCAGGCTGGACTGGGCGGGCACGCTGACCTTCGGGATCGGTTTGACCGTCCTGCTGATCGGGATCACCTACGGCATCCAGCCCTACCGGGAGTCGACCACCGGCTGGACCAATCCGTGGGTGGTCGGTGCGATCGCCGCCGGGTTCGCGTTGCTGGTGGTGTTCTGTGTCGTCGAACTGCGTGTCGCGCAACCGATGGTGAACATGCGGTTGTTCCGGTCGACGGCGTTCGGTATGGGCAACTTCGCGGGGCTGATGTCGTCGATGGGACGCGGTGGCCTGCAGTTCATGCTGATCATCTGGCTGCAGGGGATCTGGCTTCCGCTGCGCGGCTACGACTTCGAGGCGACGCCGCTGTGGTCGGCGATCTACATGCTGCCGATCACGATAGGCTTCCTGCTCGCCGGGCCGGTCGCCGGCTGGCTGTCGGACCGCTACGGCGCGCGGCCGCTGACGGTGGGCGGGATGGCGTTGATGGCCGCGTCGTTCATCGCGCTCGTGTTGATCCCGGTGGACTTCGACTACTGGATCTTCGCGCTGCTGATCTTTCTGAACGGCGTCGGAGGCGGCATCTTCACCGCGCCGAACACCGCGGCGATCATGTCGAGTGTGCCGGCGTCGGAGCGGGGCGCCGCGTCCGGGGTGCGCGCGACGTTCTTCAACGCGGGCTCGTCGCTGTCGATCGGCATCTTCTTCTCGCTGATGATCGTCGGTCTGGCCAACACGTTGCCGACAGCGTTGAGCACTGGTCTTCAGGCGCAGGGTGTTTCGGCTGATGTCGCGCGCCAGGTCGCGGACCTGCCGCCGGTCGGGAGCTTGTTCGCGGCGTTCCTGGGTTACAACCCGATCGCCGAACTGCTGGAGCCGTATCACGCGCTGCAGCAACCCGGCGTCAACGCCGAGGTGCTGACCGGGCAGACGTTCTTCCCCAATCTCATCACCGAGCCCTTCCACTCCGGTCTGGTCGTGGTGTTCGTCGCCGCGGCGATCATGATGGTGCTCGGAATGGTCGCCTCGCTGTTCAATCCCGGCCGCTACTCCGAAGCGCCCGAAGACGTCTAGAACATCGCGCCGCGCACGAAGAAGCTCTCCAGTTTCCGCGTGATGATCGCCCCGGCAGGCAGACGCGCCGCGATGTCGAGGTTCTCGTCGGTGACGTCCTCGGCCCACTCCGGTGGCCACCCGCCGTCTTCGAGGCTGGTCTGAAACGCGAGAATCATTTCGTCCCTGGTCATCTCGGACTCCACCACCATGGCCGTGGTGGTGGCCCGATGTGATGCGGCGCCGGCGAATCCGCGGCCGCACCCGCACGGGCCGTCAGGATCGCGCAGGTCGCGTCCGCACGGCTCCTGGATCCACACCAGCTCCCGCTCGACGCAGTAGTGGTAATCGCCGGGGTGTGTTCCCTGTGTATGTCCGGTCGCCACAAGGATCTTCATCGTTTCCTCCTCAGAAAGGTGGTGGGTCGTTGCCGTAGTCGGGTGGGGGCGTGGGTGTGTCGAAGGTGCTGGGTCGGGCGCGGGGTGTGGATGTGGTCGTGGTTGTGCGGCCAGAACGTTCGGCCTTACGTTCGGTGTTGTTGAGTTTGCGTTCGCGGGTGATGTAGGTCGCCCGGTTGTGGGCGCGGGTGTGTCGGCGGGTGGGCATTTTGAGGTGCCGGCCGGGGGCGGCCGGTGGGTTGAGTGTGGCGGGTTGTGGGGGGGGGGTGGTGGTGCGCCAGTTGGGGAACAGCAGGGTGCTGAGAGGTTTGCTGCTGCAGCGTGTTCCGGCGGGGGTGGTGACGGTGATGGTGCCGTCGGGGTGTTGGGTGTCGGTCCAGCCGGGGAGGAAGGTCTTGACCAGGTGGTGCAGGCGGCAGTAGCACTTGGTGTTGGCGGGGTGGGTGGCTCCGATGGGCCACGGGGTGGTGTGGTCGATGTCGGAGTTTGTGGCGGGGCGGTCGCACCCGGGGAAGCGGCACGTCATGTCGCGGGTGCGGATGAAGCGGTCCAGGGCCGTTGAGGGACGGTACCGGGGCTCGGTGGTCATCGTTTCGGCGTTGATGAGGCGGATGGTCGCGCCGCGGGCGATGAGTTCGGCCAGCAGGGGTGCGGGCACGATGGTGCCGCCGGCGATGACGGCGGGAAGATCCTGCACCGGCACAGGGGGTTTCGTAGTGGGCGCGGGTTTCGGGGCCGCTTCCTCAGACTTGAGTGCGGTGTCCTCGGTGGAGTCAGCGGTGGGCTGATCCTGGACCGGCGCCGCTGTCTCCGCCTCGAATCCGGCGTGTTCGTCGCGGGTGGCCGGTGGGGTGTGGCCGTGGTAATCGGGGTCGGGTTCGGCGTGCAGGCTCTCGGGGTCGGTCAGGACGTGGATGGTGATGTGGGAGGTGTAGCCGTCGCCGGCTTTGCCGGGGCACTCGGCGTTGTCGCAGGCGCAGGCCAGCCGGTGGAATCCGGCCAGGGAGGCGCCGGCGGCATCGGCGTTGCGTTGGTCTTGGGTGCGGGGGTCATCAGGGCAGAGGTGGGCTTGCATCTCGGCTTGACGCGCGCGGGCGAGGGCTGCGTCGGGCCCGGTGAGGCGGCCGTGGACGGTGACGGTGCCGGCGGCGGGGTCGGTGCCGGAGCGGGGTTGGGTGTCGATGGTGAAGTAGCGCCCGCGCATGGCGTTGCGGGTGCGTCGCACGGCGTCGGGGTCGTGGCGGTGGATCCAGGTGTCGATCGCGGTGCTGAGTTGGTGTTGGGTCAGAGTGCCCCAGCGGTGGGCACGTTCGGCGATGGCGGTGTCGATGGCGGGCAGTGCGGCGGGAGTGACGAGGAAGGTGCGGTAGGCGATGGTGGTGATCAGGGTGGGGCTGATCTGGCCGGCGAGGTAGCGGGCGGCGGTTTGGGGGAGTCGGTCGCGGAGGGTGATGGCGAGGTCGATCATTGCCAGGGCCTTGCCGTGGCTGAGGGTCAGAGTGCAGGAGAGTTGGGCGGCGGCAGCGTCGGTGTCGTCGACGGCATCGCGTTCGCGGAGTCGGTCTGTGGTGGCGCGGCGGTGGAGTTCGGCGATGGCGGCGAGTTTCCGGGCGTCCGCGGCCGCCGACGCGGCGGCCCAGCCCGCGATGGCGGCGCAGAGTTCGGCGTCGTCGAGGGTGGCCACGATGTCGGGCCCCGGCAACGATGCATCGAACATGTGTTCGAGTGTAGTGCGGCCCGCCGACAAGTTTCATCGTCGTAGTTCTGCCACCCGACGATCATTTCCTGCCACCGGAATTATCCGGTTGAACTGCGGGTTTACCAGTGCAGATCATCAAGATCGAGCACCACCGTAAGTCGAGACCGCGCGACACGCTCCACGGCTCCGACCCACCGCCAACAGGGAAGGGCAGGAAAAGAAAATGAAGAAGTTCAACATCGCAGCCGCAGTCGTAGCAGCTCTGTCGGCCGCTGTCGTGGGGCTGGCAGCACCGGCCGCCGCGGCTCCGACGGGTTCGGACGCGCAGGCGACCATCGCTGCGCTGGAGCGCGAAGGCCATCGCGTGATCGTGCACCGGCTGTCGGACACCCCGCTCGGTGAGGCCAGCGTCGTGGGCGTCAACCGCGGCCCGGCGATCCGCGGCACCGTGCGCGACTTCCGCAACGACCGGACCTACCAGAACACGATCACCGGCTACGTGTACCACGTCAACGTCCGCTGACCGGCGACACGTGACGAAAGGGGCGTCCTTCGGGGCGCCCCTTTTCAGATGTCCAGATCCACCACGACCGGCGCGTGATCGCTCGGGGACCCGACCCGGTTCTTGCCCGTCTTGCGCTCGTCGCGGGCGATCTCCCCGTGGGTGACACGGGACGCGAACGCCGGGGATCCCAGGATGAAATCGATGCGCATGCCGCGGTTCTTCGGGAACCGCAGCTGCGTGTAGTCCCAATAGGTGAACGTGCCCGGCCCGGGCGTGAAAGGCCTTACCACGTCGGTGAATCCGGCGTCGATGAGGGCGTTGAAGGCGTCCCGCTCCCGCGGTGTCACATGTGTGCTCTCCTGGAACAGCGAGATGTCCCACACGTCGTCATCGAACGGGGCGATGTTCCAGTCGCCGACGAGTGCGATCGGCGCGGACGGGTCGGCTGCCAGCCATGATGCGGCCGTGTCCCGCAGCGCGGCAAGCCATTCCAGCTTATAGGCGTAGTGCGGTGAATCCACCGTGCGCCCGTTCGGTATGTAGAGGCTCCACACCCGGACCCCGCCGCAGGTGGCGCCCAGTGCGCGCGCCTCGGCGGCAGCCTCCACCTCGGGCTTGTCCCCCCATGCCGGCTGCCCGTCGAAACCGACCTCGGCAGCGTCGATTCCGATCCGGGAGGCGATCGCGACCCCGTTCCACTGGCTGAACCCGCAGTGCACCACCTCGTAGCCCAACGCCGCGAACGGCATCGTCGGGAACTGGTCGTCGGAACACTTCGTCTCCTGCATCGCCAACACGTCGACGTCGGCGCGCTCGAGCCAGTCGGTGACGCGGTCGACGCGGGCACGGATCGAGTTGACGTTCCAGGTAGCCAGACGCATGGGCCCTACAGTAGGTCCTCGGCGTCGACGTACCGCGACCGGTGATGGACCACGAAGCCCATCTTCTCGTAAAGTGCACGGGCACCGGTGTTCTCGGCGACGACTTGGACATAGCAGCGGGTAGCACCGCGCTGATGCGCCCAGGTCAGCAGCCCGTCGCAGAGCTTCCGGGCCAGCCCCTGCCGCCGCGCGCCCTCGTCCACCCGCACCGCGGAGACGCCCGCCCACCTGGTGCCGTCGGGTGCCTCCGTCACCGCCACCCGCCCGACGGCCGCCTCGTCGAGCATGCCGAAGCCGACCTCGCCGTCGACGACCGCGGTCAGGACGTCGACCGGCACGTCGCGCTGATAGATGCCCAGCCACGCATCGTCGGGGGTCTGCGAAACCGGGATCTCCCCGGATGGTGCGATATCGGCAGTCATGACCAGGTTTTCGGCGTCGGTCGGCGTTGCGTCGGGCAGCCGCAACAGCCGGTCCGGGGCCGAGATCAGCGCCGGCAGACCGCGGGCGCGGTACCAGTCGGCCACCTGCGCGATCTCGGAGAACGACGAGTACTGCAGCGGCACCGCGGAGTTGGCGCGCCGCGTGACACCGCGACCATGCCGCAGAAACCAGCCGCCCAGCCACTGGCTTTCGGTGCCCGGCCACCCCAGTGCCGCGGCGTGTTCCAGGTTGCGGATCTCGCCGGTGCGCACCGGCATCTCCGGGACGACGCGGACGGCCAGCACATCCTCGCGGACGACGTCGACGACGTCACCGCGGCGGGTCCTGATCCGGACCACGTCGCCGGCGTCGTCACCCGGGTCGACGATGTGGCCGACTACGTCGGTCATCGGCCGGTCGGTGTCGGTCGGCAGCCGATACCGCAGGCTGACCCGGGTCCCGACCTCGGGCAACTCGCTCACCGGTCAGTGCCCGAACGGATCGGGATCCTCACCGGGCATCCAGGTCAGCCCGGGAACACCCCAGCCGTTGGACTTGACTGCCTTCTTCGCCGCACGGGCGTTGCGGCCGATCAACCGGTCCAAATACAGGAAGCCGTCGAGATGGCCGGTCTCGTGCTGCAGCATGCGCGCGAACAGGTCGGTGCCCTCTAGCACGATCTCGTTCCCGTCGGCATCCAGCCCCGTCACCCGCGCCCAGTCGGCCCGCCCGGTCGGGAACGATTCGCCGGGCACCGACAGGCAGCCCTCGTCGTCGTCATCGGGGTCGGGCATGGTCTCGGGTATCTCCGAGGTCTCCAACACCGGGTTGACGACGACACCGCGGCGACGGGTGGTCTTCTTGCGCGAGTCGGCGCAGTCGTAGACGAAGAGGCGCTTGTTCACCCCGATCTGGTTGGCGGCCAACCCGACTCCGTTGGCGGCGTCCATCGTGTCGTACATGTCCTGGATCAGGTCTGCGATCTCGGCGGGCAGCGAACCGTCCGGCCCGACGGGCACGGGTTCGGTCGGGGTGTGCAGGACGGGATCTCCGACGATGCAGATCGGTCTGACGGCCATGCCGGAAAGCTTAGGCGGCAGCGCGCACGCGGTGCTTTCGGCTGCCGACTCGCGGCGTTTGTGACGATGCGCGTGACCCAACCGTGATTGAATACTCGCCGAAACCACATCTATGTCATTTCGATTTCCGGAAGGGTCCAAGTAGCGATATGGACGGCGCCATCGCGCGGGCTGAGCGTTCTGGGGACGACACCGAGCCCACCGACGGTCTGACCCGTCGCGAGCACGACATCTTGGCGTTCGAGCGCCAGTGGTGGAAGTACGCCGGGTCCAAGGAAGACGCCATCAAGGAGCTGTTCTCGATGTCGGCAACCCGCTACTACCAGGTGCTCAACGCCCTGGTGGACCGGCCCGAGGCGCTGGCCGCGGACCCGATGCTGGTGAAGCGGCTGCGCAGGCTGCGGGCCAGCAGGCAGAAGGCCAGGGCTGCGCGTCGACTCGGCTTCGACGTCACTTAGGTCACCGGTCCGGGCGCCGGCCCGCGATACAGTAGGCGCCGATGAACCAGCGAGAGTCTTCGGGACTGCCCCTACGTGCCATCGTCATGGTGTTGCTGTTCCTCGGCGTGGTGTTCCTGCTCGTCGGGTTCCAGGCGTTGAGCGGTTCCGACGACGACGCGTCGACGGCCGCGACCACCGCCACGACCACGACCACGACCACCACATCGGCGGCGCCCGAACCGGCGCGCCCCGAAGTCCGTGTGTTCAACATCTCCGAGATCCCCGGCGCCGCGGAATCGACCGCCACGCGACTGCGCGACGACAAGTGGGACGTCACCGAGGTCGGCAACCTGGTGGTGCCGGAAGTCACGGTCACCACGGTGTACTTCGGTGAAACCGAGGGCGAGCAGGAAGCCGCCGAAGAGGTCGGCCGACTGCTGCAGGCGCCGGTCGCACCGAGGGTTCCGGAGCTCATAGAGCAGCCACCGGGCGTGGTCGTACTGGTCACCGGTTAGGCTCTTGCCCATGCTCAGGTCCGTCGCTGCCGCCACGTTGTTTGCAGTGCCCGCGCTTGTGTTGAGTGCGTGCGCCCCTCCGGGAGAAGTGCCCTCGGATTCTCCGGGCACCACACCGCCGGTGTGGACCGGTTCGCCGTCGCCGTCCGCGGCGCCCGGCGAACACGGATCCGGACACGGAAGCGGCTCCGGTCAGGCCAGTGGGGAAACCCTGACCGCCGAACTCAACCTGGCTGACGGCACCATGGTCGCCAACGCCGAAATCGTGTTCTCCGACGGTTACGCCACCGTGACCGTCGAGACCACCGGAACCGGCCAGCTGGCACCGGGATTCCACGGCATGCACATCCACTCGGTGGGCAAGTGCGAGGCCAACTCGGTCGCCCCGACCGGCGGTGCTCCCGCGAACTTCAACTCCGCCGGCGGGCATTTCCAGGTGCCGGGCCACAGTGGCCACCCCGCAAGCGGCGACCTGTCGTCGCTGCAGGTGCGTGAGGACGGTTCGGCCATGCTGGTGACGACGACGGATGCGTTCACCGCCGAGGATCTGCTCGACGGTGCGGGCACCGCGATCATCATCCACGAGAAGCCGGACAACTTCGCCAACATCCCGCCGGAGCGCTACCAGCAGATCGACGGTGCACCCCCGCCGGATCAGAACACCCTGGCGACCGGCGACGCCGGAGCGCGGGTGGCCTGCGGTGTCATCACCGGTTCCTGACGGAAGCGCAAGCAGCCGTATCGATTTCAAAGGGTCGGTACGTCCGACTGTCGGCGTCGAATGGGAGTTCGCTCTCGTCGACGCCGAGACCAGGGACCTCAGCAACGAGGCCGCGTCCGTCATCGCCGAGATCGGCGAGAACCCGCACGTCCACAAGGAATTGCTGCGTAACACCGTCGAGGTGGTGACGGGCATCTGCGAGAACTCGGGCCAGGCGATGGAAGACCTCGCCTCGACCCTGCGCCCGGTGCGCGAGGTCGTGCGTCAGCGCGGTATGGAGTTGTTCTGCGCGGGCACCCATCCGTTCGCGGACTGGTCGGCGCAGAAGCTGACCGATGCGCCCCGCTACGCCGAGCTGATCAAGCGGACCCAGTGGTGGGGCAGGCAGATGACGATCTGGGGCGTGCACGTGCACGTCGGCATCTCGTCGGCGCACAAGGTCATGCCGATCATCACGTCGCTGCTGCACCAGTACCCGCACCTGCTGGCGCTGTCGGCGTCCTCGCCGTTCTGGGACGGTGAGGACACCGGCTATGCGAGCAACCGCGCCATGATGTTCCAGCAGTTGCCGACGGCCGGGTTGCCGTTCCACTTTCAGGAGTGGCGGGAATGGGAACGCTTCGTCAGCGATCAGAAGAAGACCGGGATCATCGACCACATGAACGAGATCCGCTGGGACATCAGGCCGTCCCCTCATCTCGGCACCATCGAGGTCCGGATCTTCGACGGCGTCTCCAATCTGCGCGAGCTCTCCGCGCTGGTTGCGCTCACCCATTGCTTGATCGTCGACCTGGACCGCCGGATCGAGGCCGGCGACTCGCTGCCGGTGATGCCGCCGTGGCATGTGCAGGAGAACAAGTGGCGCGCAGCACGTTACGGCCTGGACGCGATCATCATCCTCGACGCCGACAGCAACGAGCGGCTCGTCACCGACGACCTCGATGATCTGCTCGAGCGGTTGCAGCCCGTCGCCAAGCGGCTGGGCTGCGTCGACGAGCTCGCCCGGGTCCCCGACATCTACCACAACGGGGCGTCCTACCAACGGCAGCGCCGCGTCGCCGAGGAACACGACGGCGACCTGCGTGCCGTCGTCGACGCCCTGGTGAGCGAGTTGGTGCTCTAGCGTGCCGACCCTGCCGATGTTCCCGCTCGAGGTGGCGACGCTGCCCGGTGAGGAGCTTCCGCTGCGGATCTTCGAGCCGAGATACACCGCGCTGGTGCGGGCGTGCCTGGCCGGTGACGAGCCGGTGTTCGGTGTGGTGATGATCGCGGCGGGGCGTGAGGTCGGCGGCGGTGACACCCGCAGCGACGTCGGGGTGCTGGCCCGCATCACCCAATACACGGAGACCGGCACCGGCCTCTACCGTTTGAAATGTCAGCTGGGGGAGCGTATCCGGGTGCTCGAATGGCTGCCGGACGACCCGTATCCCCGGGCGGTGATCGAGGTGTGGCCCGATGAGCCCGGGCCCGCGGTCGACGTCGACGCGATCCGCGACATCGAGGAACGGATCGTCGGTTTGTTCGAGCGCATCGCCGCCGCGCGCGGCGCGCAGGTCAACGCTCGTGACATCATCCTCGGCGCCGACGCATCCGGCGATGCCGCACAGTGGTTGTACGCGTTGACGAACCGGCTCCCGATGGGGCAGGCCGACCGATATGCGATCCTGGCCGCGCCCACCGTCGCCGAGCGGGTGACGGCATTGTCCGAGGCGGTCGACACCATCATCGCGATGGTGGAGTTCCAGCTCTCGGAGTGATCAGTCGGTGGTGAACTGTGCGGCGGCAAGCCGTTGCAGGGCACGGCCGTCGGCAAGCTCGCCTCGGTCCTGCGGGTGCCGCCAGTAGTGGCGCACCAGCCAGTAAACCGCCGGCCCGCCGTCCCCGTAGCGGTCGGCGTTCGACACCACGATGGGCTTGGCGTCCCGGACGGTCAGCACGATCGGATTCAGGGCCCGATTGCCTGCCGAGTCGGCGATGTCGGTGATCTGATTCCAGCCGGCCGAACGGGTTCCGAGGAACGTGGCGTGCTCGACCCCGGCCGCGGTCAGCCGCAGACGTCCGGGCTCGCGGGACCTGACCAGACCGATCAGCCCGAGTAGGGAGATCCCCAGCAGCGCGGCCATCAGGAAACGCACGACCTCGTCGGCGCCGAACAACATCCGGACCGACTCCCGGCCGGAGAAGATCACGTAGAGCGACGACGCCAACACCGCGCCGGCGAGCGCGACCCCGTAGAGAACCGCGATCACGGGATTGACCCGAAGGGTCGTCGCGGACCCGCCCGACTCCCGGTATCGGGCCGCCGAGACGGTGAAGGTCACTGCGAGAACCGCCAGTAAGCCCACACACATCAGCGCCAGACCGCCCGCGATCAGCGCCCCCAACACCGAACCCTGCGCCACCGACGTCGCGGCCCGCACCACGCAGTAGATGGTCCCGACGACGAAAACCACGACGCCCACCCACGTCCACGCGGTGAGGTTCGGGCGCCAGTGCGGCGGCGGTGGAGCGTTGTCTAGCTGCCGCACAACACCTCCCCGACCTTGGTTCCCGCCTGCGTGAACAACCCGCCGACCACCAGTGCACCTGTGATGGCCCCTCCCGCGGTGGTGCCGGGAAGCGGTATCGGTGCACCGACCGCCGCACCCCCGGCACCGCCGAGGGCGTTGCCGGCCAACCCGAACGCGCCCGCGAACACCGAGACACATTTGTCCTCGGGTGTCGCCGCCTTCAGAAAGTCATACATCGCCGTCATCGTGCCCAGCGCCGCCCCGCCGTATTTCGCGCCCGCACCGAGCTTCTCCACGTTGTCCATCGAGAGCATCGGGATCCGTCCACCGCCCGCGATGTGCGCGTCGAGGCCGGTCATGACGTCGCCGATGCGGGCGGGAACCGTGGTGAGCAGCGGGCTGTCGGGATCGAGCAGCACCCGGCGGCCATCCGGAAGGTTGAAGTGGCCGGTGACGACACCCTCGGGGGAGCGGTCGACGACGTATTGCGAGCCGTCGGCCCAGTTGAAAGTCGTGTTCTCGTATCCGCCCGGGGTGCGGCTGGACGTCGTCCACGAGATCAGCTGTCCGTCGGCGTCGAAATGCTCTTCCTTGACCATGTCGGGCACGCCGCGCGCGTAGTCGTACTCGTACTCCGTCATCCGGATCTTGCTGCCGTCCTGCATGATCATCGTCTTCTCGAAGTGACCGTCGTCGGTGAATCCGGACTGTGTTTCGCGCACGGTCGTCGCCATGGCCTCGGCGCGCACGGTGTCCTGCTGCAACAGGCCGAGCGGATCACGCGGGCTCGGGACGTCGTCGGCCGGCCGCCGGGCCGCGGGGGTGAGCATGCCGGGCAGTCCCTCGGCGGGAGGGGGAGTGAAACCGAATACCGCAGCGGCCGCCATGAGCTTCTCGGCCAGCGCGGCGTCGGCGTCGCCGACAGCGAGAAGGAGGGTGTTCACGGCCGCCTGCTCGGTGACGACCAGTTCCATCAACTCGGCGATCTGCTCGCCCGACTGGGCGCCGGGATCGATCAGCACCGCCCAGCCCTCCGACACGTTCAGTGGGCCCGCGTCGATCTGATCCGCTCTGTCCAGCAACGCACGGCGTGCGGCCCCGAGCGTGCTCGCACCTGCGGTCAGCGCGCCGGCGACGGACGAGAGGTGGTCACGGAACTTCTCGGCCGATCTGTGCGCACGACCCAGCATGTCGGTCGCGGCGTCGTGCGCGGTGCCCGCCCAACTCCGCGTCTCCGGCATCTGCCGCAGGTTCACGTCGATGCGCCCGACCGACTGTTCGACGGCGTCCCCGGCCGCCTTGACGGTGGGACCGGTGAAGGACAACGAGTCGGGATTCCACGATTCCAGGCGCGAACGAGAGGGAAGCACGGCGTCAGAAGAGGCCCTGGAAGTTCTTGGCCAGATCGGAGTCGGTGACCTCGTAATCCCCGGCGGATCCGCGCACCGCGGAACCGATCCTGCCGACGTCCGCCGCGAGGGCCGCCGCCTGATCGCCCACGTGGGTACCGACCAGGTGCGCGGCCCACTGCGTCGTCGAACCGGGTAGTCCGTCGGCCGCCGTCGACACCTTCGCGCCGGCGTCACCGTCGGCGATCACCGTCGAGGTGGTGTCCACCTGGCCCGCGAAGGCTCGCAGGATGTCCGGATCCACCATCAACGTCATGGCATCCGACGTTACCGGCGCCTGGAGGCCCTGCGCGCACCAAAATTCAGGGCCCGAGTCTCAGTGCTTGCGACCGCCGACGAAGATGCCCGACGTGGCGTGGGCGCGATCGCGGTGGTAGCGCTCCAACAGATCCGCCGAGGCGACCGAGCCCATTTCCCAGTGTCGCGCGCACAACCAGCAGTCGACGTCGGGATCGCTGTCGGCCTCCGTCTCGATCGCGATCCGGCTGCCGCGGGCGCTGTAGAGGTCGATGCGCTCCAGCAGTTCTTCGCGCGCCTGCGGGTCCAACGCGGGCATCAGTCCCTCGATACCCCACGCGGTCGGCTCGTCATGGGCGAACCCGGCGGCCGTCAACGCCCTCGTCCAGTCGTCGCCGGCCACCGCCGGCAGCGGCACATAGCCGACGGACGGGACCGCGCCGGCCCGTCGCAGCGTGTCCTGTTTGAACGCAAGCACTTCCGGGCGGTCCACCTCGTAGATGACGGTGTCGGACAGCCACGGCAGGCGCCACGCCCTGGTGTCGAAGCCGGCCTGCAGGATCACCACCTGGACCACGCCGGCCGAGCCGGCGGTGAGGAAGTAGTCGTCGAACCACTTGGTCCGGGCCGCGATGTGATCGGCGACCGCCGGCGGCACCGGGTCGGGTTCGCCCGAACGGGAGGCGTCGACCAGCAGCTGGACATAGGGATCCGTGAAAAGCGGTTGTCTCCTTGCGGTTTCGCGGACCCGCGCGATCGCGTTGGCAAGGGCGATCGCGTCACACCCGGAGTCAGGTACTCCCGGGCTGTCCAGAACCGTCATGACCGCCGGATTCCCGTTCGGCCGCGAAATCATGCATCTCGTCCCTGGTCAGCAGATCGTCCCGGATGTTCTGTTCGCGGTACGCGAGCTGGCCCACCCGGTTCGCGATCACGGGTGCGGTGATGATCGTGAACAGACCGGTCAGGATCAGCATGCCGATATCGACGTGGCCGCGCAGGCGCAGTGCCGCGCCGATGAGCACCAGCAGCAGACCGAGCACCTGCGGCTTGGTCGCCGCATGCATCCGCGACAGGGTGTCGGGGAACCGCACCACGCCGATCGCGGCGGTGAGCGCCAGCGCCGACCCGAGCAGGATAAGCACACCGGCGATGACATCGGAGATCATCGGGACGGCCCCTTGTCGGCAGGGTCGGCGACGTCCGGAACACGGAACCTCGCCACGCTGACCGATCCGATGAACGTGATCAGCGCCAGCGCCGTCAGGCTGTAGGTGACCGTGGTGTCCAGGCTGAACGCCGCCCATGTCCCGATCGCGCACATCGTCACCGCGACAAGGGTGTCCAGCGCGACGAGCCGGTCCAACGTCGTCGGCCCGAGCAGCATGCGGAACATGGTGGCCAACGCCGCCAGCGACAGCATCGTGCCGGCGGCGATCCAGACGAATGTCATGCGCGATCCGCCTTCGCTTCTCGCTGAACCGTCATGCGCGATCCGCCTTCGCTTCTCGCTGAACCGTCATGCGCGATCCGCCTTCGCTTCTCGCTGAACCGTCATGCGTCGGCCTCCTTCTCCGCCGCAGGCTTCCAGTCGGCGTCGCGTTCGAACGACGCGACCAGCATCCGCTGCAGTTGCTCGACCTGGCTGTAGAACCGGTTCACCGTGCGGTCCGATCCGACGTCGAGGACGTGCACGTACACCATCCTTCGGGTCTGGTCGATCTCCAGCACGATGTTGCCCGGCGTCAGGTTCATGATGTTGACCGCCAGCGCGAGCACCAGGTCGGACTTGACGTTGAGGTGTGCGCGCAGCACCGCGGTCAGCGGCGGCTTGCCCGGTTTGATCGCCAGATACGCGACCTGCATCGAGGACACCACGAGCCAGTACGCCACGGTCACGACCAGCCGCAGCGTCGACAGCGGGTGCATACGGCCTTCCACCGGCACCGGTGGCAGCGGAAGCAGCACCGTGATCACCAGCGCGACGGCCAGACCCGACAGCAGGTTGGCCGCAGAGATGTTGCCCCACAACAGAACCCAGACGAACACCAGCCAGCAGACGATCCAGATCCGCAGCGCGTTGTGCCTCACGGCGCACCTCCCAGCACCGCGCTGATGTATTGACCGCGGTCCAGCACCTCGTCGGCAGCGCGGTCGCTGAACGCGAAGATCGGCCCGGCGAGCACCGTGAGCAGCAACCCGACCACGATCAGCGCGCCGGTCGGGACCAGCATCCCGAGCGGCATCTTGCCGACATCGTCGCGCTCGATGAGTTCGATGTCCATGGTGTCGTCGGTGTTGTCCAGCAGCGCCGACGGAGCCGGCCCGGCCAGGTGCCCTTCGGGCGCGTCCTTGCGCAGTCGCCAGAACGCCTTGGTCCACACCCGGGCCACCACGTACAGCGTCAGCAGGCTGGTGATGACGCCGCCGGCCACCAGGATCCAGGCCAGCACCGAGCCGGATTCCGCACCCGCCTCCAGCAGAGCGACCTTGCCGATGAAACCCGAGAACGGCGGGATGCCACCGAGGTTCAGCGCCGGAATCACCCACAGGAAGGCCAGCAGCGGGCTCGCCGCCGCGAGGCCGCCGAGCCGCTCCAGCGTCGACGCGCCTGCCTGTCGCTCGATCAGGCCGACCACCAGGAACAGCGTGGTCTGTACCAGGATGTGGTGCGCGACGTAGTAGATCGCGCCGGACATGCCGAGGTGGTTGGACAACGCGATGCCGAACACCATGTAGCCGATGTGGCTGACCAATGTGAACGACAGCAGACGCTTGATGTCGCTCTGGGCGATCGCACCGAGGATGCCGATGATCATCGTCAGCACGCCGGCGACCATCAGCACCCCGTCCATCCCGCCGCCGGGGAACAGCAGTGTGTGCGCGCGGATGATCGCGTAGACGCCGACCTTGGTCAGCAGGCCGGCGAACACGGCCGTGACCGGGGCGGGTGCGGTCGGGTAGGAGTCGGGCAGCCACGCCGACAGTGGGAACACCGCGGCTTTGATCCCGAACGCGACCAGCAGCACGGCGAACAACGCCATCCGCGTGCCCGACGGCACGTCGTCGAGTCGCACCGCGATCTGCGCCAGGTTCAGCGTGCCGGTGGTCGCGTACACGAGCGCGATACCGAACAGGAACACCAGCGACGAGACCATCGACACCATCACGTACGAGATGCCCGCGCGCACCCGTTCCTTGCTGGCCCCGATGGTCAGCAGCACGAAGCTCGCCGTCAGCAGCACCTCGAAGCCGACGAACAGGTTGAACAGGTCCCCGGCCAGGAAGGCCATGAACACGCCCGTCGACAGCACGAGGTAGGTGGGCAGGAAGATCGACACCGGCTGGCGGTCGTCGCCGTCGCGGATGCCCTGGCCGATGGCGTAGAAGACCACCGCCAGCAGCACGATCGACGACACCACCAGCATCAGTGCCGACAACCGGTCCACCACCAGCGTCACGCCCAGCGGGCCCATCCCGGGTTCTGTCGCGCCCCAGCCGCCGACCTGCACCGCGATCGTGCCGTCGCGGTCGGCCAGGTAGAGCAGCACACCCGACACCACGACGACGGTGGACAGTGCGAACACCACCAGCGAGCGCTGCAGCCTCGGACGTCGGCCGGCGAACAAGGTGATCGCCGCACCCAGCAGCGGTACCAGCACCGGCAACGGCACCAGGACCGGCGCGAGATGACTGCCGATCATCGCGACCCCTCGTAACCGGGTAGCGCGTCCAATTCGTCGGGCAGATCGGTGTCACGGGTGACGTCGGGCTGCGGACGGTCGTCGAGCTCGTCGTCCTCTTTGCCCGACAGCTGCGAGACCCTGGTGTCCTCGGGGTCGTTGCTGACTTCTTCGATCGTGTTGATCCGGTAGGAGCGGTAGGCCAACGACAGCACGAACGCGGCCACACCCATCGTGATCACGATCGCGGTCAGGATCATCGCCTGCGCCAACGGATCCGCGATCGTGGTGGAGTCAGCGCTGGTGCGCCCGCGCACCGGCGGGTTGCCCGACGGGCCGCCGGTGTTGAGGAGCAGCAGGTTGATCGCATTGCCGATCAGCAGCAGCCCCAACAGCATCCGGGTGAGGCTGCGTTCGAGGAGCAGATAGACGCCGGCGCTGGTGAGCACCCCGATGATCATCAGCGGGACAAGGTAGGTCGTCATCGTTGCCGCACCGCCTGCTTGTTCTGCTCGGCCAGCTCGCTCATCTCGACGTCGATGCGCGCGCCGAGGCTGCGCAACACGTCGAGCACCAATCCGACGACGATCAGATACACCCCTAGATCGAAGAACAGTGCGGTGACGAACTTGATGCTGCCCAGCACGGGGACGTCGAACTCGATCACCGCCGAGGACAGCGCCGGGGCGCCGAGCAACAGGGAGGCCGCCGCGGTGCCGGCCGCCAGCGTAAGGCCGGCGCCGAGGATCTTGCCCGCGTCCAGCGGCAGCGTCTCGCCGAGTTCGTAACGGCCACCGGCCAGATAGCGCAGCACCAGCGCGAGGCCGGCCATCAGACCGCCGGCGAAACCGCCACCCGGCACATTGTGGCCCGCGAAGAAGAAGTACACCGACAGCACCATCATCACCGGGAAGATCAGCCGGGTGGCGACCTCGAGGACCAGTGAGCGGTGCCGTGGGTCACGCAGCTCGCTGCCGCGCAGCCACGTGATGTCACCGGCGGCCGGGCTGTGGTGTGCGGACACCGGAAGCCTGCCGATATCGGGCTGGCCGGCGTCGGAGACCCTCGGGGCGGAACCGAACCGCCGGCTGCGGAACACCATCGACGCGACGCCGGTCGCGGCCACCAGCAGCACCGACACCTCGCCCATGGTGTCCCAGGCGCGGATGTCGACCAGGATCACGTTGACGGTGTTCGAACCGTGGCCGAGCTTGTACGCGGCTTCGGGCAGCAGTTCGGCCAGCGGCCTGGTGTTGCGGGCGGCCATCGCGAACGCGGCCAGCGTGGTGACGGTCGCGCCCACCGCGATCGCCAGAGCGGCGCGCGGCCCGCGGTAGCGGGTGGTCTCCTCGCGGCTGGTCTCCGCGGGCAGGGTGCGCAGCACCAGCACGAACGCGACCAGCGTCAGCGTCTCGACCAGGAACTGCGTCAGCGCCAGGTCAGGAGCGCCGTGGAACGCGAAGATCGCGCCGCAGCCGTACCCGGTGACGCCGACCATCAGCACCGCCGCGAGCCGGTTGCGCAGGACCACCGCGGTCAGCGCCGCCGCGGCCATCAGCAGGCCGACGACCACCTGCGGGGGCGAATCCCAGATCTCGAACCGGGGCTGGGTGCGCGCGCCGAGCCCGAGCACGACGATCGGCAGCACGGCGAGGGTGACCAGGATGAACGACTGGGTCTGGGGCAGCGAGCCACGCTGGGTGAGCGCGGTGACCCGCACCGACAGCACGTCCGCGCCGCGGATGACGGCGTCGTAGATGCGGTCGGCGTTGCCCAGGGGCACGAAGTCCGCGCGGGCGCGGCGCAGCCGTTTGCGCCCGAAGTAGATCGCGATGCCCGCGACCAGCACCAGCGCCGACAGGATCAGCGGCAGGTTCACCCCGTGCCACAGCGACAGGTAGTAGTCGCCGTCATAGCCCTGCGGGTTGGGGACAGTGTCGCTGTAGTTGCTCAGCACGGTGTCCAGCGGCTTCGGCCACAGGCCGAACAGCAGGCCCGCCGCGGCCAGGATCGCCGGCGGGATCAGGAAGCCGGGACCGGGCCGGTGCATCTCCTCGACCCGGGTGCTGGGGTGCGGCAGACCCTTGCGGCCGAAGGCGCCGAACACGAACCGCAGGCTGTACACCGTCGTCAGGACCGAACCCAACACGATGCCGGTGAGCACGAACGGCGACGCCGCACCCAGATAGGGGCTGTGCAGCACCGTCTCGAAGTCGGCCTCCTTGGCGACGAAGCCGAAGAACGGGGGCAGCGCGGCCATGCTTGCGGCCGCCGCGCAGCCGATGATCAGCAGCGGTTTGTGCCGCCGGCCCAGCCAGGCCAGCCTGCGGATGTCGCGGGTGCCGGTGGCGTGGTCGATGATGCCGACGACCATGAACAGCGCGGCCTTGAACATCGCGTGCGCGCACAGCATGGCGAGTCCGGCGAGCATCATCTCGCTGCCGCCGACCCCGACCATGATCGTGATGAAACCGAGCTGGCTGACCGTGCCGAACGCGAGGATCAGCTTCAGGTCGTACTCGCGGATCGCGCGCCAGCCGGCCAGCAGCATCGTCAGCAGGCCGAGGGTCACCACGGTCGGGCGCCACTCGGGGGAGTCGGCGAACCCCGGCGTCATCCGGGCGATCAGGTAGACGCCGGCCTTCACCATCGCCGCGGCGTGCAGGTACGCGCTGACCGGGGTCGGCGCGGCCATCGCGCCGGGCAACCAGAAGTGCAGCGGCACGATCGCCGATTTGGACAGCGCGCCGATGAGGATCAGCACCAGACCCACCGATGCCGCCAACCCGGTCGGCGGGGCCGCGATCAGCTCTGAAAGCAGGAAGGTGCCCGCGATGTTGCCGAGCACGATGATGCCGACCAGCATCGCCAGGCCGCCGAACGTGGTCACCAGCAGCGCCTGCATCGCAGCCCGCCGGCTCGTCGCACGCTCCGCGTAGTGCCCGACCAGCAGGAACGACAGAACCGTCGTGATCTCCCAGAAGACGTAGAGCAGCAGCAGGTTGTCGCTGGTGACCAGCCCGAACATGGCGCCGGAGAAGGCGACCAGCTCGGCGGCGAAGCTGGGCAGCCGCTTCTCGGTGTGGCCGTCGTGGTGGTGGAAGTAGTCGGCGCAGTAGAACAGCACCAGCGCGCCGATCGCGAGCACCAGCACGCTCATCACCGCGGCCAGTGCGTCGAACCTCAGCGTGATGTCCATCGACAGGCTGGGCACCCAGGAGACGTCGACGACGTGCGCCTGACCCTTGTCAGGCCAGTTCAGCACCACCCAGATCAGCGACAGCAGCGGCACCAGCGCAAGCGGATAGAACGCCGAACGCCCCCAGCGGTACACCAACAGAGGCGCCAGTAGCGCGGCGGCCGCGTGGGCAGCAAGGATGGCGAGCATGGCTCCGTCTCGTCGTGGGCGGCACGCTGTCGGGCGGGCTTTCCGTCGGGCAGGTGGACATGGGCGTCAGCCGTACTGACTTTGGAGTCACTCCAGTCTACGGGTGCCCTTCACCATCGCCTTGATGTGTTCCTCGACGCCGGATGCGGCGATGAACAGCAGCTCGTCACCGGCCTTGAGCACCTCGTCCGGAGTGGGGATGATCAGGTGTTTTCCGCGCATCAGCGTCACCAGCGCACTGTCGGCGGGCATCGCGAGGTCTCGCACGCGGCGCTGCACCAGCGGGCTGTCGTCGGGCAGCGTGAACTTCGCGACATTCGTCGCGCTCTGCCCGAGATCGCCCCGGGAGTCGCGGCCCAGCGCCATCAGCCGCACCAACTGACCCTTGTCGATCGCGCCTTCGATGGCGGCGACGAGTGCCAGCGGCGTCGACACCGCCACGTCGACGCCCCACGCCTCGGTGAACAGCCACTCGTTGCGGGCGTCGTTGATCCGCGCCACCACCCGCTCGATACCGAACTCGGTCTTGGCCAGCAGCGCCATCGCCAGATTCGCCTTGTCGTCGCCGGTGGCCGCGATCGCGACGTCGCAGATCTGCATCTCGGCTTCTTCGAGGGAGCCGACCTCGCACGCGTCCGCCCACAGCCACTCCGCGCCGGGGACCGAGCTCGGCTCGTAGCGGTGGAATTCCTTCTCGATGATCAGGACCTTGTGGCCGTAGTCGACGAGCTCCTGGGCCACCGACCGGCCGACCGCACCCGCGCCCGCCACTGCGATCCGCATGAACCTCCTGTCCCTGATTTACTCATCTGGGTGACCCTGCAGCAGCTCTACGTGGCGCTGTTCATCGGCGGTCTGGTGCTGCTGGCGAGCATTGCCGCGACGAGGCTGGCCACCGGGGTCGGCCTGCCCAGCCTATTGCTGTTTCTCGGGGTCGGCGTGCTGGTCGGGGAGGACGGTCTCGGGCTGCAGTTCGACAACGCGCAGCTGGCGCAGGATCTGGGCACCGCGGCGCTGGCGGTGATCCTGGTCGAGGGCGGCCTGACCACCCGCTTCAACGACATCAGGAAAGTGCTGGCCCCCGCCGGTGTACTAGCGACGTTCGGCGTCGCGGCGAGCACGGTGATCACGGCCGCGGCGGTGCACTGGGTGCTCGGCATGGACTGGCAGCTGGCGCTGCTGCTCGGCGCGGTGGTGTCGAGTACGGACGCCGCCGCGGTGTTCTCGGTGCTGCGGGTGGTGCCGCTGCCGCGCCGGCTCAGTGGCTTGCTGGAAGCCGAATCCGGCTTCAACGACGCGCCTGCGGTGATCCTCGTGCTGCTGTTCAGCGTGGTGCCGATGGACCTCGACCCGCTGACCATCGCGGGCACGATGCTCTACGAGTTGTTGATGGGTGTCGTGCTCGGGCTCGGGTTCGGGTTCCTCGGCGCGATGACCTTGCGCCGGATCGCGTTGCCCGCCGCCGGCCTGTATCCGCTCGCGGCGTTCGGGCTGTGCATGGTCGCGTTCGCCGCGGCGGGCACCGCGCACGCGAGCGGATTCCTGGCGGCGTATCTGTCGGGCGTCGTGCTCGCGAACTCCGGGCTGCCGCACCGGTCGGCGACGCGGTCGTTCGCCGAGGGGGCCGGCTGGCTCGCCCAGATCGGGGTGTTCGTGATCCTCGGCCTGCTGGTGTCGCCGTCGGAGCTGCTCCGCGAGGTGGTGCCGGCGATCGTCGCGGGGCTGGTGCTGTTGCTGTTGGCGCGGCCCCTGTCGGTCTTCCTGTCGCTCATCGGCTTCCGGGTGCCGTGGCGCGAGAAGGTCTTCCTGTCGTGGGCGGGTCTGCGCGGGGCGGTGCCGATCGTGCTGTGCACCTATCCGATCGTGGCGGGGGTGCCCGACAGCTGGCGGCTGCTGCACATCGTGTTCATCCTGGTGGTGCTCTACACCGCGATCCAGGGTCCGAGCCTGCGCATGGTCGCCGAATGGCTGCACCTGATCCCCCGTGACACCACCCGTGAGATCCAGGTCGACGCGGCACCGCTGGACGTGCTCGGCGCTGAGTTGCTGACGATGACCGTGTCGCCGGGTTCGCGGTTACACAACGTCACGGTGATGGAATTGCGGCTACCCGACCCGAGCGTGATCACGCTGATCATCCGGGCGGGCCATTCGTTCGTGCCGCAGCCGGTCACCCGGCTCGCGATCGGCGACGAACTGCTGATCGTGACGACGTCGGTGACCCGCGAACTCGCCGAGCGGCGGCTGCGCGCGGTCAGCCGCCGCGGCAAGCTGGCGTACTGGTTCGACGAGTACGGGGATCCGAACTAGCGGGCCGTGAGCCCCGGGCACGCCGGGAACGCGAGCCGGATCGGCAGCGCGTGCGCGGCCACCCCGATGCCCGCGCCGAGGATCGGCCAGACGGGCCAGAAGTACCAGCTGCCGGTGCCGAGGCCGACCGCGAGCCACACGGTGAGCACGACGACAACCATCGTCGCGTAGGCCGCGAGGTGCAGATGGATGCCGCGGCGGGCGGCAGCCGCGCGCGCCGCGGCACGGCGCGGATCGTTGCGGCGCACCTCGGCGACAGGCAGGTCGGCGGTGAGGGCCCGCAGGTCCGGATCGGTTTGCGCGCTGTAGACGGTCTGCAGCCGCGATTCGTACTCAGCGAGATCGAGATATCCCTGCGCGAGTGCCTGTCCGAGCACATCCGCGGTGGCCTCACGCTCGCGGTCGCCGGCCCTGACTGTGGTGGAGCTCATGGTCCCTCCCCGAACTTGACAACGGCTAGATTGGACGATTCCACGATAACTAGTCACTGTCAAGATATGTTTCCGCCATCGAGAGTGCGCTCAGATCGCCGATTCGTGCGAAGTCGCGATCTCACCGCACTTTCGCCGCGCGGCGGTCCGGGTCAGCGGGACTCGGCGAACGTCCGCAGCGCCTCGACCTGGACCGGATCCAGCGACGGCCGGACCGTCTCGCGGGCGGTGGCCACGTCCTCGGCGGTGACGTCGGCCGCGTCGATGGAGCGCCGCATCGCGGTCAGCGCGGCCTCCCGCAGCAACGCCACGCAGTCGGCGGCGCTGTAGCCGTCCAGCTCGGATGCCAGCGCCTCCAGGTCGACGTCCGGTGCCAGCGGCACGGATTTCCCCGCGGTCCGCAGGATCTGGGTGCGGGCCTCGGTGTCGGGCGGCTCGACGAACACCAGCTTCTCCAGCCGGCCCGGCCGAAGCAGCGCCGGGTCGATCAGATCGGGTCGGTTGGTCGCACCCAGTACGACCACATCGCGCAGCGGTTCGATGCCGTCGAGTTCGGTCAGCATCGCCGCGACCACCCGGTCGGTCACCCCGGAGTCGAAGCTCTGCCCGCGCCGCGGCGCGAGCGCGTCGATCTCGTCGAGGAACACCAGCGACGGCGCGGAATCCCGGGCCCGCTGGAACAATTCGCGCACCGCCTTCTCCGACGAGCCGACCCACTTGTCCATCAGCTCGGCGCCCTTGACCGCGTGCACGCTCAGCCGCCCCGAGCTCGCCAGCGCCCGCACCACGAACGTCTTGCCGCACCCGGGCGGGCCGTAGAGCAGCACGCCGCGCGGCGGCTCCACACCAAGACGCTGGAACGTCTCCGGGTGTTGCAGCGGCCACAGCACCGCCTCGGTCAGTGCCTGTTTGGTGTCGACCATGTCCCCGACGTCGTCGAGGGTCACCGAGCCGACCGACACCTCCTCGGTGGCCGACCGGGACAACGGCCGGATCACTCCGAGCGCACCGGTGAGGTCCTCCTGGCGCAGCTCCGGTGCGTCGCCGCTCTCGCTGGCGCGGGCGGCGGCCCGCAGCGCGGCCTCGCGGATCAGCGCGGCCAGGTCGGCCACCACGAAACCCGGTGTGCGCTCAGAGATCTCACCGAGATCGAGGTCGCGCGCCGGCACGTCGCGCAGCAGCACCTCGAGCAACTGCCTGCGCACCGCACCGTCGGGCAGGCTCAGGCCGAGTTCACGGTCGCACAGGTCGGGGGAGCGCAGCCGGGTGTCGACGCTGTCCGGGATCGCCGACGTCGCGACGAACGCGACCCCCTCGGTCGCGACCGCGTTGCGCAGTTCGGCGAGGATCAGCGTCGCCACCGGGTCGGGCGGTGCCGGCAGCAGCGCGTCGACGTCGGTGACCAGCAGCACGCCCCCGCCGTCACGCACCGCGGCAACGGCGGACGAGACCTTGGCGAGGCGGTCCTCGGCGCGCAGCGAGCCAACCTCCGGGCCGTCCAGTTCCACCAGCCGCCGGTCCGCGCACACGGTGCGCACCAGCGTGGCTTTGCCGACGCCCGCCGGACCCGACACCAGCACGCCGAGATTGGCGGTGGCGCCGAGCTTTTCGAGCAGCTCGGGCTGATCCAGGGCGAGCTTGAGCCATTCCGTGAGCCGGCTCGCCTGGCTGTGCGAACCCTTGAGGTCGTCGAAAGCGATTGCCGGCGTGTGTGGTTGCTCGGGTTCGGCCGGTGGCGGCGCCGAGGGCGCCGGCGCAGCCGAGTCGCCCCAGCAGACCAGCGAATTGGGCTGCACACTCACCGGGCCGGCCGGGTCGACGGCGGTGACGGTCAGCAGTTCCGAGGTCCAGGTGATGCCGACCGACGACGCCAGCGCCGCGGTGGCCGCCGACGTGGACGTGCCGGGACCCAGGTCGCGGGGCAGCAGCGAAACCGTGTCGCCGACCGTCATCACCTTGCCCAGCAGCGCCTGGCGCAGCGTGGCGGGGCTGATCGACCGGCTGGCCAGCCGGGAACCGCTCAGTGTCACCGACCGCGCACCCTGGACCGCCACCGCAGACACCAGGACCGACGTGTCTTCGCGCAGGCCCGCATTCGACAGCGTCACGTCGTCGAGCAGCGCGGTGCCCGCGGGTGTCCCGGCCGGGGCGACGCCGACCACGGCGGCGGTGGTGCGTGCGCCCGTCAGCGACACGGCGTCCCACTCCCGGATGCCCAGCGCGGCGATCGCCTCGGGATGCAGGCGGACCACCCCGCGGCGTGAGTCCAGCGCGGAGGTGTTCAACCGGGCGGTGAGCGCGAGCTGTGCCAACGCCTCAGCCTTTCGGCGGCCTGCGCAGACCGAGGCGCAGCGAAGAGCGGCGTGGCTGGGCCCGCTGTGTCCGGTGGGTGCGACGGATCGCGCGCCGTGCGGCCCGCTGCTGGCGGGGTTTGTCGTCCCACACCTCGGGGTGTGCCGCCAGGAACCGCTTGGTGCGCAACGCGAACGGGATGTGCAGGAAGTACGCGACGATGATCACCAGGATCACGATGTAGCCGTACATGATCGACGCGGCGACACCGATCGCCAGCAGCGCCAGCAGCGGTGCCACCATGTTCGGCGGCACCGAGAAGGTGTGGATCTTGCGCATCGGCAGCGTGCTGACCACCAGCAGCGAGACGCCGATCATCCAGATCACCACGGCCGGCTCGGAGGTCCACCAGCCCTCACCGAACTGCATCTTGGCCGCCAGCGGGCCGATCGCGCCGATCGCGCCCGCGGGTGCGGGCATACCGGTGAAGTACTTCTTCTCGTAGGCGGGCTGGTCGACCGACAGCATCGCGTTGAAACGCGCCAGCCGTAGCACGATGCACACCGCGTACAGCAGCACCACGATCCAGCCGATCTGCGACGTCGACAGCAATGTGGCGTAGACGATGAACGCCGGGGCGACACCGAAATTCACCGCGTCGGCCAGCGAGTCGATCTCCTCGCCCATCTTCGAGGTCGCGTTCAACGCACGCGCCACCCGGCCGTCGAGGCCGTCGAGGATCGCGGCGATCGCCAGGAACGCCATCGCTTCGGTCGGGCGGCCGTCGAGCGCCATCTTGACCGCGCTCAGGCCCAGGCAGATCGCCGCGACGGTCATCGCGCTCGGCAGGATGCGGGCGCTGACCACCGGCGTCTTGAGGCGTGGGCGCATCAGGGCAGCTCGGCCAGGACGGTCTCGCCGGCGACGGCGCGCTGCCCGACGCCGACCAGGATCTCCGAGCCCGCGGGCAGGTAGGTGTCCAGCCGGGAGCCGTAGCGGATCAGGCCGTAGGTGTCGCCGAGGCCGACCTTGTCGCCGGGCTTGACGTCGCACACGATGCGCCGGGCCAGCAGTCCGGCGATCTGGACCGCGATCACCTCGGCGCCCTCGGGGCTGCGGATCACCACGCTGTTGCGTTCGTTGTCCTCGCTGGCGGCAGCCAGTTCGGCGGACCCGAACAGCCCGGGCCGGTGCGCCACCGCAACCACCTCACCGGCCAGCGGCGCGCGCTGCACATGTGCGTCGAACAGCGACAGGAAGATGCTGATCCTCGGCAAAGGTGTTGCCGGGAGCCCTAATTCGCTGGGCGGCAATTCCTCTTCGATCAGGCAGATCAGCCCGTCGGCAGGGGCGACCACGACGCCGGACCGGGTCGGAGGTGTGCGCGGCGGGTGCCGGAAGAACGCGGCGTTGGCGGCCGCCGACGCGACGCCGGCGTTGCGCAGCCACCGCGTTCTGCGGCCGGCCAGCGCGACCGCCAGGCTGGCGCCGACGAACGGCAACCCCGCCGGGTGCATCGGGGGGACGGTGGTACGAACCAGGGCCGCCAGGCGCGCTGGTCCTGTCTTGAGGTCGGGGCGTCTGGCCATCGTCTCGCCAGGCTATCTCAGGTCCCAGACCTGCACACGCGACCCCGCGGCCACTTCTGCGGTGTCCTCGTCGAGTTCCAGCAGGCAGTTCGCCGAGGCCAGCCACCGCAGATGGTGGGAGGCGGGCGGGCCGTAACCGGTCACGGAGTCGGTGACGGGGTCGAAGACACCGCGCCGGAACTGCCGCTTCCCGCGCGGTGAGGTCAGATCCTCGGTCAGCATCGCCGTGCGGCGGGGCCGCTCGGTGTCGGCGAACCCCGTCGCGGCGCGCAGCGCCGGACGCACGAACACCTCGAACGACACCAGGGCCGACACCGGATTGCCCGGCAGCGTCACGATCGGGGTGTCCTCGACCGTGCCGCAGCCCTGAGGCATACCGGGCTGCATGGCGACCTTCACGAACTCGACGCTTCCCGGGCCGAGCGCGTCCTTGACCACCTCGTACGCGCCCGCGCTGACCCCGCCGGTGGTCAGGATCAAATCCGCGTCGGCGGCGTACCGGCGCAGCGTGTCGGTGAACACCGCGACGTCGTCGCCGGTCATCGGCGACGCGATCACCTCGCCACCGGCGTCGCGCACCGCGGCGGCGAGCATCACACCGTTGGACTCGTAGATCTGCCCGGGCTGCAGCGGAGTGCCCGCGGTGACCAGCTCGGTGCCCGTCGACACGACCAGCACCCGCTGCCGCGGGGTCACGGTCAGCTCACCGAGCCCGAGCGCCGCGGCGAGGCCGAGCACCGCGGGAGTGACGACCTGCCCGGCGCGCAGCACCGTGGTACCCGCCGACACGTCCTCGCCGGCGCGGCGGATGTGCTGGCCGTCCTGCTTGGCCTGCCGGATCGTCACGGTGTCCACGCCGCCGTCGGTGCTCTCGACGGGGACGACGGTCGTCGCGCCGTACGGCAGCGGCGCGCCGGTCATGATGCGGTGCGCGGTGCCCGGCGCCAGGGTCGGGATGTCGGTGCGCCCGGCCGGGATGTCCTCGGCGACGGGCAGCCGCACCGGGGTGTCCGCGGTCGCGGTCGCGACGTCCTCGGTGCGCACCGCGTAGCCGTCCATCGCGGAGTTGTCGAAACCCGGCAGGGACAACGCCGCCACCACGTCGGCGGCGAGCACCATGCCGAGGGCGTCCGCGATCGGCACGGTCTGGGCGGGGCGTGCGGTGATCAGGCCGGCGACCACACGCCGGTGTTCGTCGACGGAACGCATCAGATCGGGAACTTCACACCGGTCAGGTCCTCCGACACCGTCCACAGCCGCTGCTGGACTTCCACGTCGTGGGACTTGGCGTTGGAGTCCACCAGCACCGGGTGCCCGACCATCTCCCGGAATCCGGACGGCCCGTAGTACTGGCCGCCGCGCACCTCGGGATCGGTGGCCGCGCGCAGCGTCGCCAGCGCACCGACGCGCGGGCTGTTGGTGATCAGCCCGGCCAGGGTCATCACCCCGGGCAGGCCGGTGCCGGGGATGTGGCGCATCAGCTCGGTGTTGGAGATGCCGGGATGTGCCGCGACCGCGACGGTCGGCGCGCCGTGCGCGGTGAGCCTGCGCTGCAGCTCGTAGGTGAACATCAGGTTGGCCAGCTTCGACTGGCCGTACGCCGCGACCCGGTTGTATTTGCGTTCCCAGTTCAGGTCGTCGAAGTGGATGTCGGCCATGTTGCGGTGCGCCATGCTCGCGACCGTCACCACGCGCGAGCCGGGCACGTCGAGCAGGGTGTCCAGCAGCAGGCCGGTCAGCGCGAAATGCCCGAGGTGGTTGGTGCCGAACTGCAGCTCGAACCCGTCGGCGGTGGTCTGCTTCGGCGGATACATCACGCCTGCGTTGTTGACCAGCAGATCCAGCCGCGGATGCGCCCCGCGCAACTCCTCGGCCGCGCCCCGGATGCTCGCCAGCGAGGACAGGTCGAGTTCCTGCAGCGACACGTCGGCGCCGGGGTGGCGGTGGGTGATCCGGTCGACGGCGTCCTTGCCCTTGTCCAGGTTGCGCACCGCGATGACGACGCGGGCCCCCTTACCCGCGAGCACCTGTGCGGCCTCGTAACCGATGCCGGTGTTGGCACCGGTCACGACGGCGACCCTGCCGGACTGATCGGGGACGTTGGCGGCGGTCCATGTGGAGGTCATGGCATTCAACTTACGGTCCCGCACGGCAACTAGGCTCGATCGCGTGCACCTGGTCGAACCGGCGCACCCGCCGAGCCGGAAAGCGCCGCTGGTGTGGGCCCTCGGCGCCGCCGTCCCGTGGATGGTCGCCGTCATCGCGCAGATCGTGTGGTTCGCGTTCGACGCGGAGCGGCTGTGGCTGCACGTGCTCGTCGCCGTGGCCACCGTGCTCGGGGCGACGGTGTCGATCGTCGTCGCGCCGTTGTGGCGCTATCGCGTGCACCGCTGGGATCTGGACGCCACGGCCGTGTACACCCGCACGGGCTGGCTGGTGCAGGAGCGCCGCATCGCACCGATCTCGCGGGTACAGACCGTCGACACCTACCGCGGCCCGCTGGACCGGATGTTCGGGTTGTCCAACGTGACGGTGACGACCGCGTCGTCGGCCGGGGCGGTGCGCATCGTCGCGCTCGAGGTCGACGTCGCCGACCGGGTGGTGGCGCAGCTGACCGACATCGCCGCGCTGGGCGGCGAGGACGCCACGTGACGCCCGACTGGTCCCGGTTGAGTCCGCGGATGCTGCTCGTGCACCCCGTGCACGAGGTGATCCGCCAGATCCCGGTGCTGGTCGGATCGCTCGTGCTCGGATCGGCCACCGGCAACCCGCTGTGGACGCTCGCCGGTGTCGTCCTCGTCGTCGGCTTCGGGCTGGCGCGCTGGTTCACCACCACCTACCGCATCGGCGCCGACGAGGTGCAACTGCGCAGCGGGGTACTGCGGCGGGTGGTGCTCTCGGTGCCGCGCAACCGGATCCGTTCGGTGTCCACCGACGCCCGGCTGCTGCACCGGCTGCTCGGACTGACGGTGCTCAAGGTCAGCACCGGTCAGGAAGCGGCAGGCGACACGGCTTTCGAGCTCGACGCGGTGCCCGCCGGCGATGTGGCCCGGCTGCGGGCGGTGCTGCTGGCGGACTCGTCCGCCGTGCCGGATCCGGCGGACTCGTCCGCCGTGCCCGATCTGGCGGACTCGTCCGCCGTGGAACTGGCGCGGTGGCAGCCGTCGTGGCTTCGGTACAGCGCATTGACCCCGACCGGCCTGGTCACGATCGCCGCCGTGCTCGGCGTGCTCTCGCAGGCGGGAGTCCTTCGGGCGCTGCAGGATTCGGCACTGGCGCGAAACGGACAGCAGGTGCTCGACGAGCTCGGGACGGCCGCTGCGGTCGCGTCCGCCGCAGCGGTGGTACTGGTCGCGGCGATCGCGTTGTCGGTGACCCAGTCGCTGCTCACCTACGGCAACCTGGTGCTGCGCCGTGACACCGCACGCGACGCCGGTGTACTGCAGCTTTCGCATGGTCTGGTGCGGGTGCGGGAACGCGCATTCGACATGCGCCGGCTGCGCGGCGGCACACTGCGGGAACCGCTTCTGGTACGGCTTTTCGGTGGTGCCCGCCTGGATGCTGTGATGACCGGCGTCACCGGCGCCGGCGAGGCGTCGCAGCTGCTTCCGCCGTGCCCGCGGCCGACCGCCGAAGCGGTGCTCGGTGATCTGATCGGCCGGCCCGACGCCGTCACCGGCGCACTGACCGGGCACGGGCCCGCCGCGACCCGGCGGCGCTGGACCCGCGCGATGCTGCTGCCCGCCGCCGCCGCGGTGGGACTGGCCGTCTGGTCGGCGGCCGGCGGGGTCCCGGTGTGGGCGTGGGTGGCCACGGCGCTGACGGCCGCGGCGTGCGCGGCACTGGCCGCCGACCGCGCCCGGTCGCTCGGGCACCGGATCGGCGGCGGCTGGCTGGTCGCCCGCGCGGGCAGCCTGCACCGCCGTCGCGACTGCGTGGCATCGGCGGGCATCGTGGGCTGGACGGTGCGCCAGACGCTGCCGCAGCGCCGCGCCGGCGTGGCGACGCTGATCGCCGCGACCGCCGCGGGTGTCAAACGGTACGAGGTCATCGACGTACCCGCCGAGCAGGCGTGGGCCATCGCCGGAGCCACCTCGCCGTGGTTGTCCGCGACCCGGTGGGCGCGCGGCGGCGGGGAACACTAGCGGGGTACGACTTGCGTGCCGACGCGGGCCGTTTACTGTCGCACCATGGCGATCGGCGGGATCCTCTTCGACATCGACGGCGTGCTCGTGACGTCGTGGAAGCCGATTCCCGGTGCCGCCGAAACGCTGCAGACGTTGGCGGACAACCAGATCGCCTGCACCTACCTGACCAACACCACCACCAGGACCCGCGTCCAGATCGCCGAACTGCTCAGCGAAGCGGGCATGGCGGTTCGCGCCGACGAGGTGATCACCGCGGCGGTGCTGACAGCCGACTACGTGCGGGACCGCTACCCCGGCGCGCGGTGCTTCCTGGTCAACAGCGGTCAGATCGCCGAGGACATGCCCGGCATCGACATCGTCTACTCCGGTGAGTTCGACGGCCCGCGCGCCCCCGAGCCGCCGGACGTCGTGCTGCTCGGCGGCGCCGGACCCGAGTACAGCCACCTGACGCTGTCCTGGGTCTACGACTGGATGGCGCAGGGCGTCCCGGTGGTCGCGATGCACCGCAGCACCGCGTGGACCACCACCGACGGCCTGCGCGTCGACACCGGCATGTACCTGATCGGGATGGAGAAGACATCGGGCCGCAAGGCCACCGCGGTGGGTAAGCCCGCGCCGGAGGGTTTCCTGTCCGCGGCCGGCCGGCTGGGCGTGGACCCCGAGGAGATGTACGTCGTCGGTGACGATCTCAACAACGATGTGCTGGCCGGTCAGGTGGTCGGCATGACCGGGGTGCTGGTGCGCACCGGCAAGTTCCGGCAGGACACGCTGGACCGCTGGGCGGCAGACGAATTCGCGATGCAGCCCAACCACGTCATCGACTCGGTGGCCGACCTGCCCGCGCTGCTCGGGCTGTGACGCGATGAGTTCCGCGGCCGCGGACGGTCAGCCTGTGCATGACCGAAACCATGACTGTCGAAGCCACTGTCGATGCTCCCGTTACGGCGACGTTCGCGTTGCTCGCCGATCCCGCCAACCACGCCGCGATCGACGGAACCGGCTGGGTGCGTGAGGCGCTCGACCCGGAACCGTTGGCCGGCGTCGGGCAGATGTTCCGGGTCGCGATGTACCACGACAACCATCCGGACGGACACTACGAGATGTCCAACAAGGTCATCGCGTTCGAGCAGGACCGCGTCGTGGGCTGGGAACCCGGCCAGGCGGGGCCGGACGGGGTGGTGGGGTACGGCGGCTGGACGTGGCGCTATGACCTGGAACCGCTCGGCGCGACGCAGACGCGGGTCACCCTGACCTATGACTGGTCGGGTGTGCCCGCCGAACTGCGCGAACACATCGAGTTCCCGCCGTTTGCCGTCACACTTCTGGAGTACTCGCTGGACAATCTCGCGAAGCTCGCGGCCGGGTGATCTCAGCCGTTCGGTTGATGATCTTCGGGCGGCTCTGGTGCCTCATTGAGGGATGCGGAATCGGGGTGGACACGCGGTAGTGCTCGGCGCCAGCATGGCCGGGCTGTTGGCGGCGCGGGTACTGACCGAGTTCTACGACCGGGTCACCATCGTCGACCGTGACGAACTCGACGACACCGCGGCGCCGCGGCACGGGGTCCCGCAGTCGCGGCAACCGCACGTGGTGCTGGCGCGGTGCGGTCAGGTCGTCGAAGAGCTGTTTCCGGGAGTCACCGATGAGATGGTCGGCGACGGCGCCCACTTGTGGCGCAGCGGCGACCTCGGTGAGCTGTACACCCGTTTCAGTGGGCATCTGGTCACCAGGACGGGCAGGCTGCGTGATCCGGAGAAGCTGACGCTCCTGCACGCGAGCCGACCGTTCATCGAAAGCCATGTGCGCCGGCGGGTGCGGGCGCTACCCGCGGTGACTCTCGTCGACCGCCACGACGCGGACGCGTTGACCTGGTCGGCCGACACGGTGACCGGGGTCCGCGTGACGAGCCGTCCGGAGCACCGCCAGTACGAGATCGCCGCGGATCTGGTCGTCGACGCGACCGGCCGGGGATCCCGGACGCCGGCGTTGCTCGAACGGATGGGTTTCGCGCGGCCCCGCGAAGATCACCTCACGGTGCATGTCAGCTATGTCAGCATGCCGGTCCGCATCCCGGACGGACTTCTGAACGAGATCCTGTTCATCGACATGCCGATGGCCGGACGGCCCTACGGATGGGCGATGAGCCGCTGTGAGAACAACGACTGGCAGGTGCTGGTGGGAACGCTGGGCATCGCACCTCCCGCTGGCGAAGACGAATTCTATTCCTACCTAAGGGAACTCATGCCTGCGCACGCCTACGCCGCGTTGCTCGCCGGTGAGCCGCTGGCCGATATCGCGCTGTACAAATTCCCGGCCAGCCGGTGGCGCCGCTACGACAAGCTGACCCGGATGCCGCGCGGGCTCCTGGTGACCGGCGATGCGGTCGCGAGCTTCAACCCGATCTACGGCCAGGGCATGACGGTCGCCGCCGTCGCTGCGATCGCGCTGCGCGAGTGCCTGCGCGCCGATGGCGGAGAGCTGTCCCGGCGCTTCCACCGGGCGGCGGCCAAGAGCATCGACATCGCCTGGCGCACGGCCGTCGGTTCGGATCTGGCGTTGCCGGAAGTGGAAGGCAAGCGCTCACTCTCGATGAAGATGACGACCGCGTTGCTCGACCGCATCCTGTTGGCCTGCGAGACCGATCCGTGGATGGCGCAGGAATTTCAGATGGTCACCGGCATGCTGGCGCCGCCCAGCCGGTTGGTGCACCCCAAGGTGCTACGCAGGGTGCTCGCCGCCCGAGGCCGTCAGAACCTCGATGCCGACGGGGTTCCCGCTACGGCATGAGGGACAACAACAGCCGGACCAGTTCGCCCTGCCGGTGGGTGTCGGTCTTCTGGTAGACGTGCTGCAGATGGGTCTTGACTGTGGCCAAAGACAGCGACAACTCGTCGGCGACCGCGGCCAGCGTCAGCCCGCGAGCGATCCGCAGCGTCACCTCCGCTTCGGCGTCTGTCAACGAAAATAACTGCCGCAGAAGTTTTTTGGGCGGCTCTCGATGGTTGTCGGGGTCGACGACGATCACCACGGCCTGCTGCCGGTGCAGGTTCGTCGACGGCAGCACGTGCACGACGAGCGGTCGTGACAGGGCGTCGCGCGGCACCGTCAGCGTCTCCGCGGTTCGGGGTCCCGACTCCCGGGTGGCCTGCGACACCGCGCGCCGCAACTCGGCGTCGGCGGATGGGAATGGCAGCAGAACATGTCCGGACCTGACGAGAATGTCTGCGCTGCACCGTAACAGCGACTCGGCGGCCGCGTTGGTGTGGCCGATCGTCATATCCCTGAAGACCGTCATCGCCGGTGCGGAGAACGAGTCGGCCGGGTGGTTGCCGGACGCCACGCGGTCGCGGAGTTCGGCGACGGCGTGCTGGGTGCGCAGCGCGCGTTGAAGTTGAGGGACGAGTGCGTTGAGGACCCGCACGTTGTCCGGCGTCGCGAACGGTCCGGCGTGCCGGCCGGCCACCACGAACGAGCACGGACGCGGTGCGGCCGTGAGCCGGACGAACATGCCGTCGTTGAGTTCGTACCGTCGCATCCACTCTGCATTGAATGCCGACCGGGGATTGAGCGCGACCAGGGCCTCGCCGCTGTGTACCAGCCCCGGCGCGCTGGATTCGACCGCCTTCAGCACGTAGTCGAACTGCCGGTAGTAATTCGCGTACGAGGTGATCGCCTCGTCATCGGTGAAGCTGCAGCTCTGGATGGCGCGGTTGGCGCCCTGGTCGACGACCAAGCCGGTCGCATTGCCGCCCAGCGCGATTCTCACCAGAGTCATCGCCTCCACCCACCGGTCCGGCTCTACGGATGCCGCGTGGACGGCGCTGACCATCTGCGAAAAGCACTCGATTGTGACCATTTCACCCCCGCGAAACGCCCCGAGGTGAATATATGCCTGTCGAGCGCAGAAGGCGAGGGGCCGACGGATACGGGAGATCGGGTCAGGCGGTCAGTTCACGCTGCAGTACGCGGATCGCGGCGATGCGCTCCTGCAGTTGCTCGCGTGTCGCGGCGGCCACCGGCGGCCCGCCGCAGCGCCTGCGCAACTCGTTGTGGATCCAGCCGTGCGGCCGTCCGGTGCGGTGATGGGCCAGCGACACCAGCGTGTTGAGCTCGGTGCGCAACTCCCGAAGCTGCCCGTGGGTGGTCTTGGGTGGTTGCACCCCAGCTGCGGTGCGCTTCTGGAGTTGCTCATCCTGCCTGCGGCGCAACAGATCTCGCATTGACTGCGGGTCGAGCAGGCCGGGGATGCCGAGGTAGTCGGCCTCCTCGTCACTGCCCGCGGGTGTCGCCGTGCCGAACGACGACCCGTCGAAGATCACCTGGTCGAGTTCGGCGTCGGCGCCGAGATACTCGACCTTCTTCTCCTCCTCGCCGGGCTCGTCGCGCTTCTGCTCACGCAGTTCGGCGTCCAGCGGGTCCTCGAGCGGCTCGCGGTGCGGTTTGCCCAGCACGTGATTGCGCTGGGCCTCCATCTCGCTGGCCAGCATCAGCAGGTTCGGCACCGACGGCAGGAAGATGCTGGCGGTCTCGCCGAGGCGCCGGGACCGCACGAAGCGCCCGATCGCCTGGGCGAAGAACAGCGGCGTCGACGCGCTCGTCGCATACACACCGACCGACAGTCGCGGCACGTCGACACCTTCGGACACCATGCGCACGGCCACCAGCCACTTCGATGTGTCCGCCGAATACTGGGCGATGCGGTCGGAGGCGCCCTTGTCGTCGGAGAGCACGACGGTCGGGTCTTCCCCGGTGAGCTTGAGCAGCAGCTTGGCGTACGCACGCGCGGCGGTCTGGTCGGTGGCGATGATCATGCCGCCGGCGTCGGGGATGTGCTGGCGCAGCCCGTCCAGCCGCTTGTCCGCCGCGGCGATCACCGCGGGCATCCACTCGCCCTTCGGGTCGAGCGCCGACTTCCAGGCTCGCGCGGTCTGCTCGGCGGTCAGTGGCTCGCCCAGCCGGGCGGCGTGCTCCTCGCCGGCGCTGTCGCGCCAGCGCGCCTCGCCGGAGTACGCCATGAACATCACCGGGCGCACCACGCCGTCGGCGAGCGCGTCGGAGTAGCCGTAGGTGTGGTCGGCCACCGAGGTCTTGTACCCTGCGGCGTCCTCTTCGTAGGTGACGAACGGGATCGCGCTGTCGTCGCTGCGGAACGGTGTACCGGTCAGGGCGAGCCGGCGCGTCGCGTCGTCGAACGCCTCCCGGATCGCATCGCCCCAGCTCTTGGCGTCGCCGCCGTGGTGGATCTCGTCGAACACCACGAGCGTCCTGCGGTTCTCGGTGCGCACCCGGTGCCGGGTCGGGTGGCTGGCGACCTGGGCATAGGTGACGACGACGCCGTGGTACTCCGAGGACGTCTGCGAGTTCGAGTTGGAGAACTTCGGGTCCAGCGCGATGCCGTGCCGCGCGGCGGCCTGCGCCCACTGGATCTTGAGGTGTTCGGTCGGGACCACGATGGTGACGGCCTCGACGGTGCCCTCGGCGAGCAGTTCGGAGACGATGCGCAGCGCGAACGTGGTCTTACCGGCGCCGGGGGTCGCGACGGCGAGGAAGTCGCGGGGCTTGGCGGTCAGGTACTTGACCAGCGCGCGCCGCTGCCAGCCACGCAGCGCCTGGGTGCCGGGCCCGGAAGTGCCGGACGTGGGTGCTGGATCAGCCCGCACCCATGACTCCTCCCGACGAACTCGCCGCCGTTTCCGGCGGCGACCGGAATGCAGTCTAGGGCAACCGGTTCCGCGACCGCATCTCTGCGGCGTGTCCGGCGCGGCGTGTCCCGCGCGTGCTGGGGGTTTACACCGCTCCGGTCACTCCACCCAGTGGTTGTCGTGCTTGGCGAACCACTCGCGGCGTTCCTCGTCGCTGAGCTCGCCGATGTGCGGCAGCCCCTCGAAGTAGTGCTCGCGCGGCGCGCCGGGGGCGAACAGGATCAGGATGGACGCCGGCTCGTCGGCTTCGTTGCGGAAGCCGTGGATGCCGCCCGGCGGCACGTAGAGGAAATCGCCGGTGTTCCCGTCCACCCACTCGGTGCCGTTGTACAGCGACAGCGTTCCGGACAGCACGTAGAACGCCTCGGACATGCCGCGGTGGAAGTGCGGGCCCGGGCCGCCGCCGCGCGGTGCGATCTGCACCCGGTACAGGCCGTAGTCGCCGTCGGTGTCGGATTGGTCGGCCAGGTAGTGGTACTGGATGTGTCCGAACGCGTCGTAGTCCGGCGGGGCGTCGGCGCGTTTGAGCCAAGCGCTCACCTCGGGCTCGTCGGCGGTGTAGCGCGGCGGCGGATACGGGGGGACGACCAGCGACATCCCGCCAGTCTGCCGCGTCAGGCGCTGACCGGGACCGGGAACGACACCTTTGTCAGCTCCTCGGAGACGGCCCACAGCCGGCGCTGCTGAGCGAGGTCGTAGGACAGCGCGTTGGACGCGACGACGACCGGATTGCCGCGCTGCTGGCCGATGCCGTCGGGACCGTAGTACTGGCCGCCCAGCACGCCGGGGTCGGTTGCCGCGCGCAGCGTCGGCAACGCACCGGCCGCCGCGCTCTGTGCGAGCAGCGCCGCGGCCCGGTTCACCGCGGGCTGCAGGGCCTGGGGCAGGTTGCGGCCCAGCTCGGTGCTCGACGTACCGGGATGCGCGGCGACGGCGACCGTCGTCCCGCGGGGCGCCAGCCGGCGCTGCAGCTCGTAGGTGAACATCAGGTTGGCCAGCTTGGACTGCGAATACGCGCTCATCCGGTTGTAGCGGCGCTCCCACTGCAGATCGTCCCAGTGGATCGCGCCACCCATCTTGTGACCGTTGCTGCTGACCGTGACGACCCGTGACCCGGGCACGGCGAGCATGGTCTCCAGCAGCAGCCCGGTGAGCGCGAAATGCCCGAGGTGGTTGGTGCCGAACTGCAGCTCGAACCCGTCGGCGGTGGTGGCCTTCGGCGTCGTCATCACGCCCGCGTTGTTGATCAGCAGGTCGATCGTGTCGAAGCGCGACCTCAGGGCTTCTGCGGCGGCGCGGATCGACGCGAGCGACGTCAGGTCGAGTTCCTGGACCTCCACGTCACCGGTGATCCGGGCGGCGGCCTGCGCGCCCTTGCCGGTGTCGCGGACGGCGAGAACGACCCGCGCGCCGTGTGCGGCCAGCGCCTTCGCGGTCTCGAAACCCAGCCCGGTGTTCGCGCCGGTGATCACGGCGGTGCGTCCGGTCTGGTCGGGGATGTCCGCGGTCGTCCAAGCGGTCCGGTTGGTCATGGTGCCTCCTCGTAGAATCGGTCAAGCGGGGCAGCCGCCCCGGTTGAAGCCGACTATACGGAACGCCTGCCCCGTTTACTGTTCGCCAGGAGGGAAATCGTGACCCGACAGCTACGCGCCGATGCGGCGCGCAACCGGGCGCGGGTCCTCGAGGTCGCCTACGACACCTTCGCCGCCGAGGGCCTCGGTGTGCCGATCGACGAGATCGCCCGCCGCGCCGGCGTCGGCGCCGGGACGGTGTACCGGCACTTCCCGACGAAGGAGGCGCTCGTCGTCGCCGTGGCCGAGGATCGGGTGCGCCGCATCGTCGAGCATGCGCAGGCCCTGCTGGCCGGCCAGGGGCCCGGCGCCGCATTGTTCGTGTTCTTGCAGGACATGGTGCGTAGCGCGGCGGCCGACCACGGCCTGGTCGACGCGCTGGTCGGCTACGGCCTCGACCTTGAGGTCGCCGCACCGGGCGCCGAAGCGGCGTTCCTGACCGCGATCGGCGAGTTGCTGGACGCGGCGCAGCGGGCGGGCACCGTCCGCGCGGACGTCGACGTCGCGGTGATCAAGGCGCTGCTGGTCGTCTGCAAGGTGCCCCAGGTCTACGGTGGCGACATCTCGGAGCGCGTCGTGCGGGTCATCGAAGACGGCCTGCGGCCGCGATGAGGGCCCGACCCCAACCTTGCACTCGCCCAGGTCGAGTGCTAAGAATGCAGTTGGCACTCGCGACCAGTGAGTGCTAGGTCGGGCCGGTGAGGCCGGGGCCGCATCTGCGAGCACAACCCCGGTCGTCCGTCGCGGGCATCGATTCCGACCGACAAGACGTGCATCCCCAATCCGGAGGAAACACTTCGCAATGGCCAAGACAATTGCGTATGACGAAGAGGCCCGCCGGGGCCTCGAGCGGGGCCTCAACGCCCTCGCAGACGCCGTAAAGGTGACGTTGGGCCCGAAGGGTCGCAACGTCGTGCTGGAGAAGAAGTGGGGCGCCCCCACGATCACCAACGATGGCGTGTCCATCGCCAAGGAGATCGAGCTGGAGGACCCGTACGAGAAGATCGGCGCTGAGCTGGTCAAAGAGGTCGCCAAAAAGACCGACGACGTCGCGGGCGACGGCACCACCACCGCCACCGTGCTCGCTCAGGCCCTGGTTCGCGAAGGCCTGCGCAACGTCGCAGCCGGCGCCAACCCGCTCGGCCTCAAGCGTGGCATCGAGAAGGCTGTCGAGGCTGTCACCCAGGGTCTGCTGAAGTCGGCCAAGGAGGTCGAGACCAAGGAGCAGATCGCTGCCACCGCCGCGATCTCCGCCGGCGACACCCAGATCGGCGAGCTCATCGCCGAGGCCATGGACAAGGTCGGCAACGAGGGTGTCATCACCGTCGAGGAGTCGAACACCTTCGGCCTGCAGCTGGAGCTCACCGAAGGCATGCGCTTCGACAAGGGCTACATCTCGGGTTACTTCGTGACCGACGCCGAGCGTCAGGAAGCCGTCCTGGAGGATCCCTACATCCTGCTGGTCAGCTCCAAGATCTCGACGGTCAAGGATCTGCTGCCGCTGCTGGAGAAGGTCATCCAGTCCGGCAAGCCGCTGCTGATCATCGCCGAGGACGTCGAGGGCGAAGCCCTGTCGACCCTGGTGGTCAACAAGATCCGTGGCACCTTCAAGTCCGTCGCCGTGAAGGCCCCGGGCTTCGGTGACCGCCGCAAGGCGATGCTGCAGGACATGGCGATCCTCACCGGTGGCCAGGTCATCAGCGAAGAGGTCGGCCTGTCCCTGGACACCGCTGACATCAGCCTGCTGGGCACCGCCCGCAAGGTCGTCATCACCAAGGACGAGACCACCATCGTCGAGGGTGCGGGCGATGCCGACGCGATCCAGGGCCGTGTCGCCCAGATCCGCGCCGAGATCGAGAACAGCGACTCCGACTACGACCGCGAGAAGCTGCAGGAGCGCCTGGCCAAGCTGGCCGGCGGCGTTGCAGTCATCAAGGCCGGAGCTGCCACCGAGGTGGAGCTCAAGGAGCGCAAGCACCGCATCGAGGACGCCGTCCGCAACGCGAAGGCTGCCGTCGAAGAGGGCATCGTCGCCGGTGGCGGCGTGGCTCTGCTGCAGTCGGCCCCGACGCTGGACGACCTCGGCCTGTCCGGTGACGAGGCGACCGGTGCCAACATCGTGCGTGTCGCGCTGTCGGCTCCGCTCAAGCAGATCGCCTTCAACGGTGGTCTGGAGCCCGGTGTCGTCGCCGAGAAGGTGTCCAACCTGCCCGCGGGTCACGGCCTCAACGCCGCGACCGGCGAGTACGAGGACCTGCTCAAGGCCGGCGTCGCCGACCCGGTGAAGGTGACCCGCTCGGCGCTGCAGAACGCAGCCTCGATCGCGGCGCTGTTCCTCACCACCGAGGCCGTCGTCGCCGACAAGCCGGAGAAGGCCGCCGCACCTGCGGGCGACCCGACCGGTGGCATGGGCGGTATGGACTTCTAAGTCCCCTTACGAAGAAGCCCCGGCGTTGCGTCAGCAGCGCCGGGGCTTTTCGTTGTCCCCAATGTGGGCTTTATGCACAGGATCGGGCCGAACAGCGTGCGGGAGGCCCACATTCGTCGGTGCGCGCGGCGACCGTCGCCGCATGGAACCCTTTGTCGGCAGTGCCGCGGTGCGCACCGGACGCCTCACCCGGCGAGCGCTCGCCCGCGATCACGTCGCCGTCTACCGCGGTATTTATCTCCCGCGGGACGTCGAACTCACCGCCCGGCTCCGCGCGGAGGCGGCCTGGCTGGCCACCGGAGCGACGCTGTGCGGTCTGTCGGCAGCCGCGGTCGTCGGCACGAAGTGGCTCGACGCGTCCCGGCCGGCCGACATCCTGCGCGCCGACCGGCATGCACCGCCGGGGATCGCGGTGCACGCGTGGGACGTCTCGCCTGACGAGGTGTTCCTGTACGGCGGCGTGGACGCGACGATTCCTGCCCGCACGGCGTTCGATCTGGGCCGGACACTGCCGGGCAACGACG
Organism: Mycolicibacterium parafortuitum; assembly: GCF_010725485.1. Taxonomy (NCBI): domain Bacteria; kingdom Bacillati; phylum Actinomycetota; class Actinomycetes; order Mycobacteriales; family Mycobacteriaceae; genus Mycobacterium; species Mycolicibacterium parafortuitum. The sequence continues at coordinate 783,761 of NZ_AP022598.1, read as the reverse complement.
CGATTCCGGTGCTCGATGCGCTGATGAACGCCACTCGCGTATCCGTCGCGGACGTTCAGGCAATCGCCGCCGCGCATCCCGACGCGCGTGGGACGGCAAGACTACGAGGTGTCCTCGACCTGGTCGACGGTGGTGCCGAGTCACCGCAGGAGAGCCGGGCCCGGCTGATCCTGGTGCGTGCCGGGCTGCCTCGGCCCGAGACACAGATCTCGTTCCGGGACCTTCGGATCCGCGTCGACATGGGTTGGCGTGCCTGGAAAGTCGCCGTGGAGTACGACGGCGCCCACCATTGGATGGACCGGCGGCAGCGGGCGTGGGACATCGACCGTATTGCGCTGCTCGAAGCGGCCGACTGGTCGGTCGTCAGGGTCAGCAGTGACATGCTCAACCGGCCGGACGTCATCATCGAACGTGTGTGCACGAAGCTGCGCGTCGCCGGCTGCCCGGTCTGACGCGACTGTGGGGGTTATGCACGCATCGGACCGAGTCTGCGTGCACAACCCCCACAGTCGCGGCGGCTACAGCGTGTGCAGCGGCGCGGGTTTGAGGGCCAGCGTGGCGACGACGCTGATCACCGCCGTGACGAGCAGATACGCGCATGCCCACCACGGCGATCCGCCACCCGCGGCGATCAGCGCGGTCAGGATCATCGGGGTCACCCCGGAGGCGAAGACGCCCGAGAGCTGATAGACCGTCGACAGCCCGGTGTAGCGGATCCGCGCCGGGAACAGCGACGCATACAGCGTGCCCTGCGCGCCGTAGAACAGCGCGTGGATCACGCCGAACACCACGACCATGCCGACCGCGTACAGCCCGAGATCCTGGGTGCCGAACAACGCGAACACCGGGAACACCGCGACGGCGTAGGCCGCGATACCGACGGTGTAGATGCGCTTCGGGGTGTACCGGTCGGCCAGCAGACCCGAGACCGGCAGCAGCGCGGCCATCAACAGTGCGGCGACGGTGACGATGAGCAGCACGGGCACTTTCGCCAGTCCCAGCGTGCCGGTCGCGTACGCGATCGCGAACACGCCCCAGGTGTTGAACGCCGCACCCTCACCCCATCGCGACAGCATGCCCAGCACGGTGGACTTGAGCACCGGCGGCCGGAACACCTCACGCACCGGCACCGCCGCCCGCTCACCGCTGTCGCGAACCTTCTCGAAAGACGGTGTCTCACTGGCCTTCAGGCGCACGATCACCCCGAAGACGACCAGCACGATGCTGAGCAGGAACGCGATGCGCCAGCCGTAGGTCAGGAACGCGTCGTCGGGCAATGCGATCTGCAGGAGCGCGAAAACCCCTGTGCCGAGCGCCAACCCGAGTGCGAGACCTACCTGGGGGATGCTGCCGAACAGGCCACGGCGGCGGGCGGGACCGTGTTCGACCGCGAGCAGCACCGCGCCGGCCCACTCCCCGCCGAGCGCGAAACCCTGCACGATCCGCAGCAGCAGCAACAGGATCGGGGCCAGCACACCGATCTGCGCGGCGGTCGGCAGCACACCCATCAGGGCCGTCGCCCCGCCCATCAGCAGCATCGTCAGCGCCAGCGTCTTCTTGCGGCCGATCCGGTCACCGATGTGACCGAACACGAAACCGCCGATCGGGCGCACCACGAAGCCGACCGCGAACGTCGCGAACGACAGCATGGTCCCGACGAACGTCGACTGGTCCGGGAAGAACGCCTGATTGAACACCAGGCTCGCGGCGGTTGCGTAGAGGAAGAAGTCGTACCACTCGATGGTGGTGCCGACCAGGCTGGCCCACAGCGCCGTACGGGCCTGCGGCGTCACGGTCTGCCGGGCGCTCGCCTCGTCGGGCGGGTTGGTCACGGTCACGGGAATCCATCAGTCCAAGACCGGCGCGAGTTTGCCATACTTTCACGCGCAGTGATCGCAACCCGGGAAGAAACCCGGTGGTGGGGTAGTTCAGTGTGTTCATGACCACTCCCCAGATGACGGCAATCGGCGCGTTCGCCGCCGACTCGCTCGACGACAGCCTGCGCGACGTGACGGTCCCCGTCCCCGAACTCCGGCCGCACGATCTGTTGGTCCGGGTGGCCGCGGTGTCGGTGAATCCGGCCGACTGGAAGGTGCGGAAGAGTCTGGCACCGTCGCCGGAGCCCGCGATCCTGGGTTACGACGCCGCCGGCGTCGTCGAGGCCGTCGGATCCGCGGTGACGACGCACCGCGTCGGGGACGAGGTCTGGTACGCCGGGGACATGACCCGGCCGGGCACCAACGCCGAACTGCAGGCCGTCGACGAGCGCATCGTGTCCCGCAAGCCGTCCTCGCTGTCGTTCGCCGACGCCGCGGCGCTGCCGTTGACGACGATCACCGCGTGGGAGACGCTGTTCGACCGGTTCGGCCTGACCGAGGACTCGACCGGTGACCTGCTGGTGCTCGGCGCCGCGGGTGGGGTGGGTTCGATCATGATCCAGCTCGCGAAGGCGCTGACCGGGGTGCGGGTGATCGCGACCGCCAGCCGTGACGAATCCCGGGATTGGGCGCTGTCGATGGGCGCCGACATCGTGGTGAATCACCACCATCTGCGCGACGAGACGCTGGCCGCGGTCCCCGGCGGGGTTGACTACCTCTTCTCGCCGCATTCGAAGGACAACATCGACGACTACGCAGCGATCGTGAAACCGTTCGGCCACATCACCGCGATCGACGAACCGCCCGGTCTGGATCTGCTTGCGCTGAAAGACAAGAGCATCGCCTGGCACTGGGAGCTGATGTTCACCCGCGCGAAGTATCAGACCTCCGACATGATCGAGCAGCAGCGGCTGCTGGCCGCCACCGCCGATCTGGTCGATCAGGGCGTGCTGCGCACCACGGTCACCAAGACCATCACCGACTTCTCCGCCGCCGGTCTGCGCGAAGCGCACCACGACGTGGAGTCGGGCCGAACGATCGGCAAGATCGTCATCACCCGGTGATCGGCACGCAGTCGTCGCCGCACCCGGACGCGGTCGGAGTGCCCGCGACGGCGGGGCGGTGCAGCACCGCGCCCGTCGGCCGGACCGACACTCCGTCGCCGGTCACATCGGCGCTGCCGTCGACGATCAGCGTGTAGCCGCCCGGTTCTCGCGGCGGCCAGACCAGGGTGACGGCCGGGTGCGCCGCCGCGTTGCGCCGGGTGCTGTTGCCGACGGAGCCGATACCGAACGCGCCCGAGGCCAGCACCGGGTCGACGGCGACGGTGTGCGCGCGGTAGTCGTCACCGACGGTGATCAGGTACGCGAACGAGAAATCGCCGAGTGCTTCGGCCAGCGTGTCCAGGTCGACCTTGACGCTCATGTCCTCATCCTGCCCGCTGCCGGCGCGTAGGTTGGCACAACATGGCCTTACCGACACCGTCTGCGACCTCCACCGCCGTCGTCACCGGGGCTTCCTCGGGCATCGGCGCCGACCTGGCCCGCGAACTCGCCGCGCGCGGGCACGGCGTCACCCTGGTGGCACGCCGGGAGGATCGGTTGCGGTCACTCGCCGACGAGCTGTCCTCGTCGGTGCGGGTCGAGGTCATCGCGTGCGATGTCGGTGACGCCGATGCGCGGGCCGGGCTGTTCCCGGAGGTCGAACGGCGCGGACTGACGGTCGACATCCTGGTCAACAACGCCGGCATCGGCACCATCGGCTTCGTCGCGGAGTCCACACCGGAGGCCGAGATCGCCCAGGTGCGGGTCAACGTCGAGGCGGTGATCGACCTGACCACCCGGGCGGTGATCCAGATGGTGCCGCGCGGCAGCGGGGCGATCCTCAACGTCGGCTCGACGGCCGGGTTCCAGCCGTTCCCCGGTCAGTCCGGGTACGCGGGCACCAAGGCGTTCGTGCGCACCTACACCGACGGGCTGCGCGGTGAACTGGCCGGCACCGGCGTGACGGTGACCGCGCTGCACCCCGGGCCGGTGCGTACCGAGTTCTTGGAGACGGCCGGTATGGACGAGCGCACATTCGCCGCGGCGTTCCCGAAATTCATGTGGGTGGAGTCCCGCGACGTCGCGAAGAAGGCGGTCGACGGCCTGGCCGCCGGCCGCGGCAGCGTGATCCCCGGTGTGCAGAACGAGATCCCGGCACGGATCTTCGAATTCCTGCCTCGCCGTATTCTGTTGCCGCTGTTGAAGAGCCGGCATCCGGCGCTGCGCTGACAGAGACCACTGTGCTCAGGCGGGCCACGGGCGCATCCAGCCCTCGACCGGTAGATCGAGCCCGTTGCACAGCGTGCAGATCGTGCGATACCAGCCGACGGCGATCAGCAATTCCATCCGCTGCTCGTCGGAAAGAGTGCGTCCCAGCGCGTTCCAGGTGTGGTCCGCCCAGGAGCCGGTCCGCTCGAGTTCGTCGACGGCGCCGATCAGGATTCGTTCGTCGGCCGACCAATCGCAGTCCGCGCCGGTGGCCAATGCGTCGCACTCGTCGCCGGATACCCCCGCGATCGGACCCCAGAACGCCGCCTGGCCGCCCCACTCGTATGCGCACCCGAGAAGTGCGCATGTGCGCAGGATCGCGATCGTGCGGATCCGCGGCGGCAGCTGCGTGTCGATGTAGAGGGCCTCGCCCAGCTTGCGAAGCTTGGTGGCCAGCGCCGGAAGTCGCTGCAGGCAGCGCACCAGCAGTAGCGGCTCGTAGGTGCGGTCGGGGTGGCCCCAACCGCTGATCCCGGCCGCATCCGCCTCGCTCCACGGGGGAGCAAGGGGGGCAACGCGACTCATGCCGTCGGCGCCGGTTGCCTGCCGCGGACGAGCTTTCCGGGACGTGCGTCGGTCGGTGTCCCGTTCTCGGAGATCACCTCACCGGACACGATCGTCGCGACGTAGCCGTCGGCGGTCTGGTCGAGGCGGCGCCCACCCGCGGGCAGGTCGTTGACCACGACGGGCCGGTGTAGTCGCAGCGCCTCGGCGTCGATGATGTTGAGGTCCGCCTTGTATCCGACGGCGATGCGGCCGCGGTCGGCAAGCCCGGCGACGCGCGCCGGTACCGACGTCAGTTCGCGCACCGCTTCCGGTACCGTCAGCCGCCCCGCCGCGCGGTCGCGCACCCAGTGCGTCAGCATGTACGTCGGAAAGCTTGCGTCACAGATCATTCCGTAATGCGCGCCGCCGTCGCCGAGCCCGAGCACGACGTCCTCGCGACGAATCAGCTCGGCGACGGTGTCGAGCGAGTTGTCCCGGAAGTTGGCCAGCGTCACGAGCAGCATCGCGTGCCCGTCGTCGTCGAGCAGGCGGTCGTAGGCCTCCTCCAGCGGGCTGACCCCACGGGCCTGGGCGCGGGCGCCGATCGAATGCGACGGCGACGGTTCGTAGTCCGGCGGGTCTCCGAGCGGGAACATGTAGTTCCACGCCTGCGCGGCGAACATCAGCGGGTGGCCGTCGGAGGCGGGGCTGTCATTCAGGATCCGTTCGCGCACTTCGGGTTTACGCATCTCGGCGACCTTCTCGGCCAGCGGAAGACCGGCGATCTCCCGGTAGGACGGGTACATCACGAACGGATTGCCGGACAGCTCCAGCCCGAGCACCAGCCCGATCGGCCGCGGGAAGATCTGCGCGGTGATGGCCGGGCCGTCGGGGCCGGCATTCTGGTTGGCCTTCTCCACCATTCGCAGCGCGTCGAGGAAGAACGGATCCCCGGCGTTGCCCACCGCCAGAGTGAAGGTCACCGGCAGGCCGACGTCGGCGGCGGCATCGAACACGGTCTGCAGCACCGGTTCGTAGTCCCCGGCGACCAGGTCCGGCACGAACTGGATCAGGCCCCCGCCGCCGTCGCGGACGCCGCGGGCGATCGCCTCGATCTCGGCGTAGTCGGCGTTGAAGCTCGGGATCGGTTGTCCGCTCTCGGTTTTGTGCAACGTGAAGCGCGACGACGCGAACCCGAGCGCGCCGGCGTGCACGGCTTCGGTGGCCAGCTTGCGCATCATCGCCAGATCCTCGGCGGTCGCGGGTTCGCGGTCGACGCCGCGCCGGCCCATCACGTACACCCGCAGCGGGGAGTGCGGCAGGAACGCCGCCACGTCGATATCCCGACGCCCGGCGTCCAGGGCGTCGAGGAACTCCGGGAACGTCTCCCAGTGCCACGGCAGCCCGTCGACCATCACCACGCCGGGAATGTCCTCGACGCCGGCCATCACGTCGACGAGCACATCGTGGTCGGCAGGGCGGCACGGTGCGAACCCGACGCCGCAGTTGCCCATCACCGCGGTGGTGACGCCGTGCGCCGAGGACGGGGTGAGCCGGTCCGACCAGATGGCCTGCCCGTCGTAATGGGTGTGCAGATCGACGAATCCCGGTGTGACGAGCAGTCCGGCGGCGTCGATCTCGCGGCTGCCGGCGGCGTCGACCGTGCCCACCGCGCAGATCACGCCGTCGCGCACCGCCACGTCAGCGGTGAACGGTTGCCCGCCGAGTCCGTCGACGACAGTTCCTCCGCGAATGACGAGGTCGTATGTCATACCCCGAATGTACGGTGAGATCGTGATCGACCACTTCGGAATCAACTGTGCGGACATCGAGGCGTCGAAGACCTTCTACGACAAGGTCCTCGGCGTGCTCGGCTACACCCGGATGATGGACTTCGGACCCGCCGTCGGCTACGGCGTCGACGGTCATCCGGAATTCTGGATCGCGGACATGTCGGCCGGGGAGGCCGCCGGTCCCAACCGCGAGGTCCACATCGCGTTCAAGGCCAAGGACCCCGAGTCGGTGCAGGCGTTCTTCCGCACCGCGGTGAGTCTCGGTGTCGAGCCGCTGCACGAGCCCCGGCTATGGCCCGAGTACCACGAGAACTACTACGGCGCGTTCGTGCGCGACCCCGACGGGAACAACGTCGAAGCGGTGTTCCACGGCGGCGGGCCGAAGGCGTAGCGGGCAGTGCGTGGTGCGGCGGTGCTGGCTGCCGTAGCGGTGCTCGCCGGCTGCGCGACATCCGGCGAACCGGCACCGAACGTGCTGGAGCCGGTGCTCGACCTCGACGGCACCTACATCGTCGAGTACGACGGCACCGGGGTGGCCAACGGTGCGCCATCGCAGAGTCTGGTCGACGGAAAGTCCGGCTGGGTGTTCCGGTCCTCCTGCGACGAGCACACGTGTGTGGCGGCAGGCGGGGAGATCACCGATCCGAACGATCCCGCCGCGCCCCTGCGTAATCCCCGGGCGGCCGACTACGCCGGCGACCGGTGGACCATGGTGAACTTCACCGAGGGGAGCGCCGCCTGCACCGGGCCCCGCGGCGAACGGTTCACCGGGGACGTGTGGGCGGCCTGGGAGATCGCGATCGCACCGGATATGACGCCCGCCCCGACCGTCACGACGATCGGCACCGGCGACTGCCCGTCGGTCAGCGTGGTCACCCCGACCATGACGCGCGCCGGCGACGCGCTGCCCGAATTCCCCGCGCCCGATCCGGCCGCGCAACCGCCCCGCGCCGACACTGCGGCGGCGGCGTTCCGCGGCGGCTACACCGTGACGAGGACCCGGCGCGACCCAGCCGGCGAGCCGCAGGTCACCGAACGCGATGTCGCGACGTACTGCCTGCGCACCGGGGACCGGTGCGTGACCACGGCCGCCATCCCGGGGGCGCCGGGCGCCACCAACGCGTATCTGGCCGTCTACGAGGTCACCGACGGCACCTTCACCCGCCGCTCGGTCCCGCTGCCCGCGGTCTGCGACGACGGGTCGATCGGGGTCGCGACCGAAGTCGAGACGCTGACGCTGCCCGCGGACGTCGCGGCCGGCGCGCTGCCGGAGCTGCGCGGGGAGGTGGTCACGACGTTCACCGCGGGCTGCCCCGGCACCACGACGGACGACATCGCCTATCGCCCGCGCCCGGCGTAGCTTGGCGGCATGGCCGATATCGAAGCTGCCCGGGAACTGCTGCGCGATTCGTTCACCCGCCTGGCCGAGCACGTCGACGACCTGACCGAGAACCTGACCGACGAGGTCGCGTACTACCGGCCGGGCCCCGAGGCCAACACCGTCACGTGGCTGATCTGGCACACCGCGCGCATGCAGGACGCCCAGATCGCCGACATCGCCGGTGTCGAGCAGGTGTGGTTCCGCGACGGTTGGGTGGACCGGTTCGGGCTGGACCTGCCGCGCGAGGCGCACGGCTACGGTCAGACTCCCGAGGAGGTCGCCAAGGTGCGCGCCTCGGCGGACCTGCTCGCCGGGTACTACCGCGCCGTCCACAAGCTGTCGCTGGAGTACATCGCATCGGTCGATGCCGACGAGCTGGCCCGGATCGTCGACGAACGATGGACGCCACCGGTGACCGCCAGCGTGCGGCTGGTCAGTGTCATCGACGACGCCGCGCAGCACCTCGGCCAGGCGGCCTATATCCGGGGACTCGTGCGCTGAACGCGGTGATCCGGTGGTGGCCGCCGGTCGGCCTGGCCGGTCTCGTGCTGCTCGGGCTGCTGGTCGGCAAGGGCTCCACCCCGGTTGACGACTGGTTCCAGACCCTCGGCGCCACCCATCCAAACCTGGGGCTGCTGCTGTTCTTCACCGACGGCCGGGTGACGTTGACGCTGTGCGGGATCGTCGCCGCGGTCGCGGCACACCAACGGAGGTGGCGGCTGGCCGCCGCGACCGTGATCACCCCGTTTCTGGCGGTGATGGCGGCCCGCCTCGCCAAGCACAGCTTCGGCCGCCTCAAAGAAGGTGCGGTGTGCTACCCGAGCGGGCACACCACGCTCGCGCTGGTCGTGATAGCGATGGCCGTGCTGCTCGTCGGTGCGGCGGCGTGGTCGGTCGCCGCGGCGTCCGTGGTGCTGGTGCTTGCCGCGGTCGGGCAGGCGGTGTCCTACCACTACTTCACCGATGTGATCGGTGCATGGTTCCTCGGCAGCGCCATGGTTTGCCTGGCCATCTGGGTCGCCCGACTTGACAGGCGTCAACCTCGGCGGCGATCCGCGTCACATTCGTCGCTAGCATGGAATTCATGACAACGACGTCCGATGTGCAGCCGAACGCGTTCACCGGTACCGGAACCATCACCAACCCCGCCACCGGCGCCGTCGCCGGGACCGTGCACTGGACCGATCCGGCCGACGTGGCCCAGCTGGCCGCCGGCCTGCGCACCGCCCAGCGGGAGTGGGAGGCCCGCGGACCCCGAGGCCGCGCCAAGGTGCTGTCGCGTTTCGCGCTCTGGATGGACGGGCACCGCGGCGAGATCGAGGATCTCCTGATCGCCGAGACCGGCAAATCCGCGGTGGACGCCGCGCAGGAGGTGCCGCTGATCCTGATGATCACGTCGTACTACGTGCGCACGATGGAGAAGGCGCTGGCGCCGGAGCCGCGGCCCGCGGCGCTGCCGTTCCTGTCGATCAAGAAGATCACCGTGCACTACCGGCCCCGCGCGGTCGTCGGGATCATCGCGCCGTGGAACTATCCGGTGGCCAATGCGCTGATGGACGCCATCGGGGCGCTGGCGGCCGGCTGCGCGGTGCTACTCAAACCGTCCGAGCGCACCCCGCTGACCGCTGAACTGCTGCTGCGCGGCTGGCTTGAGTCCGGCGGGCCGGACGTGCTGGCGCTGGCCCAGGGGGCGCGCGCGGTGTCCGAGGCCGTCATCGACAACTCCGACTACATCCAGTTCACCGGGTCGAGCGCGACCGGCGCGAAGGTGGCCGAACGGGCCGCGCGCAGGCTCATCCCGGTGAGCCTGGAACTCGGCGGCAAGGATCCGATGATCGTGCTCGAAGACGCCGACGTCGAACTCGCCGCGCACGCCGCGGTGTGGGGCGCGATGTTCAACGCCGGTCAGACCTGTGTGTCGGTGGAACGCGTCTACGTCCTGGAGCAGGTGTACGACCAGTTCGTCGAGGCCGTCGTCCGCGACGTGCGCAAGCTGGCGGTCGGCGCCGGGGAGGGCACCGCGTTCGGGGCGCTGATCGACGACGGCCAGGTCGCCGTCACCGAACGCCACGTCGCCGACGCGCTGGCCAAGGGTGCACGCGCGCTCACCGGCGGCAAGCGCGGAACCGGGTCCGGCAGCTTCTACGAACCGACCGTGCTGGTCGACGTCGACCATTCCATGCTGTGCATGACCGAGGAGACGTTCGGCCCGACCCTGCCGATCATGAAGGTCCGCTCGGTCGAGGAAGCGGTGCGACTGGCCAACGACAGCCCGTACGGGCTGTCGGCCGCCGTGTTCTCCAAAGACATCGAGCGCGCGCAAGCCGTTGCGCTGCAACTGGATTGCGGCGGGGTGAACATCAACGACGTGATCTCGAACCTGATGTGCACCACCGCGCCGATGGGTGGGTGGAAAACCTCGGGCATCGGTGCCCGCTTCGGCGGCCCCGAAGGACTGCGCAAGTACTGTCGGATCGAGACCGTGGTCGCCCCGCGCACCAACGTCGGCGCGGGAGGCAACTACTACAACAATTCGCCGAGGGCGCTGAAGCGGATGAACACCCTGATGACCAAGCTGGCGCTGATCCGCCCCAAACGCGTCGCCAAGTAGCCGGCCCGACAGGAGGACGCGCCCGTGCGGTTTCTCGCCACGCTGCTGCTGTGGCTGGTCACCACCGTTGCGTTGGCCGCCGCGGTGCCCGCCATGTGGGTTCAGCAGACGGTGATCAGTGAGGACGGCTACGCCTCGCTGGCGGCGTCGGCGGCCACCGACAGCAGGCTCCAGGACGCGATGGCCGGTGAGCTGACCGACCAGGTGATCGCGCTGGGCGCCGACAACGGGTACCAGCTCAACCCGGCGCTGGTCAGCGAGGTCGCGAACTCCTACACCCGCAACTCGGGTTTCCCCGGGCAGTTCGCGCAGGCCAATCGGATCGCCCACCGGTGGATGTTCACCGGCGCCGTGCCGAGCGGAAACTCCACCGACGAGTGGCTGATCGACGTCGCACCGATGCTGTCGGACCCGTCGTTCTCGGCGACGCTGGGCAGCCTGGATCTGCAGGTGCCGCCGACATTGACGGTCCCGATCACCGTCGACACCCCGGAACTGCAGCCGGGCAAGCTGCGCTGGCTGGCCACCTGGGGACCGTGGGTCAGCATCGGAGCCGCGGCGATCACCGCGATCGCCGCGCTGCTGACCCTCGCTGCGGCCCGGTCTCGCGGTAAAGCCCTTACCGCGCTGGGTGTTTCGGCGTTACTGGTGGGTGCGGCCGGCTGGGCCGGCATCGAGATCGCGAACCGTTACGTCGAGATGGGGCTGAACCGCACCGCCGGCACCATCCGGGTGGTGGCCGAGACGATGGTCGCGCACGCCGAGGACAGCCTGCACTGGTGGCTCAACTGCACGCTGATCGCCGGCGTCGCGCTGGTGGTGCTCGGTGTGCTCGGGGCGGTCGTGGGCGGAGTAGCCCGGACGTCTACAGCCGGTACATCTCCCGGGACAGCAGTGCGTTCTCGATGAAGAGGTAGTGGTGCGGGTGGCCGTGCACGTCCCAGTCGGATTTGATGTGTTTGTGACGCGGATGGTGAGTCCTCCAGTGCACCAAGGAAATCAGTTGTGACGGGTGCGACATGATCGCCATGGCAACCCTCCTCTTTACCTGGGTCTCCCCATGATCGTCGTCGGTGGCCCCAGGCCTGGACGCAGTAGTCCGGTACTGCGATCGGCGTGCCAGGGTTGAGATCCGCCCCACCGGGAAACCCTGGTGGGCATCGAGAGGGAAAGGTAGATCTTGTCGCTACAGGACACGGCCGATGTCGACGGGCTCGCCGGCTGGACGGTCGACCTGATGGATCGTCTCGGTGGGCCGGGCGCCGGGCTCGCCATCCTTCTGGAGAACGTGTTCCCGCCGCTGCCCAGCGAGGTGATCCTGCCGATGGCCGGGTTCGCGGCACGGCTCGGAACGCTCTCCGTGGTGGAGGCGGTCTTGTGGACCACGCTCGGGTCGGTGCTCGGCGCGTGGATCATCTATTTTCTCGGCGCGCGGCTGGGCCACGAGCGGATGCGCGCGCTGATGACCAAGGTTCCGCTGATCGACAGCGACGACATGGACCGATCGGCGAGATGGTTCGAGCGCCATGGCACCAAAGGTGTGTTCTTCGGCCGGATGCTGCCGTTCTTCCGCAGCTTCATCTCGGTGCCGGCCGGCACCGAGCGGATGAACTTCTTCGTGTTCACGGTGCTGACCACATTCGGCAGCCTGATATGGAACAGCGTGTTCATCGGCGCCGGATACGCCCTGGGGTCACAGTGGCACCGGGTGGAGCCCTATGCGTCGACGTTCCAGACGGTGGTGATGGTCGCGCTGGGCGGGGCGATCTGCTGGTTCGTGGTCGCACGGGTGCGCAGGAAAGCGCGCCCGGCGCAGAGCGGATGAGGCGGGCGGGGCGTCACGCCGGCGGGGGTGGGTCGGGGCGCCGATGGGGTTCGTAGGCCGAGTAGATGGTGCCGCCGATCTTGATGTGCGGGGTGCGGAAGTACGCCATGCCGGTCATCAGGATCGCCGCCGCGGCGGCGGACGCGACGGCGCTCTGCACGTCGGGCAGCCCTGACAGGAACAGCAGCACCACCCCCGCCGCGGTGCCGGTCCAGTAGATCCGGCGTTTGACCGCGCGTTTGGGAGCCGTCGGGGTGTCGCGCCCCGGCACGGCCGCACCGAGGACCAGGGCGACCACACCCGCACCCAGCAGCACCCAGGACAGCGTCGTCATCAGCCGCCCACCACCATCTGGAAGCCGTCCACGATCTCCAATGAGTCCTCGATGAACTGCGGATTCTCGGCGTCGGTGGTCTGGATCGTCACCGTGGCCAGATAGGTCGCCCCCGCGGTCTCGGCGACGACGGCGTGCATGATGACCGGTCGCTCCGGCGCGGCACCCATCGCGGGCGCCATGTAAAACGTTGTCTCCGAGGGGAGTCCGCAGGTGCTGTTGTTCTCGACCTCCAGGCCGTAGGCGCCGAGCCCGCTCACCAGGTTGTCCCGGTTGGACGCGAACACCTCGTCGGGCGGCTGGCTGCCCCGCATGGATTCGAGGGTGACGACGGCGTTGGTCGAGAAGCCGTCGTTGACCAGGTCGGTGGACACGATGGTGTAGCGGATCACCGGGCTGTCCATCATCCGGTTGCGCTCCCATCCGTCCGGGACGGGAATGCGCAGTACCGGTTCGGTGGCGCTGCGGGTCGGGATGTCGTCCAACGGCGCGTCGACGACGGTGCACTCGTTCTCGTCGACGCCGGTCGCGGACTGCCCGTCGGCGGCGACCGGGCTGCCGGTCACGTCGTGGGCGCACCCGGTCGACAGCAGCGCCACCGAGGCGGCGGCCAGCAGCAGGGATTTCCACCGTGGGTTCATCGCGATGTCCATTTCAGGGCGTTCCGCCCAGGGTGCGCAGCAGGTATTCGTAGATCAGTGCGGACCGGAACGCGACCTGCGGATTGTCCGACGCACCGGCGTGTCCGCCCTCGATGTTCTCGTAGTAGCGCACCGGATGGCCGGCGGCCTCCAGCGCCGCGGTCATCTTCCTGGCGTGGCCGGGGTGCACCCGGTCGTCGCGGGTCGACGTGGTGATCAGCACCGGGGGATAGCGCCTATCCGTCGAGATGTTCTGATACGGCGAGTATTCGGCCATGAACGCCCAGTCGTCGGGATCGTCGGGGTCGCCGTACTCGGCCACCCAGGACGCCCCGGCCAGTAGCAGGTGGAACCGCTTCATGTCGAGTAGCGGCACGCTGCACACCAGCGCGCCGAACAGTTGCGGATACCGGGTCAGCATCACACCCATCAGCAGGCCGCCGTTGCTGCCGCCCTGCGCACCGAGCTGCTCCACGGTGGTGATGCCCCGGGCCACCAGGTCGCGTGCCACCGCGGCGAAATCCTCGTAGACCAGATGCCGGCCGTCGCGCATCGCCTGGGTGTGCCACGTGGGCCCGTACTCGCCGCCGCCGCGGATGTTGGCCAGCACGTAGGTGCCGCCGCGCGACAGCCACAGCCGCCCCATCACACCGTCGTATCCGGGTGTGCGGGCCACCTCGAACCCGCCGTACCCGCCGAGCAGCGTCGGGCCGGGGGATTTCCGATGGCGGTGTCCCACAACAAAGTACGGCACAGCGGTGCCGTCGTCGGACGTCGCGAAGTGCTGAGTGACCTCGAGATCGGCGGCGTCGAAGAACGACGGCGCCCGTTTGATCTCGACCAGGTCCCCGCCGGCGGGGCCGTACAGCAACCGTGACGGGGTGTCGAAACCCGAAGAGTCCAGGAAGATCTCGTCACCGAGGTGATCGGCGGCGGCGATGGTGGTGTTGGTGTTCTCGGGCAGCCCGGTGACCGGTTCCGCGGTCCACACCCCCGGGGTGTAGACCTCGACGCGGCTGGCCACGTCGGCGAGCGTGACGACCACCAGCCGGTCGCGGGTCCACGCGTAGTGGTGCAGACAGGTGTGGGCGTCGGGGGTGAACACCACCTGCAGTTCGGCTGTACCGCCGAGGAACTGCTCGTAGTCGGCGGCCAGCAGCGCCCCGGCCGGATAGCTCTGCGTGCCGTACGTCCATTCGGTGCGCAGCTCGATCAGCAGCCACTCCCGGTGGATCGAGATGCTGGCGTCGGTCGGGGTGTCGATGCGGATAAGCTCGCCGCCGCGTAGTTCGTAGACCTGCTCGTTGAAGAAGTCGAACGCCCGCCCGATCAGGGTGCGCTCGTATCCCGGCGTGTGGTGGTGCGATCCGGCGACCAGCACATCGGATTCGGCGCCGCTGAACAGGGTTTCGGCCGCGGACAGCGGCTCGCCGCGCCGCCACCGCTTCACCAGGCGCGGGTAGCCCGACTCGGTCAGCGATCCGTCGCCGAAGTCGGTGCCGACCAGCACGGTGTTCTCGTCCTCCCAGGACACCTGGGACTTGGCCTCGGGCAACTCGAACCCGCCGTCGACGAACATCCTTGTCCGCATGTCGAACTCGCGGACCACCGCGGCGTCGGCACCACCGCGGGACAGGCTGATCAGCGCCAGGTGGTAGTCCGGCTCCAGCACGTCGGCGCCGGCCCACACCCAGTTCTCGCCGTCGCGGCGGGCCAGCTCGTCGACGTCGATCACGACGTCCCAGTCCGGCTGTTCGGTGCGGTAGCTCTCCAGGGTGGTGCGCCGCCACACACCCTTCTGGTGATCGGCGTCGCGCCAGAAGTTGTACAGGTACTCGCCGCGCCTGCGCACATACGGGATGCGGGCATCGGTGTCGAGGACCTCGAGCGCCTCGGCGCGCATCTGCTCGAAGCGCGCCCCGCCGAGTTCGGCGATCGTCGGCTCGTTGTGGGCGCGCACCCAGGCGAGCGCGTCGTCGCCGGTGACATCCTCCAGCCAGAGGTACGGGTCGGTCGTGGGGACAACGGGGCGGGTGTCGGTCACGCACCCCATTGTTCCCTCTGGCCGAAACTGCATTCCAGCAGGTCCGCACTCGGACTTTCCCCGCTGGAATGCAGTTTCGGCGAAAGGCGGTCAGGACAGGTGGTGGACCTCCTGCAGCCCGTACACCGGTGTCGGCAACCCCTCGTAGCGGGCCTTCAGCTGCAGCGCCAGGTACAGCGAGTAATGCCGCGACTGGTGCAGGTTCCCGCCGTGAAACCACAGGTTCGGCTGCTGGGTGGGTTTCCACATGTTGCGCTGTTCGCCTTCCCACGGGCCGGGATCCTTCGGGGTGTCGCTGCCCAGGCCCCACACCTTGCCCACCCGGTCGGCGACGTCCTGACCGATCAGATCGGCGGCCCAGCCGTTCATCGAGCCGTAGCCGGTCGCGTAGACGACCACGTCGGCGGGCAGCACGGTACCGTCGGCGAGCACCACCGCGTCCTCGGTCAGCCGGTCGACCTGCCCGTGCGCGAGCTTGATCCGGCCGTCGGCGACCATGTCACACGCGCCGACGTCGATGTAGTAGCCCGAACCGCGCCGCAGGTACTTCATGAACAGCCCGGAACCATCGGCGCCCCAGTCCAATTCGAATCCGGCGGCTTCGAGCCGGTCGTAGAACTCCTTGTCGCGCTCGCGCATCCGGTCATACAGCGGGATCTGGAACTCGTGCATGATCCGGTACGGCAGCGACGCGAACGTCAGGTCCGCCTTCTCGGTCGTCATCCCCGCGGCCAGCGCGCGCTCGGAGTACAGATCGCCGAGCCCGATGTCCATCAGGGTGTCGGATTTGACGATGTGCGTGGAGGAGCGCTGCACCATCGTCACGTCGACGCCGTTCTCGTAGAGCGCCTTGCAGATGTCGTGCGCGGAGTTGTTGGACCCGATCACGACGGCTTTCTTGCCGACGTAGGAGTCCGGGCCTGGGTGCGCGCTGGAGTGGTGCTGATCGCCGCGGAACACGTCCTGGCCGGGGAGCACCGGAACGTTCGGCTTGCCCGACATCCCGGTCGCCAGCACCAGCTGGGTCGGATGCAGCGTCAGCCGTTCCCCGTCGCGGTCCACCTCGACGGTCCACTGTCCTGCGGCCTCGTCGAAGGAGGCCGACAGGCAGGTGGTCTTCGACCAGTACGGCACCTCCATCACCCGGGTGTAGAACTCCAGCCAGTCGCCGATCTTGTCCTTCGGCGCGAAGACCGGCCAGTTCTGCGGGAACGGCAGATACGGCAGGTGGTCGTACCAGACGGGGTCGTGCAGGCACAGCGACTTGTACCGCTTGCGCCACTGGTCGCCGGGGCGTTCGTGCTTGTCGACGACGATCGCGGGGACCCCGAGTTGGCGCAGCCGCGCCCCGAGCGCGATACCGCCCTGCCCGCCGCCGATGACCAGCGTGTAGGGCTGCCGCGAATAGCCGAGCGCGGCCTCCTCCTCGCTCTTCTTCTCCGCCCACGACCGCGGATCGGGGTCGTCGCCGTGCACGGCGCCCAGCACGCGGCCGGCGCCCTTGCGTTCCTCGTGCCCCTTGAGCTCCTGCAGCGTGGTCAGCAGCGTCCACGCGCGGTCGGCGCCGTCCTCGTCCTTCAGGCGAAGATGACCGTTGCCGCGTCCGACGGCGGTCTCGAACTCGATGAACGCCGACACCACCGCGTCGGCCCCGTCGCCGTCCTGGACGGCGGGTTCGCTGGTGCGGAACCCCGACGGGCCGGTCTCGGCGAGCCGAGCGCTGAGCATGGCGCCGATCTGGTCGCGGCCTTCGAGGGTCTTGAGGTTCCAGGTGAACGCGACCAGGTCGCGCCAGAAGCCGTCGACGGCGAACATGCCGGTGACGCGGTCGACGTCGCGGACGGCCAGCGCGGCCTCGAAGTCGGCGAGCCAGGCCTCGACGCGCTGCTGCGGCGTCAGCTCGGTGGTGGTCTGAGGGTCGAGAGTCGAAGTCATGTGAGCCAGGACACATCGGTGCCGGTGCGGCTGACAAGAGTTGCGAAGAGTTGCAACGACGCGGTCGCCGCGCTGCAACCCCCTGCAACTCTTTCGCGCTGTGTCGGCCGTCACATAGGAATGCGGCATGAGAGCAGCTGTGTACTACGGACCGAACAAGCTCGAGGTCGACGAGGTTCCCGAACCCGAGCCGCGACCAGGGACGGTCAAGCTCAAGGTCGGCTTCAACGGCATCTGCGGAACCGACCTGCACGAGTACTACGCCGGCCCGATCTTCGTGCCGACCGCGCCCCATCCGCTCACCGGCGCGCAGCTGCCGCTGACGATGGGACACGAGTTCTCCGGCACGATCACCGCGGTCGGTGACGGCGTCACCGGCTGGCAGGAGGGCGACCGTGTCGCGGTCGAGCCGATCTACAAGTGCGATCGCTGCGGCCCGTGCCGGGCCGGCAATTACAACGTCTGCCAACAGATCGGCTTTCACGGCCTGATGTCCGACGGCGGCATGGCCGAGTACACCGTGGTGCCGACGAGCATGCTGCACCGGCTGCCCGACACCGTCTCGCTGGAGCTCGGCGCGCTGGTCGAGCCGATGTCGGTGGCCTATCACGCCGCCACCCTCGGCGAGGTGAGCGCCGGTGACACGGCCATGGTGTTCGGCGCCGGCCCGATCGGTATCGGGCTGTGGTTCGCGCTGCGTGGCAAAGGGCTCGACGACGTGTTCGTCGTGGAACCGTCACCGACCCGCCGCGCCGCGATCGAGGCGCTCGGCGCCAGCACCCTGGACCCGACCGCCGACGACGTGCCGGCCCTCATCGCCGACCACACGGGCGGCGACGGCGCCGACGCGGTGTTCGACGCCGCCGGCGTGACACCGTCCGTGGCCACCGCGCTGGCCTGCATCGGGTCCCGGAAGCCGATGATCAGCGTCGCCATCTACGAAAAGCCTTTGGAGACACCTCTTCTGAATCTCGTGATGAATGAGTCGAGGGTCCAGGGCTCGTTGTGCTACACCGGCGCCGACTTCGAGGCGGTGATCGCGCTGATGGCCGACGGCCGATACGACACCACCGGCTGGGTCACCCGGATCCCGATCGACGATGTGGTCGACGAGGGCTTCGAAGCGTTGCACGCCGGCACCAAGATGAAGGTTCTCGTGGATCCGAACGGAGCGGAATAGTCATGGCACTCAACGGAAAAGTCGCACTCGTCACCGGCGCGGCCCGCGGTATCGGCCGCGGCATCGCCCTGCGCCTGGCCCGAGACGGCGCCGACGTGGCCCTGGTGGACATCCACCAGGGCGGTCTCGATGACGTCGCCGCGGAGATCGCCGAAATCGGCAGCAAAGCAACAACGTTCGTGGCCGACGTCAGCGACCGCGACCAGGTCTTCGCCGCGGTGGAACACGCCGCTGCGGCCCTCGGCGGTTTCGACATCATGGTGAACAACGCCGGTATCGCTCTCGTCGGCCCGATCAGCGAGGTGACACCGGCCGAGGTTCAGAAACTCTGGTCGATCAACGTCGACGGCGTGCTGTGGGGGATCCAGGCGGCCGTCGCGCAGTTCACCACGTTGCGCAACAAGGAGCAGGGGAAGATCAGCAAGATCATCAACGCCTCGTCGATCGCCGGCCACGACGGGTTCGCGATGCTCGGGCCGTACAGCGCGACGAAATTCGCGGTCAGGGCACTCACCCAGGCCGCGGCCAAGGAACACGCCGCCGACGGCATCACCGTCAACGCGTACTGTCCCGGCGTCGTCGGCACCGACATGTGGGTGGAGATCGACAAACGGTTCGCCGAGCTGACCGGCGCCGCCGAGGGTGAGACGTACGACAAGTTCGTCGGGGGCATCGCACTGGGCCGCGCCGAGACCCCGGACGATGTCGCCGGTTTCGTGTCGTATCTGGCCGGGCCGGATTCGGACTACATGACGGGGCAGGCGGGGCTCATCGACGGCGGTCTGGTCTACCGCTGAGATGGGGAGCACAATCGGAGTCGATGCCCAGCAATGTCGGCAGCCCGCTCGTGCCTGAGCCCGCCGTCGCAGTCGGTGAGGATCCGCGCAGCTATGCGCGGCTGATGTCGGCTGTCTACGACGCGACGATGGCCGGCGCTCGCGCGCCGGCGCGGCCGCGGGAGGTCATCGGGGACTCGTGGCGCCGGGTCATGGCCAGCGGTATCGAGCCCGATGAACAGGCCGAGCCGGTGGTCGAGACGGGTGCGCTGGAGATGCTCCGTCGGTCCTCCGGGCTGATGGAGGTGCTCGACGACATCTCCCACGGACTGGGGCCGCTGGTCGCCGACGGCGAGAACATCCTCGTGGTGGCCGATGCGAAGGGTCGGGTGCTGTGGCGCTCCGGGTCGCCGTCGGTGCTGATGAACGCCGACCGGCTGGGTTTCGTCGAAGGCGCCAACTGGGGTGAGCGCGCGGTCGGCACCAACGCGATCGGCACGGCCCTGGTGTCCCAGCGTGCCGTCCAGGTGTTCTCGGCCGAGCACTTCCTGCGTAGCCACCACTCGTGGACCTGCGCGGGGGCACCGATCCGGGATCCGCGCACGGGGCAGGTCATCGGCGTGGTCGACGTGTCCGGGCCGGCCGCGACCGTGCACCCGACGACGGTGGCACTCGTCGACGCCGTCGCCCGACTCGCCGAGTCCCATCTGCGGGTCGAGCACGACCGCACGCTGAACAGACTGCGGGCGCTCACGGCGCCGATCCTGGCGCGGATGGGGAGCCCGGCACTGGTCGTCGACACCGACGGATGGGTGGCCGCTGTCGATGCGATGCCGCTGCACCACCGCATCCTGTTACCCGAGCGGCTCGGCCCGGGGCGGGTGCGGTTGGCGACGTTGGGGATGTGCGCCGTCGAGCCGCTGCCCGGCGGTTGGCTGGTGCGTCCGGCCGGGGGAGAGGACGACGAGGACGCCGACGATGCGCATCCGTCGCGGGCGACGCTCGACGTCAGTGACCCGGACCGCCCGTCGCTGGTCATGGTCGGACGGTCCGGCAGCTGGCGCCACGACCTGTCGTTACGGCACGCGGAAATCCTTGTCGCTCTGGCTCTCTCGCCCCAAGGCCGGTCCGCGCCGCAGCTCGCCGAGGATCTCTACGGGGACCGGTCGAAGGTGGTGACCGTCCGTGCGGAGATGTCGCGGCTGCGCAAGCAGTTCGCCGGGATCCTCGCCACCAAGCCGTACCGTTTCGCGGGGGCGATCGAGTTGTCCGTCCGGTATCCCGCCGACCGGCGCATGATCCTTCCTCCGTCGAACGCTCCGGTGATCAGAGTCGCGAGGGACAATGGCTGACATGGCTGCACCCCCTCGGGCACTGATCACCGCCGCCGCCGCGGAACTTCTGCTGACGCTGCAGGAACGGCACGGCCCGTTGATGTTTCACCAGTCCGGCGGATGCTGCGACGGTTCGTCGCCGATGTGCTATCCCGCCGGCGATTTCATCGTCGGGGACCGTGACGTGCTGCTCGCGGTGCTCGACGTCGGCGACACGGTGCCGGTCTGGATCTCCGGTCCGCAGTTCGACACGTGGAAACACACCCAGCTGGTGATCGACGTGGTGCCGGGCAGAGGCGGCGGTTTCAGCCTGGAATCGCCGGAGGGCAAGCGGTTTCTGTCCCGCGGCCGGGCGTTCACCGAGGACGAGAACCGCGCGCTCGACAACGTCCCGCCGGTGACGGGTGCGGCCTACGAGCGGGGTGAACGACCGCCGCGGACCGGCACGCACGTCGTCGCGGACGCCCAGGTTCAGGACGCGTGCGCGATTCCGCAGCGTTGAGCGCGAGGACGCGCTGAAAGTATGAACACAAGATCATCACGATCATGACGCCACGGGCGGGATCGCAGCGGGCTCAATCGGATCCGTCCGCACCGCATCTACCGGGCACGAAACGACTTGGCACCGTCGCCTGCGGTGGAACACGTGCCCGCGCCGTGACCGGGCTGTTACTCCAGGCGGCGCCGGTTGCGGCGCGCCGCCCGAAAACCGGTCCATAGCAGCGTTATCGTCGAAGACGTGATCCCGTTGCCACGAGCATCGGTCCTCGCCGGAGTGATGATCATCGGTGTCGCTCTGGGCATGATGGCCGCGCTCATCGCCGCCGTCGAAGTCACCGCGACTGTCCGGCCGGACCTCGTCATCGGTGTCGTGGTCGGCGTGCCGAGTGTGATCGGCATGTTGATGATCCTGATGTCGAGCCGGCGGTGGGTCACTGCCGTCGGCGCCATGATCCTGGCCATCGGACCGGGTTGGTTCGGGGCCCTCACCGCGATCCAGGTGGCCTCCGGTGTCTGAGCAGACGCAGTCCTTCACGCCCGTGTTCACCGGCGGAATCGCGATGCCGACGGTGATCGATCCACCCGCGCACAGCGGCGAACTTCCCCCGCCGCACGCCCAACCGGTCGTCGTCCCGTCGGTCCAGCAGTACGTGAGCCGGTGGCGGTTCGTTGCTGTCGTCGCCGCGATCTGGATCGTCGCGGCCGCCGCCGGGGCGGGTTTGTACTACTGGTGGTTCCACTCGATGGACAAATCCCTGCCTGTGTTCGCCGTGCTCGTCTTCGTCGTCGCCTGCGTCGTGGGCAGCCTGCTGACCGCGATGGTGCAGGAGAGGCCCGGTATCGCGGCGATGTCCCTGGCGATGATGTCGGCGCCGCTGGCGACGGCTCTGGGCGCCGGTGCGCTCTACGCAAGCTACGGATTGGGCTGGATTCCCACCTGAGGCGGCGCCCGAAGGGTCGTTGCGCGCAGAAGTAGCTCATGTGTTCAGATAGACACATGAATTCTCGTGTCGCGATGGCCTGTGCCGTGAGTGCTCTGCTTGCCGCGACGGCGTGCTCGGCGTCCTCCACCGAGGAGCCCCGCGACCAGATCGTGCTCGCGGAAGGCTACGAGCTCGGGGGCTACAACCCGGTCAACGGCTACGCCGAGTCCGGTGTCTCCCCGATCTACGACGGTCTCTTCCGGCCGAGCGCGACCACCGACACCGTTGTTCCGGAGCTGGTCCCAGCTCTCGCGGGTGAGGAGCCGCAGCCTGCCGGGCCGAACCGCTGGCGTATCCCGCTGCGGCCCGGCGTCACATTCTCCGACGGCAGCACGTTCGACTCCGCCGACGTGGTGGCGACGTACAACGCCGTCCCGGACCCCCTGGTGGCGTCGGAGATCTCCACCTCGGTGGCGCCCATCCTGTCGATCGAGGCCGACGGTCCCGACGCCGTCGTCGTCGAACTCGACACCGCGGCCGACCCGAAACCCTATCTGCTGCTGGGCATTCTGCCATCGGAGAAGGTCGAGGCGAAGCCGGCCGCGGATTGGGCCGTCAACACCGCCCCCGTCGGCACCGGCCCGTACCGCCTGGAGAGCCTGCGCCCCGATCAGGCCGTCCTGGTCGCGCGCGACGACTACTGGGGCGGTGTCCCGCAGGTCACGCGGCTGGTCTACACCTATGCGCCCGACGACAACGCCCGGGCGCAGAGCATGGTGGCCGGTGCCGTCGACGGCACGAATCTTCCGCCGCGACTGGTTGATTCGGTCAAGAGCTCGAACGGCGACGTGCGGACCGTCGCCGTGCGTTCTGCGGACTGGCGCGGCATCGCCCTGCCCGCGGGTAACCCGTTCACCGCCGACGTGACCGCCCGGCTGGCGATGAACATCGGCGTCGACCGTGACGCGATGGTGCGCGATGTCCTCCTCGGCTACGGCAGCCCGGCCAGTACCCCGGTGGCCCCCGCGTACGGCGACGCCTTCGATCCCGGTGCGCAGTACGCGTTCGACCTCGACCGGGCCAAGGGACTGCTCGACGATGCGGGATGGCGTACCGGCCCCGATCAGGTCCGCGAAAAAGACGGTGCGCGAGCATCGTTCGAGCTGTTGTACAACGCGCAGGACACGCTGCGCCGTGATCTGGCGGTGGCCTACGCCGCGGCGATGAAACCGCTCGGCGTCGACGTCCGGCCGCGCGGCACCAGCTGGGACGAGATCGACACCCGGTTCGCCGACTCGGCCGTGGTGCTCGGCGGCGGCTCGACGCCCTACAGCATCGACTCCCAGGTGTACGACACCCTGCACACGCGGGTGCCCGAATCGTCGCCGTACTCCAATCCGGGGAACTTCACCGCGCCGGGGCTCGACGAGATGCTCGAACAGGCCGGCCGATCGCCGTCCGGTCCCGCCAAGGACGAGCTGTACCGCAGGATCCAGGCCTCGTACGCGGCCGCGCCGTCGCATGTCTTCCTGGTGTTCCTGCACCACACCTACAGCTACAAGGATCTCGGCTGGCAGCAGAGCCCGCCGATCATGGAGCCCCACTCGCACGGGGTGTCGTGGGGTCCCTGGTGGAATCTCGCCTCGTGGACACGCTGACGCCGCCGGCACTCGCCGAGAAGGTTGCCGCGCGCCCTGTGCGTGCCGCGGCCCGGTTGCTGGCGGTCCGGGCGGCCGTCGCGGTGCCCCTGACTGTCGCGATCTCGGCGGCGATCTTCGCCGTCGCGTCGCTGTCGCCCTTCGATCCGCTGGCCGCCTATCTCGGCAGCAACTACCAGTTCGCGACGCAGTCCCAGCGGGAGGCGATGCGCGAGGCCTACAACACCGACATGCCGTGGTATCAGGCCTGGTGGCAGTGGATCGGCGGCGTGTCACGGGGTGAACTCGGCTGGTCGTCGACGCAGTCGCAACCGGTTACCACCGTGCTGGCCGAGCGGATGCCGTTCACGCTGGCCCTGTCCGGGGCCGCGCTGCTGACCGCGGCGGTGTCGGCGGTGCTGCTGGGCTGCCTGGCGGGGATGCGCCGAGGTGGTCTGGTCGATCGGCTGTGTACCGGCTTCTCGGTGACCTTCGCCGCGGTGCCACCGTTCGTGGTGTCGCTGGCACTGG
This sequence comes from Mycolicibacterium parafortuitum, assembly GCF_010725485.1. NCBI lineage: Bacteria > Bacillati > Actinomycetota > Actinomycetes > Mycobacteriales > Mycobacteriaceae > Mycobacterium > Mycolicibacterium parafortuitum. Next base: position 759,640 of record NZ_AP022598.1, on the reverse strand, counting down.
TGGTGGTCGTCGCGGTAGGTCTGCGATGGCTTCCCGCTTCCGGTGCCGCGCCGCCCGGCGCCGACTACACCGTCGAAGGTGTTCTGCGCCATGCCATCCTGCCATGGATCGCGCTCACGGTGTCGATGATTCCGTGGCTGTTGCTGACCACGCGCGCCGCCGTCGTCGAAAGCGTCGGCTCCGATGCGGTGCGCGCCGCGCGGTCCCGCGGGGTGCACGGCTGGGCACTGCTGCGCGGGCACATCGCGCCGGTCTCGGTACTTCCGACGCTGGCGCTGCTGGGCACCAGGCTGCCCGAGTTGATCGCCGGCGCCGCGATCGTCGAGACCGTCTTCGGCTGGCCCGGTATGGCCGCCGTGCTGGTGGATTCGGCTGCGGCACTGGACTTTGCGCTGCTCGCCGCGCTGACTGTGGCCGCGGCCGCCGCGGTACTGGCCGGTTCGGCGCTGTCGGATGCGGCGGCGGTGGCGATCGATCCGCGGGTCAGGATGAGGGCATGAGCGAGCTTGCGAGCGAATCATCGGCCCAGAGCGAGCTTGCCCGCACCTCCCGGTGGCCGTGGCTCGTGCTCGGTGTCATCACCGCGGCGGCCCTCGGTATCCCGCTGCTGGCCGGCGAGCAGGTGGCCGACTTCTCCGCCGCGCTGCGCCCGCCGAGCGCCGAACACCTTGTCGGAACCGATCATTCGGGCTACGACCTGCTGGTCCGCACCGCGGAGGGGCTGCGGGTCTCGCTGTTGATCGCCGTGGTGTGCGCGGTGGCGGCGACGTGCCTGGGGCTCGCGGTCGGTGTCGCCGCGGCACTGGCCGGCGGGTGGCTCGACGCGGTCGTGATGCGCCTGGTCGACGGGTTCAACGCGCTGCCCCACCTGGTGGTCGGGATCGTGATCGCCGCGATGTGGCGCGGCGCCCCGCTGGCGATCATCGCGTCCATCGCGCTGACGCACTGGCCGGCGGTCGCGCGCGTGGTGCGCGCCGAACTGCTCGCGGTCGCCAATGCCGGGTGGGTGGAGTCCGCACGGCTGGCGGGGGCCTCGCGGTGGTTCGTCGCGCGCACCCATCTCGTGCCCGCGGTGACGGGGCAGGCCCTGGTCGCGATGATCGTGCTGCTGCCGCACGCGGTGTGGCACGAGTCCACGCTGTCGTTCCTGGGGGTCGGGCTCTCCCCGGACCGCGCCAGCCTCGGCACGCTGCTCAGCGAGGCCCGCGGCGACGTGCTCACCGGCGCCTGGTGGACGCTGGCCGTCCCCGCCGCGGCGTTGATCGCGACCGCGCTCGCCTTCGCCGCGGCCGGCACCCTCATGCGCAACCGGCACCGACCACCGACGGGGCAGGTGTGGTGAGTTCATTCAGCAGGAGGACACGATGAGCGCCGCGCGCCTGACCGGGCTGACCGTAGGCATCGATCTTCGCCGGGGACGCCACTCGGCCACCGTCGACGTGCTCGACGACGTCCACCTCGACGTCCCGGCCGGCCGCGTCACCGCGCTGGTCGGCGAATCCGGTTGCGGCAAATCGCTGGTGGCCGCCGCGCTGACCGGACTGATGCCGCCGGGGTCCCGGGTCCGCGGCACGGTGCACGTCGGTGGCAGGCAGGTGCGCTGCGACGACGAGCGTGCCTGGCGGGAGTTGCGCGGCCGCCAGGTCGGTTCGGTGCCGCAGTCGGCGTCGACGTCGTTCACCCCGGTACGCACCATCGGCTCCCAGTTGGCCGAGGTCTGTGCCCGGTTGGACTCGGACCGCACTCCCGGGCAACTGTGTGCCGCCGTCGCGCTGCCGCCACACGTCGTCGACCGCTACCCGCACGAACTGTCCGGCGGCATGGCCCAGCGTGTCGCGATCGCCGCGGCGCTCGCCGGCCGCCCCGGCGTTCTGGTCGCCGACGAACCCACCTCGGCGCTGGACCCCGACAACGCCGCGCTGATCTGGCAGCTGCTCGGCGACGCCGCCTCCGACGGCGCGGGCGTACTGGTCATCACCCACGACATGCCGTCGCTGCTGCGCGCGGCGGTGTGCGACGACGTCGCGGTGATGGCGCGCGGCACCGTGCTGTCGCAGGCCACGTTGTCCGACACGCTCACCAGCGCCGATCCGTACACGCAGGCCCTGCTCGGGACGGTTGCGGTGTGACCGGACTGTCGGCCACCGGCGTCGGGCTGGCCTTCGGGGGCAGAACCGTGCTGGACGGGGTCAATCTGAGCGCCCCGGCCGGGCAGATCACCGGGGTGACCGGTGCATCGGGCAGCGGGAAGACCACCCTGCTGCGGGTGCTGGCCGGACTGCAGCGCCCCGACACCGGCGAGATCCGCTACGACGGGGACCCGGTGGCGCCGAAGGGATCGATCGCGCTGCTCGCCCAGCACCCGCGCCTGGTGTGCAACCCGCGCTGGACCCTGGGGCAGATCATCGCCGAACCCGCGCTGATCCGCGGTGACCGATTCGGCGCCGCCGACCTGCGCAGCACCGCCGGCGACGTGGGGCTCGACCCCGCGCTGCTCGACCGCTATCCGGGGCAGGTCAGCGACGGACAGTTGCAGCGCGCCTGTCTCGGGAGGGTGCTCACCCAGCGAGCCCGCTTCGTGCTGTGCGACGAGCCGACCGCGATGCTCGACCCGATTTCCACCGCGTCCGTCGTGGCCTTGTTGCGCGGCGTCGCCGACGGTGGCGCGTCCGTGGTCCTCGTCAGCCACGACGCCGTATTGGTCGAGACGCTCACAGCGGCCACGCTCGCCTTGCCGAGCCCACTAGGGTAGGTAAACGTGACCCACTATGACGTCGTCGTCCTCGGAGCCGGCCCCGGCGGATACGTCGCGGCCATACGCGCGGCCCAGCTCGGGCTGAAGACCGCCATCGTCGAACCCAAGTACTGGGGCGGTGTGTGCCTCAACGTCGGGTGCATCCCGTCGAAGGCATTGCTGCGCAACGCCGAACTCGCCCACGTGTTCCACAAGGACGCCAAGACGTTCGGTATCAGCGGCGACGTCAGCTTCGACTACGGCGCGGCGTATGACCGCAGCCGCAAGGTCGCCGACGGCCGCGTCGCCGGTGTGCACTTCCTGATGAAGAAGAACAAGATCACCGAGATCCACGGCTATGGCAAGTTCACCGGGCCCAACAGCCTCGAAGTCGACCTGAACGAGGGTGACACCGAGAAGGTCGAGTTCGACAACGCGATCATCGCGACCGGTTCGAGCACCCGGCTGGTGCCGGGCACATCGCTGAGCGACAACGTCGTCACCTACGAGAAGCAGATCCTGAGCCGCGAACTGCCCGAGTCGATCATCATCGCCGGCGCCGGTGCCATCGGCATGGAGTTCGCCTACGTGCTGAAGAACTACGGGGTCGACGTCACCATCGTCGAGTTTTTGCCGCGCGCGCTGCCCAACGAGGACGCCGAGGTGTCCAAGGAGATCGAGAAGCAGTACAAGAAGCTCGGCGTCAAGATCCTGACCGGCACCAAGGTCGAGTCCATCGAGGATGACGGCGGCCAGGTCACCGTCAAGGTGAGCAAGAACGACAAGACCGAGGAACTGAAGGCCGACAAGGTCATGCAGGCCATCGGATTCGCGCCGAACGTCGAGGGCTTCGGGCTGGACAAGGCCGGCGTCGAGCTCACCGACCGTAAGGCCATCGGCATCGACGACTACATGCGCACCAACGTGCCGCACATCTACGCGATCGGTGACGTGACCGGCAAGCTGCAGCTCGCGCACGTCGCCGAGGCGATGGGCGTGGTCGCGGCCGAGACCATCGCCGGGGCGGAGACGCTGGCACTCGGCGACTACCGGATGATGCCGCGGGCGACGTTCTGTCAGCCGCAGGTCGCGAGCTTCGGGCTGACCGAGGAGCAGGCCAAGGAAGAAGCGGAACGACGAGGGTCTGAAATAGTCGTCGCGAAGTTCCCGTTCACCGCCAACGGCAAGGCACACGGTCTCGGCGACCCGACCGGCTTCGTGAAGCTGATCGCCGACAAGAAACATCTCGAGCTGCTCGGCGGCCACCTGATCGGTCCCGACGTCGCCGAGTTGCTGCCGGAGTTGACGCTGGCCCAGAAGTGGGATCTGACGGCCAACGAGCTCGCCCGCAACGTGCACACCCACCCGACCCTGTCGGAGGCGCTGCAGGAGTGCTTCCACGGCCTGGTCGGCCACATGATCAACTTCTAATTGAGGGCGATCTGGGTCGCCGGTATCGGCGGATTGGTGGTCGGCCACATCCTGTGGCTGGCCGGTATCTCCTTTGCCATCTCGTCGACCAACATTCCCGCATGGGTGCTCGTCGTCGCCGGGGTGTCGTTCGCCGTCGGCGTGGCCGCATCACTGCGCGGCCGCCGGCTGTGGCAGCGCAGGGATGAGAAGTCCGAGGCCCGTGCCGCCTTTCTGTGGGGACTGTCGGTGTCGCCGGTGCTGTTGTCGCTGATCGTGCTCGGCGTGACGTACCTGTAGGTCAAAATGGCCTAGTGGGAGACGGGACCGCCGGTATCGGTGTGCTGCTGCGGGAATGGTGGCAGCAGCGCGACGAGTACCAGTGGCGGATCGACTTCCTGCGCACGCGCGGGCTGCTAAGGATCCTCCGCTGGATCATCGCGGGCATCGGCGCGACCATGGGCTTGCTGGCAGCGGTCAACGTGTTCGTGCCGCCTGGCGCCGACGGTGCGCTGTTCCGTATCGGGTGGGCCGTCACTGCGGTGGGTTCGCTGGGCTGGGCGGTGCGCTGGTCGGTGCGCCCGTGGCCTTCGGTGCGTGAATCCGCGATGCTCGTCGTGTATGTCGATGCGTTGATGACGCTGTCGGCGCTGCTGTTCGGCGATCCCAATTTCGCGATGTCGGGGATCCCGATCCTGCTGTGCGCCGGCGGTTATGTGGTGTTCTTCCACGGTCCACGGCTGCACCTGGTCCATATCGCCTGGTGCACGATCGCGGTGGTCGGCATCGCGGTGTGGCTGGCGAAGTCCAACCCCGAGTACGGACTGCAGGTTGGGGTCTCGCGGGCGGTGATAGCGCTGCTGGTCACCGTGTGCATCCTTCCCGCGCTGCAGTTCGGCTTCTGGTTGCTGCAGGGCAGTTCGAAGCAGTCGCTCACCGATCCGCTGACGGAGCTGACCAATCGGCGCGGGCTGGCGATGTCGGTGAAACGACTCAACGCCGACGCCCGCGACGACGGGCATCTGTGCGCGCTGTTGATCGACGTCGACGGCTTCAAACGTGTCAATGACACCTTCGGTCACGCCGTGGGCGACGACGTGCTGATCCGCACCGCGCGCCGGATCCGGGCCAGCGTCGACGACGACGCGGTCGTGGTGCGCTGGGGCGGGGAGGAGTTCCTCGTCGTCGACCGGATCGCGCGCCGGCGCGCCCACGAGGTCGCCGAGCGGATCCGCGCGGCGGTCGCCGAACCGGCGGACCCGACCGTCACCGTGAGTATCGGGCTGGCCACCAGCGAACGCCCCGACATCGACCTGATCGACGTGATCACCGCCGCCGACGCGGCGATGTACGAGGCCAAGGCCGAGGGCGGTAACCGGGTCGTGGTCGTCACCGACGGCTCTACGAACGGGTCCGCCTGACGGGTCAGCTCTGCTTGCGGCGCTCGCCGTTGCGTGGCGTGAGGTGCTCGGCGAGGAACGCGAGCACATCGTCGGCTTTGGCGAACCCGCCGAGGTGGCTCTCGTCGGGCATCAACAGCAGGTCGACGTCGGGAAGGTGTTCGGCGGCGGCCTGCGCGTCGGCCAGCGAGATGATCGAGTCCGCGTCGCCGTGCCACCACCGCACCGGCACGTTCACGTCGGACAGCCGGAAACCCCAGTCGAGGCCGAACAGACGGGCGTCGTCGAGCAGGGCCTGGAACCCGCCGTTGGCGACGTGCACGATGTCGTCGATGAACATCGCCTCGATCTCCGGGTTGGCGAACACCCGCTTGTCGCCGTCGGGCATCGCCGACGCCAGACCCGAGTAGACCGGGTGTGCCAGCGGGATCACGGTGGTCAGCATGCCGGCGGTGACCGCCGCGAAGGGCCGGCGCAGCGCCGAGGTCACTGCGGAGAACCTTCTCGCCAACGCGATCGCCCCGCTGGCGGTGGCGTCGGGGCCGACCGACGGGGTGACGCCGCCGAGCACCGCGACGGCGGCCACCCGGTCGCGCAGCGCGGGCATCCCGGCGCAGGCCAGCGCGTACGGGCCGCCGCCGGACAGGCCCGCGACGCCGATGCGGTCGGCGCCGAGGACATCGGCGACATGGGCCATATCGGTGGCCCAGTCGCCGATCTGGCCGTACTTGTGCCGGTCGCTCAGGCCCGAGCCCGCCCGCTCGACGAGCACCACCCGCAGGCCGAGTCGTTCGGCCGCGCGCCGGCCGACGATCGGCAGCTGTCGGCGGCCGCCCGGGGTGCCGTGGAACCACAGCACCGGTGGGCCGGTCGGATCACCGAACTCGGCGTAGCCCAGGCGTCGGCCGCCGGGCAGGAAGAACGTGCCTTCGGCACGCGGGGGTTCGCAGCGGGGCACACCGGGAGGGTGGCGCCACGGATTCGCGGGGCTCATGGACGCATGGTAACCGTGGCGTTACACCCGCGGTCATTCGTGTCAACCCGTGCCGTCAGTCCGGGAAGTCCAGTGGCACGCCGAGCGTCGAAATCGTCGCGGCCAGACCGTCGTATTGCGCTGCGAGCAGACAGAATTCGATCAGCTGCGGCTTGCTGAAGTGGCGGCTGAGCTGCTGCCAGGTCTCGGGGGACACACCGCGGGTGACGACGAACTCGTCGGTCGCGGTGATCAGCACGCGTTCGCGCTCGGTCAGTCCGTCGGCGTCGGGGCCTTCGAAGATGCGCGCCTGAGTCTCCTTGTCGAGCCCTCGCGAGCGCGCCAGCCTGCGGTGCTGCTGCAGCTCGTACTCGCTGTCGCGCAGGTGTCCGACGCGCAGGATCACCACCTCGGCGTCGTGACGGGACAGCTTGCCCGCGTAGAGCAGGTACCCCGACAGTGGCAGCCAGGCCAGGAACAGCAGACGGTGCCGGCCGAGAACGTTCATCAGGCTGAACCGGGGCCGGCGGATACCGCGGGCGCCGCCCTTGGCGATCAGCCAGTTCAGCGGGCCGAGATCCTTGAAGCCGCCGGGCGGGATGCGTTCGGTCATGACTGCTTCACCAGGTACGGCGAGACGGTGGAGCGGTGCTCGTCGATGTCGAGCGCGCGGCCGAGCGCGGGGAACGCGCGCTGCGGGCAGTTGTCGCGCTCGCACACGCGGCAACCGGCGCCGATCGGCGTCGCGGGCACATTGGGATCACCGGTCACCAGGCCTTCCGAGTAGACCAACCGCTGCGCGTGTCGCAATTCGCAGCCGAGGCCGATCGCGAACGTCTTACCCGGCTGACCATAGCGGGTGGCGCGGCGCTCCACGGTGCGCGCCACCCACATGTAGGCGCGTCCGTCGGGCATCTCGGCGATCTGCACGCCGATCTTGCCGGGGTTGGCGAACGTCTCGTAGACGTTCCACAGCGGGCAGGTGCCGCCGCTGGACGAGAAGTGAAAACCGGTGGCGGACTGGCGTTTCGACATGTTCCCGGCCCGGTCGACCCGGACGAACGAGAACGGCACTCCACGCATCGTCGGGCGCTGCAGCGTCGAAAGCCGGTGGCAGATCGTCTCGTAGCTCACCGAGTAGTACGCCGACAGCCGCTCGATGTCATAGCGGAACCTCTCGGCCACCTCATGGAACTGTGCGTAGGGCAGCACCGCGGCGGCGGCGAAGTAGTTCGCCAAACCCATCCGGGCCAGCTTCTTGGACTCCTCGCTGGTGAAATGTCCGTCCTCGACCAGCTTTTCGATCAGATCGCCGCACTCCAGGTAGGCCAGCTCGGCGGCCATCCGGAACACCCGCTGCCCGGCCGAGAGCTGGGTGCCGATCTCGAGACGCTTGGTGGCCGGGTCGTAGCGGTGCATCACCGCCTCGCCGAGGTCGGGGCTGCGGATGATCGTCACACCGTGCACGAACCGCAGCCGGTCGGCCAGGTCGCTGGCCAGCTCCCCGCGGTGCACCCGCATGTCCGCGGTCAGGTTCTCGGCGGCCATGTCGAGGTCGTGCAGATAGTTCTGGCGTTGGTAGAAGTAGTCGCGGACCTCCTCGTGCGGCATCGAGATCGCGCCGGAACCGCTGGCGCCGGACCCGACGCCGCCGAGGAACCGGTCCTCGGTCGCGGCGGCCAACTGGGTGGTGGTCAACTGGTAGCGGCGGTGCAGGTTCACCATCGCCCGCGCCAGCCCCGGATGCGAGGCGACCATGTCGGCGACCTCGGCCGGGTCGACGTCGACGTCGAGGTCGCGGTCCATCAGGACCTCGCGCAGTTCGGCGATCAGCCGGGTGTCGTCCTGGGAGGCGAAGAACGTCGCGTCCACACCGAAGACCTCGGTGATGCGCAGCAGCACCGCGACGGTCAGCGGGCGCACGTCGTGCTCGATCTGGTTCAGGTAGCTCGGCGAGATCTCCAGCATCTGCGCGAGCGCGGCCTGGCTGAAGCCGCGCTCGCTGCGCAGCTGCCGCACCCGGGCGCCGACGTACGTTTTGGCCACGTCAGCGAGCGTAACAACCCTGCTAAGGCGGTATTCGCAGCGTTGGCAGTGCGGCGCCGTGTGGCAGTATCGAAACCCGTGAGCAGCACTGGACGACCGGCTACGGGTCTGGCGAAGACGATGATGCCGGTGCCGGATCCGCACCCCGACGTCTTCGACGTCCAGTGGCCGCTGCGGGTCGCCGACGTCGACCGCGAGGGCCGGCTCAAGTTCGATGCCGCCACCCGCCACATCCAGGACATCGGCACCGATCAGCTGCGGGAGATGGGCTTCGAGGAGACCCATCCGCTGTGGATCGTGCGGCGGACCATGATCGACATGATCGAGCCGATCGTGTTCAAGGACACGCTGCGGTTGCGGCGCTGGTGCTCGGGAACGTCGAACCGCTGGTGCGAGATGCGGGTTCGCATCGACGGCAGGCGGGGCCGCGGCCTTCTGGAATCCGAGGCGTTCTGGATCAACATCAACCGCGAGACCCAGGGGCCCGCACGCATCAGCGACGATTTCATCGAAGGCCTGCGGCGCACCACGAGCGAGACCCGGTTGCGGTGGAAGGCCTACCTGAAACCGGGCTCCCGCGACGACGCCGCCTCCGTGCACCGGTTCCCGGTTCGCGTCAGTGACATCGACATCTTCGACCACATGAACAACGCGGTGTACTGGAGCGTCGTCGAGGACTACCTGGCATCGCGCCCCGAACTGATGAAGGCTCCGCTGCGGGTCGCCATCGAGCACGATCTGCCGGTGGCCCTCGGAGACGATCTGGAGATCATCCGGCACGAGTATCCGGCGGGTTCGACCGACAAGTTCGGCGAGGAACTCACCGATCGCGCTGTTACAACCCTCACATATGCGGTCGGCACCGAGACGAAAGCCGTCGCCGCGATCTTCGCGCTCTGAGTGCGCCAGTTAAACAGTACGGGCGTACTGACCTGCGCATATTCGCTACTCGTCGGTAGCTTCTGAACCGGTCAAGGCCCGCGCCTTCTTTGCAAACTTTGCAAATTGCCGCACGCGCTTGGCGAAAATTGGCAAGCGAAACGGGTGGACCTGGGGTTATGGGCTGAGGCATGCTCGGTGTAGCAAGCCGGTGAACTCACCGGAGCATTAACAAAGGCTGTGAGTCCTCCCCGCCGGGAGGTTTGCAGTGCTGTGCAACACATCGAAGGAGCAGGCCCCGCCATGACGAAGTCGACCGTTGGCACGCCGAAGAGCCCGGAGCAGATCCAGCACGATTGGGACCACAACCCCCGCTGGAAGGGCATCACCCGCACCTACACCCCTGACGACGTCATCGCCCTGCAGGGCCATGTCGTCGAGGAGCACACCCTCGCCCGCCGCGGCGCCGAGGTGCTGTGGGAGCAGCTGCACGACATGGACTTCGTCAACGCGCTCGGCGCGCTGACCGGCAACATGGCCGTCCAGCAGGTCCGCGCCGGCCTGAAGGCCATCTACCTGTCCGGTTGGCAGGTCGCCGGCGACGCCAACCTGTCCGGCCACACCTACCCCGACCAGAGCCTCTACCCGGCCAACTCGGTGCCGCAGGTGGTGCGCCGCATCAACAACGCGCTGTTGCGCGCCGACGAGATCGCCAAGGTCGAGGGCGACACCTCCGTCGAGAACTGGCTCGCCCCGATCGTCGCCGACGGTGAAGCCGGCTTCGGCGGCGCGCTGAACGTCTACGAACTGCAGAAGGCGATGATCGCCGCCGGTGTCGCCGGTTCGCACTGGGAGGACCAGCTGGCCTCGGAGAAGAAGTGCGGCCACCTCGGTGGCAAGGTGCTGATCCCGACCCAGCAGCACATCCGCACCCTGACCTCGGCCCGTCTGGCCGCTGACGTCGCCGGCGTGCCGACCGTCGTCATCGCCCGCACCGACGCCGAGGCCGCCACGCTGATCACCTCTGATGTGGACGAGCGCGACCAGCCGTTCATCACCGGCGAGCGCACCGCCGAGGGCTTCTACCGGGTCAAGAACGGCCTCGAGCCCTGCATCGCCCGCGCCAAGGCCTACGCGCCGTACTCCGACCTGATCTGGATGGAGACCGGCACCCCGGACCTGGAGCTGGCCAAGAAGTTCGCCGAGGGCGTCAAGAGCGAGTTCCCGGACCAGATGCTGGCCTACAACTGCTCGCCGTCGTTCAACTGGCGCAAGCACCTGGACGACGCGACGATCGCGAAGTTCCAGAAGGAACTCGGCGCGATGGGCTTCAAGTTCCAGTTCATCACGCTGGCCGGCTTCCACGCGCTCAACTACTCGATGTTCGATCTGGCCTACGGCTACGCCCGCAACCAGATGACCGCCTACGTCGACCTGCAGGAGCGCGAGTTCGCGGCCGAGGAGCGCGGCTACACCGCGACCAAGCACCAGCGCGAGGTCGGCGCCGGCTACTTCGACCGGATCGCCACCACCGTGGACCCGACCAGCTCGACCACCGCGCTCGCGGGCTCGACCGAAGAAGGTCAGTTCCACTAAGAGTCCCGTCGGCACCGCGAGCGCGCGTGTCTGAACGGCAACCCGCCGTCGCAGGCGTACACGGAGCGCACGCTCGCACCAGCTTGACAGCGCAGACCCCGCCCAGAAATCTTGGGCGGGGTCTGTCGCATGTAACAGGAGAAAAGACTTGAGCATTGAACGTGTAGGTGTGGTCGGCGCCGGGCAGATGGGTTCGGGCATCGCCGAGGTGGCCGCGAAGGCGGGCGCGAACGTCGTCGTCTACGAGCCCTCAGACGCGCTCGTCAACGCGGGCCGCGGACGTATCACCGCGTCGCTGGAGCGGGCGAAGGCCAAGGGCAAGCTCGCCGCCGACGACTTCGAGATCACGCTGGGACGGCTGACGTTCACCACCGATCTCGCCGACCTGGCCGACCGACAGCTGGTGATCGAGGCGATCATCGAGGACGAGGCCGTCAAGGCCAAGGTCTTCGCGCAGCTCGACGAGGTCGTCACCGACCCCGATGCGGTGCTGGCGTCGAACACCTCCAGCATCCCGATCATGAAGATCGCTGCGGCGACCAAGAATCCGAGCCGGGTGCTGGGCCTGCACTTCTTCAACCCGGTGCCCGTACTCCCGCTCGTCGAGGTGATCAACACGCTCGTGACGTCCGAGGACGCGATCGCGCGGGTCGAGCAGTTCGCAAGCGATGTGCTGGGCAAGAAGGTCGTGCGCTGCGGCGACCGTTCGGGCTTCATCGTCAACGCGCTGCTGGTGCCGTACCTGCTGTCGGCGATCCGGATGGCCGAGGCGGGCGTCGCGACGGTCGAGGACATCGACACCGCGATCGTCGCCGGGCTCTCGCACCCGATGGGCCCGCTGCGGCTGTCGGACCTGATCGGCCTGGACACCATGAAGCTGATCGCCGACTCGATGTACGACGAATACAAGGACCCGAACTTCGCGCCGCCGCCGCTGCTGCAGCGCATGGTCGAGGCCGGTCAGCTCGGCAAGAAGTCGGGCAAGGGCTTCTACACGTACTGAGGCGCTTTCGATCGCCGAGCGCACGCTTTCTGGCGCGATTCCGCGAATTTCGCGTCAGATTGCGTGCATTCGGGAACCGCCGGGCGTCGCGGTGCGCCTAACAGTGTGTGCGGGAACTCTTTCTGGGCTCGGAGGCGCTGGCCTGCGGTGCGGTGACGCGCTTCGACCTTAGCCGACGATACGTCAGAATCCATCACAACGTGTATGCGCCGCAAGGCATGTCGCTGACGGCCTGCGATCGCGCCGTCGCGGCGTGGCTGTGGTCGGGGCGACGGGCCACCCTCGCCGGGCTGTCGGCGGCGGCGATGCACGGTTCACGGTGGCTGCCTGACGACGCCCCCGCCGAGCTGACCCGCGTCCGATGTGGCAGCCCGCCGGGAATCTCGATCCACCGCGACACCCTCCTCGACGGCGAGGTCTGCCTGGTGCAGAGCATCGACTGCACGACCGTCGCCCGCACCGCATTCGATCTCGGCCGCCGCATCCGCGGTGACGAGGCCATCATTCGAATCGATGCCCTGCTGAACGCGACGCGTCTGCCCGTTTCGCAGGTCAGCGCACTCGCCGCGCGCCACCCGGGAGTTCGGGGGATCCGCCGTCTACGTGAGGTTCTCGCGCTGGTCGACGGCGGTGCCGAGTCTCCTCAGGAGACCCGCGTGCGGTTGGCGCTGGTCCGCAGCGGCGCACCGCAACCGCAGACGCAGATCCCTGTTACCGACGCGTCCGGCCGAGTCGTCCGGCGAATCGACATGGGCTGGCGCGAGTACTGCGTCGGCGTCGAGTACGACGGCGAACACCATTGGACAGACCCCGCTGCCCACGCCGACGACATCATGCGGCTGGAGTTCCTGGCCGCTCGGGGATGGATCATCGTCCGCGTCAGTGCACGACAGCTCCGCGACGACCCGGCCGGGATCTGGCGGCGTGCGGAGCGGGCGTTACGCCGGCGCGGGTGGCCAGGACCGCCGCGAGTGCACGCTTTGTGACGGGTTTTGGGCCGGATTCGCGTCATATGCGTGCGTTCGGCGGCCCGGGGAAGGCGCCCTCTTACAACGCGGCCAGCCGCTTCTTCTCCGCCTCGACGTCGAAGTCCGGCGGCGGCCAGGACATGTTGAGCCCCTTCAACGCCTCGATCAGGAGCTCGGTGATCGCGAGCCGGCTGTACCACTTCCGGTTGCACGGCACGATGTGCCACGGCGCGTAATCGGTCGATGTCCGTTCCAGCATCGCCTGGTAAGCCTCTTGGTAGGCAGGCCATTTCAGTCGCTCGTCGATGTCGCCCGGGTTGTACTTCCAGTATTTGTCCGGCCGTTCGAGCCGCTCGGCGAGCCGCTTCTTCTGCTCGTCGAGCGAGACGAACATCGCGACCTTCACGATTGTCGTTCCGCCGGAGACGAGTTCGCGTTCGAACGCGTTGATCTCGTCGTAGCGCGGCTCCCACACCTCGGGCGGCACGAGGTTGTGCACGCGCACGATCAGCACGTCCTCGTAATGCGACCGGTCGAACACCCCGATGTGTCCCGCGGCGGGAAGTGCCTTGCGCACGCGCCACAGGTAGTGGTGGGAGAGCTCCTCGGCGGTCGGCTTACCGAAGCTGCGGTACTGCACTCCCTGCGGATTGCAGCCACCCACAACATGTTTGACGATGCCGCCCTTGCCCGCGGTGTCCATGCCCTGCAACACCAGCAACAGTGAGCGGTTGTCGCCGGCACGGCTGTTCGCGTAGAGCATCTCCTGCAACTCGGCGAACCGCTCGTTGCGTTCGGCCTGCAGTGTCGGCGCGTCGGATTTGTCGCCGCGAAAGCCGGGGGTGGCGTCGGCGTCGATGTCGGCCACTTCGAGCCCTGCCCGGAACCGCAAATGCACGTGCGGTTCGTGGCTCCACAGGGACGGCAGTGCGTCGGGTTCGGTCACACCGCCTAGTCAAGCAGCTGCGAGGGCAGCGCCGGGGACGGATGTGGACTGTTGCGGAACGTTTCCAGAGATCCGTTCACCTCGACGATGCCGCACAGCGCGCTCCACGACAGCATCGCCAGGTAGTCGATCAGGTCGTCGGCGGTCATCCGCGGGTTCGACATCCAGGAGTGCGTCGCCAGTTGGACGCCGCCGACGGTGTGGAACGCCCACGGTTCGGCGCCCGAAGCGTCCATCCCCACCGACAGCATCCGGCGGCGCAGCATCACCGCGAGCATGCGCGCGATGATGGCCTCCGAGTCGGCGACCGCCTTGCTCTTGCTGGCCGAGTTGTTGGCCATCACGAACTGGTAGGGCTCGGGCTCATTGGCCACCGTCTCCACGTAGACGCGGATGACCTCGCGGGTCAGGTCGTAGCCGTCGAGATTCGACGACAGCGCCGCGGCCATGTTCGGGATCAGCGTGGTCTGTGCGAAGCGCATCATCACCGCGGTGGTGAGATCGTTCTTGTCGACGAAGTAGCGGTACAGGACGGTCTTGGAAACACCGATCTCGGCGGCGATCTCGTCCATGCTGACATTGCTGCCGAGGCGGCGGATGGCATCGAGTGTGCCGTCCACCAACTCGTTACGGCGCTCGACCTTGTGCTGGTGCCAGCGCCGTTTGCGTCCATCCGTCTTGACCGCCACGGGCGGGGATTGTTGTGCCACGTTCGCGCAGTCCGTTCCCTAAGTCCGTGACGATAATACGGCGGGCGTCGGACCTGGGCCGGACCATGGACGCAGACGGGTACTCCGGCACGCGTGGATGATGTAGGTGTGGCACACCGACCCGAGGTCGCCGGCGCGGCGACCGCCCCGGTGCGCCGGAGTTTCGCAGAGAAGCTCGCGGGCGCCGACTCCGCGGCGGACGCGGAGCGACGGCGTGGACTGCGGCGCATGAAGCTCGTCGCGCTGAGCTTCCTGCTCGGCGCGACCGTCGTCTTCCTGTTCTGCGCGTGGTGGCAGTCCCAGGGCGCCCCGCCCTGGGTCGGCTACGTCCGCGCGGCGGCCGAGGCCGGCATGGTCGGCGCGCTGGCCGACTGGTTCGCGGTGACGGCGTTGTTCAAGCATCCGCTGGGCATCCCGATCCCGCACACCGCGATCATCAAACGGAAGAAAGACCAGCTCGGCGAGGGTCTCAGCAGCTTCGTGCGGGAGAACTTCCTGTCCGCGGAGAACGTCGAGACCAAGCTGCGCGACGCCGACGTCGCCAGCCGGGTGGGCAAGTGGCTGTGCGATCGCAGGCACGCCGAGCGGGTGGCCGCCGAGGTCGCGACGGTGCTTCGGGTGCTGGTCGAGTTGCTGCGCGACGAGGACGTCCAGCAGGTGCTGGACCGGATGATCGTCAAACGGATCGCCGAGCCGCAGTGGGGCCCGCCGATCGGGCGGGTCCTGACCTCGCTGTTGGCCGAGGGACGCCAGGAGGCGCTGCTGCAGCTGCTCGCCGACCGCGCGTTCCAATGGTCCCTGGACGCCGACGAGATCATCGAGCGCGTCATCGAGCGGGATTCGCCGACGTGGTCGCCGCGCTGGGTCGATCACCTGGTGGGGGACCGGATCCACCGCGAACTGATGGACTTCACCGACAAGGTGCGCCGCAATCCCGATCACGAGCTGCGCCGGTCGGCGACACGGTTCCTGTTCGAGTTCGCCGACGACCTGCAGAACGACGCGGCGACGATCCAGAAGGCCGAGAACGTCAAAGAGCAGATCATGGCCCGCGACGAGGTCACCCGGGCCGCCGAGACGGCCTGGACCGCGGCCAAGCGGATCATCCTGGAGTCGGTCGACGACCCGTCCTCGACGCTGCGTACCCGCATCGCCGACACCGTCGTCCGGATCGGGGAGTCCCTGCGCGACGACGCCGACCTGCGCGACAAGGTGGACAACTGGGTGGTGCGCGGAGCCCAGCATCTGGTCTCTCAGTACGGGGCGGAGATCACCACGATCATCACCGACACGATCGAGCGCTGGGATGCCGAGGAGGCCAGCCGGCGCATCGAACTCCATGTCGGCCGTGACCTGCAATTCATCCGGATCAACGGCACGGTCGTCGGCTCGCTGGCGGGCCTGGTGATCTATTCGATAGCTCAGCTACTGTTCTGACCTGCGCTAACGGGTGCTTGCAAAAGTTAGCACTCCGTCGTACGGTTGTTGGTGTCGGTATTCGGATACCCACTCACAACACAGGGAGCAAGGCATGTCACCGCCGTCGCAGGATGAAAATCTTGCCGCTGTCGTGTCCAACGCCGCGCAGGACATCGGTTCGTTCATCCGCTCCCAGCGCGAAGCGGCGCAGGTGTCGGTGAGGCAGCTGGCCGAGAAGGCGGGTGTGTCCAACCCGTACCTCAGCCAGATCGAGCGCGGCCTGCGGAAGCCGTCCGCAGATGTGCTCAACCAGATCGCCAAGGCGTTGCGGGTCTCGGCCGAGGTGCTCTACATCCAGGCCGGGATCCTCGAGCCGAGTGAGAGCAACCACGTTCGCGACGCGATCGTCACCGACACGGCGATCAACGAGCGGCAGAAGCAGGTGCTGCTCGACATCTACAACTCGTTCTGCCAGCAGAACGAGGCCGCCTCCACGGACGACGGGGTGGACGCATCCGGTACGCGTGACGCAGATGAGGAGCCCGCAACTGAACAAGACAAGAGCCCTCTAGAGATCCCCTCTACTCCGCAATCCATCACAGAACTCGATCCTGAAAAGGAAGGAATGAACCATGGCTGAGACCAAGAATCTCGACATCGACGACCTGAAGGCCCCGCTGCTCGCCGCTGTGGGCGCTGCCGACCTGGCGCTGGAGCGTGTCAACGAGATCGTCGCGACGCTGCGCGAGCGCGCCGGCGAGGCCCGCACCGACGCCGAGAGCCGCGTCGAGGAGAGCCGGGCCCGGGTGGCCAAGCTGCAGGAAGACCTGCCGAGCCAGTTCGGTGACCTGCGCGACAAGCTGACCTCCGACGAGCTGCGCAAGTTCGCCGAGGGATACGCCGAGGCCGCCCAGACCACCTACACCAAGCTGATCGAGCGTGGCGAGGCCGCGCTGGAGCGCCTGCGCAACCAGCCGGCTCTCGAAGAGGCCGCCAGCCGCGTCGAGGAGTACACCGACCAGGCCGTCGAGCTGACCCAGGAGGCGCTGGGTAACGTCGCCTCACAGACCCGCGCGGTCGGCGAGCGTGCCGCCAAGCTGGTCGGCGTCGAGCTGCCGAAGAAGGCCGAAGAGGCGGCCGCTCCGGTCAAGACGGCTGCCGAGAAGGCCCCCGCCAAGAAGGCGCCGGCCAAGAAGGCCACCCCGGCCAAGGCTTCGGCTACGGTTCCGGCCAAGAAGGCCCCCGCCAAGAAGGCGCCGGCCAAGAAGGTCACCCAGAAGTAATCACCGCCCACAGGGCGGAAGTTAGACCGACAGGACGTAACCCGCATAGGCTGTAGAGCGTGGAGCTCCAAATCCTTGCGGGTTACGTCCTCGGCATCGTGAAGATCGTCGTGCTGGTCACGATCATCTACGCGCTCGTGCACGCGGCGATGCAGCGCCCGGACGCCTACACCGCGGTGGACAAGCTGACGAAACCGGTTTGGTTGGTCATCCTCGGCCTCGGCCTGCTGCTGGCATTGGTGCTCGATATCACCGGCACGGCGATCGCCGCCGTCGCAGCCGGTGTGTACCTCGTCGACGTCCGTCCCAAAATTCTTGAGGTGCAAGGAAAGTCACGATAGTGCGAATCGCCGCGATCGCGCTGGCCGCCGTTGCGCTCCCCGGCCTGCTCGCGCCGGTGGCGGCTGCGGCTCCCGCCGACACCCCGCCGCCCTACATCGACCACGTCACGTGGGCCAAATGGGGCGACCTGTCGAGCCTGCGGGTCTACCCGACCCCGGCCGCGCGCCGCGCCTCCGGGCACGCGGGCACCCAGCCGCTGGCCCAGGCCGCCTGGAACGAGGTCCTGACGCTCTCGCCCGACGCCGCGATCCCGGGTATGTGGGAACAGTTCCTGTGCCACTGGAACCTCGCCGAGTTCGCCCAACCCGGTAAGACCAGCTGGAACCTGGAGCCGTGGCGCCCCGAGGTCAGCTACGAGGAGATGGTCGCCAAGCGGTGCAACCCGGGCGGCACCGAAGAACCCTTCTGATGGGGTCCTACACCCGCGCTCAGGTCGCGGCCCTCGTCGACCACACCCTGCTCAAACCCGAGGCCACCGAGGCCGACGTCGAATCGCTCGTCGCCGAGGCGCAGGAACTCGCGGTGAAGGCGATCTGTGTGTCCCCGACATTCGTCCCGACGGTCCGGTCGCTGGCCCCGGAAGCGACGATCGCGTCGGTCGTCGGATTCCCGTCCGGCAAGCACCTTTCGGCGATCAAGGCCGAGGAGGCGCGAGCCGCGGCCGCCGCGGGAGCGGCCGAGATCGACATGGTGATCGACGTCGGCGCCGCGCTGGCGGGCGAACTCGACCTGGTAGGAGCCGATATCGCGGCGGTGCGCGCCGCGGCGCCGGAGGCCGTGCTCAAGGTGATCGTCGAATCGGCGGCGCTGCTGGAGTTCAGCGGCTGGCCGATCCTGGTCGACGTGTGCCGGGTCGCCGAGGACGCCGGTGCCGACTTCGTCAAGACCTCCACCGGATTTCACCCCAGCGGCGGGGCGTCCCCGCGCGCGGTCGAGCTGATGGCCGGCGCGGTCGAGGGCCGGCTGGGCGTCAAGGCCAGCGGCGGAATCCGCACGGCCGCGGTGGCCACTGCGATGCTCGACGCCGGCGCCACCCGGCTCGGGTTGTCCGGAACCCGAGCCGTTCTCGGCGGTTTCGCGGTCTAGAGACCCGCGAAACAGGGGTCCTGCTGGCCCTTCGGGATCGAGGCGTTGCGCGTCGAGAACTGGCTGATCACACCGGAATCGGTGACCTCGACGGAGTCGGCCTTGATGTTCATCGGATAGTCCTGCGTCAGTTCGGAGGTGAACGCGTCCAGCGCGGGCTGCACCGCCTCACGCGGCAGCGTGAAGCCGAGCCCGGTGACGCGCTGCACCTGCAGCGACAGCCCACCGTTGACGACCTCGGGCTTGGCGGTGATGCTGCCGAGCGCCCCCTCGAGTTCGATGGTGCCGTCGCTCGCATTGGTCGTGACGCCGGTGACGAAGCTGCCCACGAGCGGAATCGCGCCCTGGATCGTCTGCTTGATGCCCTCGGTGCTCCAGCTGATGTTGGCGACCAGCGAGCCGATCGAACCGCTGGAGGTCGGGGTGTCCTCCAGGCGCACGTCGTTGATGTCGAGGTTGACCTTCATGCCCTTGGCGTCGCGGACCTGGTTACCCGCGGTCTCGATCCGGATGTTGGTGTAGTGGCCGGATATGTGCTGCAGCAGGAACGGCGGCATCACGCCGAACGACGCGGTCGCATCGTCCTGCACCACGCACTCCACGGTCCCGGCGACGATGGTGTCGGCGCGATTGCGCGCGTACAGCTCACCGCCGAGCAGGCAGGCGAACACCAGCGCGAGCACGATCACCACGACAAGCACGACCGAGACGGGGTCGCTGAAGATCCGCTTCAGTTTCGCGGGGAACGAGGAATCCTCCGGCGCGGCCGGGACGGGCTGGCCCGGGTCCGGCGGGAACTGCCCCGGCGGGGGGCCTGGCTGTTGCGGCGGTCGGGCCCAGGGATCGGTCACGCCCGCGATTCTGCCTTACCGTGATGAGCCCAACCTGAGCGGTTGTGCATCACCGCGACGGTCTCGCGGGCTTTACGGGCCGCGTCGAGGTCGATATCGCACACCAGAAGCTCGGGGTCGTCACCCGCGGATGCCAGCACGTCACCGAGCGCGGAGGCGACCAGGCTGCCGCCCACCCCGGTGGGGCCGAGCGCGGCGATCTCGTCGCCGGGGTAGGCCTGCCCGACCGCGGCGACCACACTGTTGGTGTCGATCGCCCGGGCCCGGGCCAGCAGCGTCCACTGGTCGAGCTTGCCCGGCCCGGTTCCCCACGACGCATGCGCGGTGATCACCTCGGCGCCGCGTTCGGCCAGCTCGACGTACAACTCCGGGAAGCGGATGTCGTAGCACAGCGTCAACCCGACGGTGACCGGGCCCGACGCGGTGTCCACGGTGATGACCACCGGTTCGCGGCCCGGCGCGACGGTCTTGGATTCGACGAAGCCGAACGCGTCGTACAGGTGGATCTTGTCGTAGCGGGCCTCGACGCCCGGCCCGGTGGCCAGCAGCGTGTTGAACGCCCGGCCGTCCCCGGACGGGACGAACATGCCCGCGACGACGACCACCCCGGCGCGCGCGGCGATGTCGCGCACCCCGTTGGCCCACGGACCGTCGAACGGTTCGGCGACCTCGCCGAGCGGCACCCCGAACCGGCACATCGTCGCCTCGGGGAACAGCACCAGCGACGCGCCCGCATCGGCCGCGCGCCGGGTGTACTCGTCGACCAGGCCCAGGTTGTGCCGCGGGTCGGTGCCGCTGCGGATCTGGGCCAGTGCCACCCGCATCTCTGAACGCATGGCACCCAGCCTAGTTACGGCCCCCAGGCCGGCCGGTCGGCCTTCGCGGCCTTCTTGCCGAGCTTTCCGGAGCGGACCTGCGCGGCGAGGCTGTCCAGGATCACCCGCGAGCTCATCAGCGCGGTCTGCTCGGCCCAGTCGTACGGCGGCGAGCACTCGACGACCTCGATGCCTGCCAGGCCGGGCTCGGAGATCATCTTGACCAGGTTCAGCGCCTCGCGGGGCAGCAGTCCGCCGGGCTCCGGCCACCCGGTGCCGGGGACGAAGCCGGCGTCGATCACGTCGATGTCGAACGACAGGTAGACCGCCTTGGCGCCCTTCCACGCGATCTCCAGTGCCGTCTCCGCGATTTTTTCAATACCGACGCGTTCGACGTCGCCGACGGTGATCACCGTCGACTTGCGCTCACGGCCCACCTTCACGCCCTCGCGGGGGCTCTGCCAGCCGCCGATGCCGATCTGCACCAGGTTGGTCGCCGGGGCGTTCTTGATGTTGGTCGCGTGGAACCACGGCGTGGTGTGCATGCGCTCGTCGAGATCGGTCTCCTGGGTGTCGACGTGCCGGTCGAAGTGGATGATGCCGATGTTGCCGTCCATGTGGGGCGCCAGGCCGCGGATGGTCGGAAAGCCGATCGAGTGGTCGCCGCCCAGCACGATCGGCATCACGCCCTTGCTCGCGACATGGGCCATCGCGGTGCTGATCTGATCGAACGACTTCTCCAGATTGCCCGGGATGGTGAACACGTCGCCGATGTCGACCATGTTGAGCTGCTCGCGCAGATCGACCCCGGACTCGTAGTTGTAGGTGCCGAACAGGTTGGTGGAGCGCCGGATTCCCTGCGGCCCGAACCTCGTGCCGGGACGGTAGGTCGCGCCGGCGTCGAGCGGGACACCGAAGATCGCGACCTCGGCGTCGCCGACCTCGTTGACGTCCTCGATGAACGGGCACTTCAGGAAGGTGCCGCGCTCACCGGCGAAGTGCGGTTTCTCGCCGCGCACGAACGTCGAGATCGTTCGGTCGTTGATCGTCGGCGCGGCCTCCAGGCCGTAGCTCAGGCCGCGGTCGATCTCCTCCCGCAATCGGCGGTCGCCGAGATTCGCCTCGACCTGCTGGGCCCACGCGCCTTCGGCATTCGGTAGCGACGGGTCTGGGTATTCGGACATGAGAGCTCCCAAAGCGTCGTCTTGTCGCTGACCGGGTACGACGCACCTCGTCCGGGGCGCCGGATCGCACAGCGCCTGCGACAATTGTTGGCACAGCGGCGAATCCCTGTCCACCGGAAGTGGAAACACATCGTTAACGCGACGTGCGACCGCAGGTAATGCGCCGGGCTTTTCCTGACGTGGACTCACATGTGCATGTGGGGCGCGTCTAGGGTTCCGCCGGCCGCACTCGTTGACGGCCGGGTCTGGTCCGAGAGACGCAGGCGGCCGGCACCGACGCATGACCGTTCCACGGCGGGACAAAAGCCCGGGAGACTCCAGCGTGGTTGGGAGACTCCAATGATCCTTGTGGGCGTGGCGATCAGCATCGCCATAGTCGTCGCCGTCGGTTTCTACGTGTCCAAACGGATCGAAGGCGACAGCTCCAATTTCCTCGTCGGCGGCCGGATGCTGCCGTTCTGGCTGGTCGGTGGTGCGCTGATGGGTGCGGCCGTCGACACCAACGCGACCCTGGGAAACACCGATCTGGCCTTCGAATTCGGTTTCTGGGCCGGTGCGTGCCTGCCGCTGGGGCTGGCGCTGTGCCTGACCATCACCGGCATCTTCTTCGCCAAACCGATGAACCGGATGGGGCTGACGTCGTTCCCGGACTACTACCGGCTGCGGTTCGGCCGCTCGGTAGAGATCGGCGCGTCGGTGCTGCTGGCCGTCGCGTTCTGCATGCTGGTGGCCGGCAACCTGGTGGCCGGCGGGCTGCTGTTCAACTACTTCCTCGGGATGCCCTACTGGCTGGGTGTGGTGCTGATCGCGGCGATCGCGGTGGCCTACACCGGCACCGGCGGGCTGATCGCCGACGCGTACACCGCGATCATCCAGATGTCGCTGATCCTGGTCGGCGCGATCGGGCTGTTCTTCTGGATGACGAGCACCCACGGTCTTGACATCGCCGAGGGCACAGGGCCTTTCGCGCTCGGCCAGCTGAGCGACCCGGCGCAGGGCGCGGTGATCAACTGGGCCACGCTGATCGCGCTCGGCATCGGCGACATCGTCGCGATCGACTTCATGGCCCGGGTGTTCTCCGCGAAGTCGCCCGAGGCGGCGCGGCGCGCGTGCTTCACCGCGGCGACCGGAACGGTGGCGATCTGCATCCCGTTCGGGCTCGTCGTGCTCGCGGCGCACTCGTTCCTGCCCGAAGAGCTCGACGGACCGGTGCTGTTCGTGTTGCTCAACGATTACGCCCCCGTCGGGTTGACGGTGCTGGTGCTGTGCGGGCTGGTCGGTGCGTCGATGTCGACGGCCAACGGCGCGATCCTGGCGATCTCCAACGTGTGCGTGCGCAACCTCGGCGGGGTGCGCCGCGTGCACGTGCCCGGCCGGCGGGATCCGCTGCTGCGGGCCACCCGCGTCGCGATGGTGCCGATGACGTTGTTCTCGATCGTCTTCGCGATCTACGTCCAGCAGACCGGCATCCTGCTCACGCTGGCGTTCGACCTGATGCTGGCGTGCCTGATCGTGCCGTTCATCCTCGGGCTGGTGTGGCGACGCGGGACGACGACGGCCGCGGTCGCCGCGATCGCGGTCGGATTCGTGGTCCGGATCGGGCTTTTCGTGATGACACCGACGATGTTCGGCGTCGAGAACACCATCCTGTACATCCCGAACAGCCTGATCGACGCGTCGTTCGACGGGTGGCCGACGTTCATCGCGTTCGCCGCGGGTCTGCTGACCTACGTCGCGGTGGCGCTGGCCACCCCGCCGGCGGCGCTGCGCGGGCTCGACCTGCAGGTCGCCGACGATCTCGACGACATCCTCGATGCGGCCGATCAGGTGGAGAAGCCCGCCGAGCCCGTCGCGGCGAAGGTGCCCGCCGAGGCTAGCTGACCGGTGCGACGGCGTCCCACGGCACTGTGAGGACGCCGTCGCGCAGGCTGCGCCGTGGGGTGTCGATCGGAAATCCTTCGCTGACAAGGAGATCCAGCATCGCGCGCCATCGGATCCGCGGGCCGAAGACACCGTGGCCGGCGACGCTGGCCCACGCGCGGTCGGCGGCGCGCAGCAGGGTGTGGATCGGTTGCCCCTCGACGTTGTGGTGGATCAGCACCTTCGGCAACCGCTCGGCGAGGTCGGACGGCTTCTCGATCGCGAACGGGTCGCAGGCCAGCGTCAGGCTGATCGGGGAGGTCGCGTCCAGCAGCACCCAGCAGCACAACCGGCCCAGTTCGTCGCAGGTGCCGTCGACGATCAGTCCGCCGGGGGCGATCCGGCGGCCCATCGCGTCCCAGGCTCCGGCCACCTCCTCGACCGGGTACTGACGCAGAACGTTGAAGGCGCGCACCAGGATCGGCCGGTGGCCCGCCAATTCGAAGCCCCCGAGCGCGAATTCGACACCGGGCTGGGCGGCGGCCTGCCCGGCGCGCACCCGCTCGGGTTCGATCTCCAGCCCGACCACCCGTACGTCGCGCCGGACGTCGCGCAGCCGGATCGCGAGCTCCAGCGTCGTCACCGGTTTGGCGCCGTAGCCGAGATCGACGACCAGCGGATCGGCGGCGGCCTGCAGCGCGGTGCGCACCCGCGACGAGTGCACCAGCCAGCGGTCGCTGCGCCGCAGCCGGTTGTGGCCCGTGGTGCCCCGGGTCACCTGTCCGAGCGGGGCCATGGCTCGATGGTAGGGCTCCGCTCAGCCGTTCTCGGTGATCCACTCCGTGGTGAAACGCTGTTCGGCGACCATCAGCTCCACCAGTTGGCTGCCGATGAAGTTCTCGATCTTGCCACCGACCAGTGGCACCCTCACCTCCACGGTGGCCTTGAGCGCCAGCCGCGACACCAGCGCGCCCAAGTCGTCGGCCACCGACGACAGCGTCGCGTCCCCGCTCAGCGATGCAGGCGCCCCCGGGATCGACCCGCGCACCGTCGCCCCCGAACGCCGGTTGCTGATCGGCGTCCAGATCTCCTCGCGCACGAAGCTCAGATCGCCCCGGTGGAACTGCGTCACCACCCCGGGCAGCCGGTCGGCGCGCAACGTCTGGGTGGTCCTGACCCGGATCCCGCCGTCGGCGTCGACGGTCAGCTCGTCGAGGGTGGCGTGATCGGCGCCGGAATCCTGCAGACGCACCAGCCAGTACCGCTCGTCGGCGAGCGCCCGGTGTACCTGCTCGACGGTGCCCCCGTAGTCCGTGGCCATGTCGAATGAACGCGGCATAGCTGGCCACGCTACCGTTACCCGCCGTGGCCCCTTCGTTGTTGGGCGGTGTGCCGTTCGCCGAGAACGTGCCGCTGGCGCCGCTGACCACGCTGCGGGTCGGACCGGTGGCCCGCCGCCTCGTCACCGCCGAGACGACCGAGCAGGTCGTCGCCGCTGTCGGCGCCGCCGGGCCGGACGCGCTGATCCTGGCCGGTGGCTCCAACGTGGTGCTCGCCGACGACATCACGGAACTGACCGTGATCCGGCTGGCGAACACCACGATCACCGTCGACGGTGACGTGCTGCGCGCCGAGGCCGGGGCGGGGTGGGACGACGTCGTCGCCGCCTCGCTGGCGCACGGGCTGGGCGGGCTGGAGTGCCTGTCGGGCATCCCCGGGTCCACCGGCGCGACCCCGGTGCAGAACGTCGGCGCGTACGGCGCCGAGGTCGCCGACACCATCCGCCGGGTCCGACTATTGGACCGCACCACCGGCGAGGACCGCTGGGTGGATCCGGAGGTTCTCCAGTTCGGTTACCGCACAAGCATTCTGAAGCATTCGTCGCAGTGGGTGGTGCTGGAGGTCGAGTTCGGGCTGGACGCCGCCGGGCGCAGTGCGCCACTGCGGTACGGCGAACTGGCCACCGCGCTGGACGCGCAACCGGGGGAGCGCGCCGACCCGCACCGGGTCCGGGCCGCGGTGCTGTCGCTGCGCGCCCGCAAGGGCATGGTGCTCGACGCGGCCGACCACGACACGTGGAGCGTCGGCTCGTTCTTCACCAACCCCGTGGTGTCGCACGCCGACTTCGAGCGGATCGCGGCGTCCGTCGACGGCCCGGTGCCGAACTACCCGGCCGACGCCGGGGTCAAGCTTGCTGCCGGATGGCTGGTCGAGCGGGCCGGATTCGGCAAGGGATACCCGGGCGACGCTGCGCCCGCCCGGTTGTCGACCAAGCATGCGCTGGCGTTGACCAATCGTGGTTCGGCGACCACGGCCGACGTGTTGGCGCTGGCCAGGACGGTGCGCGACGGTGTCAGGACCGCCTTCGGGATCGAACTCACACCCGAACCGGTGCTGGTTGGGTGCGTGCTGTAAGTACCCTGGGTCTACGTGAACCCCGCAGACCCGCTGCCGTCGATCACCAGACGGCGAGCTCTCACCGCGTTTGCGGTCGGTGTCGTGGCGCCGGCGACGCTGGCGGCCTGTATGTCGAACGACGGAACTCCGTCCCCGGACGGCTCGTCCGGGGACGCGCCGAAGGCTCCCACCCTCAGCTACGAACCCTCCGCGGACGCCACCGACGTCTCCCCGAAGGACACCGTCGCGGTGAAGGTCTCCGACGGCTGGTTCCAGAAGGTGTCGCTGGCCAACGCCAGTAGCGGCAAGGTGGTCGCGGGCTCGCTGAACAAGGAGCGGACCACGTTCACCGTCACCGAGTCGCTGGGTTACGGCAACACCTACGAGTGGTCGGGTTCGGCGGTCGGCGAGGACGGCAAGGCGGTGCCGCTGTCCGGGTCGTTCACCACGGTCGCCCCGGCCACCGAGGTCAGCGGCCGGTTCCAGCTCGCCGACGGGCAGACCGTCGGCGTCGCGGCGCCCATCATCCTGCAGTTCGACGCCGCGATCGCCGACGCCGACCGCGCCGAGGTGGAGAAGGCCGTCAAGGTCACCACCACTCCCGCGGTCGAGGGCAGCTGGGCGTGGCTGCCCGACGAGGCGGGCGGCTCCCGGATGCACTGGCGGACCAAGGAGTACTACCCGGCGGGCACCACCGTGCACGTCGACGCCGACCTGTACGGCGTGCCGTTCGGCGACGGCATGTACGGCGCCGCCGACTCCACCCTCGACTTCACCATCGGCCGCTTCCAGGTCGTCAAGGCCGAGGCGTCGTCGCACCGCATCCAGGTCATCACCGACGCCGGGGTGATCATGGACTTCCCGTGCAGCTACGGCGAGGGCGATCTGGACCGCAACGTCACCCGCAGCGGCGTGCACGTGGTCACGGAGAAGTACGAGGACTTCTACATGACCAACCCCGCCGCCGGGTACGCGAACGTGCGGGAGCGGTTCGCGGTGCGGATCTCCAACAACGGCGAGTTCATCCACGCCAACCCGGCCAGCTCGGGCGCGCAGGGCAACAGCAACGTCACCAACGGCTGCATCAACTTGTCCCTCACCGACGCCGAGCAGTACTTCAACACCGCGATCTACGGCGATCCGGTCGAGGTGACGGGCACCCGGATCCAGCTCTCCTACGCCGACGGCGACATCTGGGACTGGGCCGTTCCATGGGAGGAGTGGCAGACGATGTCGGCGCTGTCGTCGGCGGACAAACCCGACGAGATCCCCGACTCGGCCCCGGCGACCCCGTCCGGCGCGCCGCAGCCCGCGGGCGCCGGTCGGCCCGGCGGCTGATCTTTCCTTCCGGCGAAATTGCATTCCACCCTCTTTGCCACGCTCGTTGTGAGTCAGTTAGAGGTCAGGGCGAAGGGGTTGGGTTGTGTCGATCAGTGCAGGGTTCAGTATCGGCGAGATTCGTGAGTTCGTTGTCGAGTATCAGCGGGTGCCTCATGGACAGAAGGGGCCGTGGCTTGCTGCTCAGGGGGTGTCAGGTGGTCAGTTCAGACGGTGGCAGGCCGCAGTGTTTAGTGGTGACCTCGACCGCGGCCTGATTCCGCGAGAAGGTGGGGAGATGACAGTTCCCCCGGCATTGCGCAAAGCGTTGGCCAAGGTTGATGCGGCCAGGCAGGACCGCGACGAGGCCGAGCTCACCCAACTGCGAGAGCGGGTTCGCGAGCTCGAGGCGGCCAATGACGCCCTGGGAAAAGCTATCGGGCTCTTGCACACCATGAGCGCGCACGAGCCCGACGCAACCCCGCCGATGAGCGATCCCGACGATTCCTCGACCGGGAAAACGAACTCGTCACCGAGCTGACCGCGGCGATCGGTTCGCAACGTCGAGCTCTGGTGATGATCGAGCTATCACGGTCGACGTGGCATTACCGGTCCAACCCGCGCCCGCCGGTCAGCGATCCGCTGCCGCACAAGGATCGGGCGTACCCGTCGCGCATCGGTGAGGCCGACCGGGCAGCGATCCGGGACATGATCCTCGCCGGCTGGACGGCGGGCACCTCAGTGGACCACGCGTTCGCCGCCAGCTGGGATGAGGGTGTGATGCTGGGCTCGCGGCGTTCCTGGTGGCGGGTCGCCGCCGCGATCGAGGACCAAAGTACGCGCCCGGTCGCACCGACCCGCTCGACGAGCAAGACACCCCGTCCGGCGCCGGTGCTCAAATCTACTGGACCACAACAGATCTGGAGCTGGGACATCACCGACCTGCGCAGCCCGTGGCGCGGTGTGGCGTTCAAGGCGTACTCGGTCCTTGACATCTACTCCCGCAAGATCGTGGGTTGGCGTGTGGAGGAACGGGAGTGCGATGACCTGGCCGTGGACATGTTCGAAGCCGCGTTCGCCGAGCATGGCCTGCCCGCGGTCGTGCACGCCGACTCCGGACCGGCGATGCGCTCGACGGTCCTCAAAGACTTACTCGCCGATCTCGGCGTCGGCCAGACACACAACCGGCCTCGGGTCAGTAACGACAACCCGTTCTCCGAATCGGAGTTCCGCACGATGAAATACCGGCCGAACTATCCCGGCATCTTCGACGATCTCGACACCGCCCGCGCCTGGGTGGGCGCCTATGTGTCCTGGTACAACCAGCATCACCGCCACAGCGGCATCGCGCTGTTCACCCCCAACGCCGTCCACAACGGCACCTGGGCACAGCACTGGGGTCAACGAGACAACGCCCTACAGGCCTACTACGACGCCCACCCCGAACGATTCCGCCGCCGTCCACGAACCCACAGTCCCAGTCCCGTCGTGGGCATCAACCTGTCCGCAGAAAACAACCACGACCGACTCCAAGCAGCTTGACAACGCCCGCCAGCAGCGAAAAGTCGAGTAGAGACCTGCTGGAATGCAATTTCGGCGATCGTCAGCTCTGCCGGTTGAAGCGGGAGCCCGAAGCCCCGGACACCTGATCCCGCGGGCGGACCACGATCAGGTCCAGGTCGACGTGCGGCGGGCGGCTCGCGACGAACCCGACCACCTCGGCGATGTCCTCGGCCACCAGCGGGGTGACGCCCTCGTACACCTTCTCGGCACGCTCGGCGTCGCCCTCGAAGCGGTTCAGTGAGAAGTCCGTCTTCACCATGCCGGGCGCGATCTCGCTGAGCCGCACCGGTTTTCCGAGCAGCTCGCTGCGCAGCGTGCGGTGCAGCACGCCCTGCGCGTGCTTGGCCGAGGTGTAGCCGCCGCCGTTGTCGTAGATCTCCACCGCGGCGATCGAGGTGATCGTGACGATCAGGCCGTCGCCGGAATCGATCAGCTTGGGCAGCAGTGCACGGGTGACGTGCAGCGTGCCCAGCACGTTGGCCTCCCACATCCAGCGCCAGTGCTCGACGTCGGCGTCGGCGATCGACTCCAGGCCGCGGGCACCTCCGGCGTTGTTGACCAGCACATCGACGCGGTCCAGCCGCCCGGCGAGCGCCGCCACGGCCGTCGGATCAGTGACGTCCGCCACAATCGCGGTGCCGTCGATCTCGGCGGCCAACGCCTTGATGGGCCCCTCGCGGCGGGCCACGCAGATCACATGAAAGCCTTGGGCGGCAAGGGTTCTCGCAGTGGCTTCACCGATTCCCGCACTGGCTCCGGTGACCACCGCGACGCGGCGGGTATCTGAGGGCGTCGTCATGGCACCAAGCCTAGGCCCCGAAAACAATGCGTCGCGAAATCGCCGGTAGTCGTGTTAACTTGGCCGCATGTACCGGACTAGTCAGGCAGTTCTCGCTGCCGCGCGGCGTGCGTGTTGTTGTTGCGCACCCCGCCGCGCCTGACTGCGCCCGGACTGATCCAGTCCCGCTGAGTCGCCAGGTGTGGCACAAGCCCACCGACCGACTCCATCGAAGGACTGATCCATGAGCACCTCCGCCACCCTCGCCCCCCGCACCCGCACCGCCGCCGTCAAGCGCGCGACCCCGGTCCGCGGCACGGCCGCCGGCGCCCGTCGGCCCCAGGCGCTGCTGCACCAGATCGTCGCACCGTCGCTGGCCTTGCCCGAGGCGGCCGCCGCATCGGTGTTCGCCGCCGCCCGGCAGCGCGGGCCGATCGCACGAGATGTGATCGCGCAGGTCACCGGCCTGAGCATCGCGACGGTGAACCGCCAGGTCACCGCCCTGCTGGATGCGGGACTGCTGCGTGAGCGCGCCGACCTCGCAGTCTCGGGAGCCATCGGCAGGCCGCGCGTTCCGGTCGAGGTCAACCACGAACCGTTCCTGACCCTCGGCGTCCACATCGGCGCCCGGACCACCAGCATCGTCGCCGCCGACCTGTTCGGACGCACCCTCGACGTCGTCGAGACCCCGACGCCGCGCGGACCCCAGGCCGCCGCGCTGGCCGCCATCGCCGGCAGTGCCCGTCGCTACCTGAGCCGCTGGCACCGCCGCCGCCCGCTGTGGGTCGGCGCGGCCACCGGCGGCGTGGTGGACAGCGCCACCGGCTACCTCGACCACCCGCGGCTGGGCTGGGCCGACGCCCCCGTCGGCCCGGTGCTCGCCGATTCCCTCGGACTACCGGTGTCGGTGGCCTCGCATGTCGATGCGATGGCCGGCGCCGAACTGCTGCTGGGCATGCGCCGTCAGCCCACCAAGGCCGCCACCAGCTTGTACGTCTACGCCCGTGAGACCGTCGGCTACGCGCTGTCGATCGGCGGCCGGGTGCATTCCCCCTCGAGCGGGCCCGGCACCATCGCCGCACTGCCGGCGTACTCCGAATTGCTCGGCGGCACAGGGCGACTGGAGTCCACCGTCAGCGACGAAGCGGTGCTGACCGCCGCGCGCGAGGCGCACATCGTGCCTGCCGACGGACCGGCATCGACGGTCACCGCGGTGCTGCGCGCCGCCAAGCAGGGCAACGCGCAGGCGGTCGCGCTGGTCACCGAACGCGCGCGGGTGCTCGGCGAGGCTGTCGCGTTGCTGCGCGACATGCTCAACCCCGACGATCTCGTGGTCGGCGGTCAGGCCTTCACCGAGTACCCCGAGGGGATGAGCACCGTCGAGGCGGCGTTCGGCGAGCGGTCCGTGCTCGGACACCGCGATATCCGCGTGACCGCGTTCGGCAACCGCGTCCAGGAGGCCGGCGCCGGCATCGTGTCCCTCGGCGGTATCTATGCCGATCCGATCGCCGCGATGCGTCGGGCGCAGTCCCGCAGGCCCGAAGCCAGCGCCTGAGTTTGGCGCCGGCGGCGGCGGTGTAGACATAACTTGTGCGCCTAGCAACCGATCCGGCCGGACTGCCCCAACCGCGGCGCGTGGCGGTGTTATCCGTGCACACGTCTCCGCTGGCCCAGCCGGGTACCGGGGACGCCGGCGGGATGAACGTCTACGTGCTGCAAACCTCCCTGGAGCTGGCCAGCCGCGGCGTCGAGGTGGAGATCTTCACCAGGGCGACCTCCTCGGGCGACGATCCGGTGGTCCCGGTGGCCCCCGGCGTGCTGGTCCGCAACGTCGTGGCCGGCCCCTTCGAAGGCCTCGACAAGAACGACCTGCCGACCCAGCTGTGCGCGTTCACCGCGGGCGTGCTGCGCGCCGAAGCCACCCACGAACCCGGCTACTACGACATCGTGCACTCGCACTACTGGCTTTCCGGGCAGGTCGGCTGGCTGGCCGCCGACCGGTGGGCGGTCCCGCTGGTGCACACCGCGCACACGCTGGCCGCGGTCAAGAACGCGTCGCTGGCGGCCGGGGACGCCCCCGAGCCGCCCATGCGCGCGATCGGTGAGCAGCAGGTGGTCGACGAGGCCGATCGGCTCATCGTCAACACCGAACACGAAGCCCGGCAACTGGTTTCACTTCATCACGCCGACCCCGGCCGCATCGACGTGGTGCATCCCGGCGTCGACCTGGTCACCTTCACACCCGGCGACCGGGGGCAGGCGCGGGCGGCGCTCGGGCTGGACCCCGACGCCAAGATCGTCGCGTTCGTCGGCCGCATCCAGCCGCTCAAGGCCCCCGACGTGCTGCTGCGCGCCGCCGCGCTGCTGCCCGACGTCCAGGTGGTCATCGCCGGCGGCCCGTCCGGATCCGGGCTGGCGACCCCGGACAACCTGGTTCGCCTGGCCGCCGAGTTGGGTATCGCTGACCGGGTGACGTTCCTGCCCCCGCAATCGCGCGCCGACCTGGTGCGCGTCTACCGGGCCGCCGACATCGTCGCGGTCCCCAGCCACTCGGAATCCTTCGGGCTCGTCGCGGTCGAAGCTCAGGCGTGCGGTACCCCGGTGGTCGCTGCCGCGGTGGGCGGCCTGCCGGTCGCCGTGCGCGACGGGGTGAGCGGCGCGCTGGTCGACGGGCACGAGCCCGCGGCGTGGGCGACGACGCTGTCCGAGGTGTTCGCCGCCGACCCCGACGCGCTGCGCCGGGCCGCGATCGAGCACGCCGCGACGTTCTCCTGGTCGCACACCGTCGACGCACTGCTGGGCAGCTACGGCCGCGCCATCGCCGACTACCGCGCCCGGCATCAACTCTCGGCCCGGCGCAACGGACGCCGGTTCAGCATGCGGCGCGGAGTCCGCGCATGAGCGCCCCCGACGCCGTGCGGGACCTCATCGAGCGGACCCTGAAGGACAACGACCTCGAGTACGTCTTCCACGAGGGCGCCGCCGGTGGGCTGCCCGGCCTGGTCGTGGCGCTGCCGGGGGAGCGCAGGCTCAAGACCAACACGATCCTGTCGATCGGCGAGCACTCGGTGCGCGTGGAGGCGTTCGTGTGCCGCAGGCCCGACGAGAACCACGAGGGCGTCTACCGGTTCCTGCTCAAGCGCAACCGCAGGCTGTACGGCGTCGCCTACACCCTCGACAATGTCGGCGACATCTACCTCGTCGGCCGGATGGCGCTGGCCTCGGTGAGCCCCGAGGAGGTCGACCGGGTGCTCGGGCAAGTCCTGGAGGCCGTCGACTCCGACTTCAACACCTTGCTGGAGTTGGGTTTTCGCACCTCCATCCAGAAGGAATGGGAGTGGCGGGTCTCGCGCGGCGAATCGCTGAAGAACCTGCAGGCGTTCGAGCACCTCATCAGCGAAGACGGTGGCGACGACCGAACCCTGTCGTGAGAAGATCACCTCATGGCAGATACCGCGACGCTGATCCTGCTCCGCCACGGCGAAAGTGAGTGGAACGCGCTGAACCTGTTCACCGGCTGGGTCGACGTCGACCTCACCGACAAGGGCAGAGCCGAGGCAGCCCGCGCCGGCGAACTGATCGGTGAACAGGACAAACTGCCCGACGTGCTCTACACGTCGCTGCTGCGGCGCGCGATCACCACCGCCAACATCGCGCTCGACAAGGCCGACCGGCACTGGATCCCGGTGCACCGGGACTGGCGTCTCAACGAACGTCATTACGGCGCGCTGCAGGGCCTGAACAAGGCCGAGACGAAGGCCAAATACGGCGACGAACAGTTCATGGCGTGGCGCCGCAGCTACGACACCCCGCCGCCGCCGATCGAGGCCGGCTCGGAGTTCAGCCAGGACCAGGATCCCCGCTACGCCGACATCCCCGGCGGCGCGCCGCTGACCGAATGCCTCAAAGACGTCGTCGAGCGCTTCGTCCCGTACTTCACCGAGGTCATCGTTCCCGACCTGAAGGCGGGCAAGACCGTGCTGATCGCCGCGCACGGCAATTCGCTGCGGGCGCTGGTGAAGTACCTGGACGGGATGTCCGATGAGGACGTCGTCGGCCTGAACATCCCCACCGGGATCCCGCTGCGCTACGACCTGGACGAGAACCTCAAGCCCACGGTCGCCGGCGGTAGCTACCTCGACCCCGAGGCGGCGGCGGCCGGAGCGGCCGCGGTGGCCGCCCAAGGCGCCAAGTAGACCCGCTGCTCCGCACGCCCGGAAAACGGCGGGTGAACACGCGGGGACAACTCGGAGACCACGGTCGAAATTTCCGTCTCAGCGTCTGTGACTTGTCCCGATTTGGCCGCACGCTGCTGGGGTGACGTTCACCGAGTGCGTACGCTTTGCCCGTGAGTGTCGTATCGGCGCTGCTGCTCGTCGCAGTCGTGGCACTGCTCGCGATGGCGATCGGTGTCGCGGCCGGCGTCCGGGTGGCGCCCCGGGTTCGGGAGCGCCGGCAGCGGCGCTCGACCGAGCAGTCCGGCATCACCGTGTCCCAGATGCTCGAGCACATCGTCTCGCAGTCCCCGATCGGGATCGTCGTCGTCGACCACTTCCGTGACGTGGTGTACATGAACGAACGGGCCAGTGAGCTCGGGCTGCTGCGCGAACGCCTCCTCGACGACCGGGCCTGGGCCGTCGCCAAGCGCACGCTGGCCACCGGCGAACCGGGCGAGTTCGACCTGTCACCGCTCAAGGGCGACCGCCCCGGCCGCTCCGGGCTGTCGGTGCGGGGCCATGTGCAGCTGCTGACCGAGCTGGACCGCCGGTTCGCGGTGCTCTACGTCGACGACCAGTCCGAGCACGCCAGGATGGAGGCGACGCGGCGCGACTTCGTCGCCAACGTCAGCCACGAACTCAAGACCCCGGTCGGGGCGCTGGGCGTGCTCGCCGAGGCGGTGCTCGCCTCGGCCGACGATCCGGCCACCGTCGCGCACTTCGCGGAGAAGATGGTGATGGAGTCCACGCGGCTGGCCAACATGGTCGGCGAGCTGATCGAGCTGTCCCGGTTGCAGGGTGGCGAGCGGCTACCCGACCTGGGCACGGTGGACGTGGATGTCGTTGTCTCCGAAGCGCTCTCGCGTCACAAGGTGGCCGCCGAGAACGCCGACATCACGGTCACCACCGATGCGCCGACCGGTTTTCGCGTGCTCGGTGACCAGACCCTGCTGGTGACGGCGATCGCGAACCTCGTCTCCAACGCGATCGCCTACTCGCCCAACGGATCCTCGGTGTCGATCAGCCGGCGCAGGCGTGGCCGCAACATCGAGATCGCGGTCACCGACCGCGGCATCGGCATCGCCCCCGCCGATCAGGAGCGGGTGTTCGAACGCTTCTTCCGCGTCGACAAGGCGCGCTCGCGGGCCACCGGCGGCACCGGTCTCGGCCTGGCGATCGTCAAGCACGTCGCCGCCAACCACAATGGTTCGATCCGGTTGTGGAGTCAGCCCGGCACCGGCTCCACCTTCACCTTGTCCATACCGGCGGCCGATCCGCCGCACCTCGACGGCAACGACGCCGACGACAGCCTCGACGACCGAGAGGATTGATTCATCGATGACCAGCGTGCTGATTGTGGAGGACGAGGAGTCCCTGGCCGATCCCCTGGCCTTTCTCCTCCGCAAAGAGGGCTTCGAAGCCACTGTGGTGGCCGACGGGCCTTCAGCCCTGGCCGAATTCGAGCGCTCCGGCGCCGACATCGTGCTGCTGGACCTGATGCTTCCCGGCATGAGCGGCACCGACGTGTGCAAGCAGCTGCGGTTGCGGTCGAGTGTCCCGGTGATCATGGTGACCGCCCGCGACAGTGAGATCGACAAGGTGGTGGGCCTGGAGCTCGGCGCCGACGACTACGTCACGAAGCCGTACTCGGCACGTGAGCTGATCGCCCGAATCCGGGCGGTGCTGCGGCGCGGCGCCGACGCCGAGGACCCGGGCAACACCGACGGTGTGCTGGAG
Source organism: Mycolicibacterium parafortuitum (assembly GCF_010725485.1). Lineage (NCBI taxonomy): Bacteria > Bacillati > Actinomycetota > Actinomycetes > Mycobacteriales > Mycobacteriaceae > Mycobacterium > Mycolicibacterium parafortuitum. The sequence continues at coordinate 724,126 of NZ_AP022598.1, read as the reverse complement.
GCCGGGCCGGTGCGGATGGATGTCGAACGCCATGTGGTCAGCGTCAACGGCGCACCGATCACGTTGCCGCTCAAGGAGTTCGACCTTCTCGAATACCTGATGCGCAACAGTGGGCGGGTGCTCACCCGCGGGCAGCTGATCGACCGGGTGTGGGGCGCGGACTACGTCGGCGACACCAAGACGCTCGACGTGCACGTCAAGCGGCTGCGCAGCAAGATCGAAGCGGATCCGGCCAACCCGGTGCATCTGGTTACCGTGCGCGGTCTCGGTTACAAACTGGAGGGCTGAGGCCGCCGGCGGTCAGCCGGTGGTGTGGGTCATTCGGCGGCGCGGGTCGCGGGGTGGACTGCGATCAGCCCTAATGCGCTGCGCCGCCTGCACATTGCGGCCAGCTCGGCGTAGGCCTTCTCGCCGAGCAGCTCGGTCAGCTCGGGGGCGTAGGACTCCCACACCTGTTTGGCGCCGACGTGCGCGCCCGGGTCGCCGGTGCAGTACCAGTGCAGGTCCGAACCGCCCTCACCCCAGCCGCGGCGGTCGTACTCGGTGATGGTCGTCTTGAGGATCTCGGTGTCGTCGGGCCGGGTCACCCACTCCTGGGTACGCCGGATCGGCAGCTGCCAGCACACCTCGGGTTTGAGCGTCAACGGCTCGACGCCGATCTCGAGCGCCTTGCTGTGCAGCGCGCAGCCGATGCCCTTCGGCCATCCGGGCCGGTTCAGAAAGATGCACGCGCCCTTGTATTTCCGGGTCCGCCAGTTCGGCTTGCCGTCGTACTCGTCGAGCTCCAGATAGCCCTTCTTGCCCAGGCCCTTCTCGCGGTACTGCCAGTCCTCGTCGGTCAGCAGCTTCACCGCATCGTCGAGCTGGGCGCGGTCGTCGTCGTCGGACAGAAACGCGCCGTGCGAACAACATCCGTCGTCCGGGCGTCCCTCGACCGTGCCTTTGCACGCGGGGGTGCCGAACACACACGTCCAGCGTGACAGCAGCCACGTCATGTCGGCGGCGATCAGATGCTCGGGGTTGTCGGGGTCGTAGAACTCCACCCACTCACGGGCGAAATCGAGTTCGACCTCCCCGGGATGCGATGCCGATGCGCTCACGGTTTTCCACGGTAGACCCATTACGTTGTACGGGTGCGATTAGGCGTGCTCGACGTGGGCAGCAACACCGTCCATCTGTTGGTGGTCGATGCCCGCCGTGGTGGGCACCCGACGCCGATGAGTTCGACCAAGGCGTCGCTGCGGCTGGCCGAGGCGATCGACGACTCCGGGAAACTCACCCGCCGCGGCGCCGACAAGTTGATCGGTACGGTCGACGAGTTCGCCCGGATCGCGACCAGCTCGGGCTGTGCCGAGCTGATGGCGTTCGCGACGTCTGCGGTGCGGGATGCGACGAACTCCGAGGATGTCCTGACCCGGGTGAAGGCCGAGACCGGCGTCGACCTCAAGGTGCTCAGCGGAGTCGACGAGTCGCGTCTGACGTTCCTGGCCGTGCGGCGCTGGTACGGGTGGAGCGCCGGACGGATCATCAACATCGACATCGGCGGCGGCTCGCTGGAGCTGTCCAGCGGGGTGGACGAGGAGCCAGATGTGGCGCTGTCGCTGCCGCTGGGGGCGGGCCGGATGACCCGTGAGTGGCTGCCCGACGATCCGCCGGGCCGGCGCCGGGTCGCGATGCTGCGCGACTGGCTGGCCAACGAGCTGTCCGAGGCCGGGGCGGCGATCTCGGCGCCGGGTACCCCGGATCTGGCCGTGGCCACCTCGAAGACATTTCGTTCGCTGGCGCGGTTGACCGGGGCGGCGCCCTCGGGTGCCGGCCCGCGGGTCAAGCGCACGCTCACCGCGACCGGTCTTCGTCAACTCATAAATTTCATCTCTAGGATGACCGCGGCTGACCGTGCGGAATTGGAAGGGGTGAGTGTCGACCGGGCTCCGCAGATCGTTGCGGGCGCATTGGTGGCGGAGGCGAGCATGAAGGCTCTCGGCATCGAGAGCGTGGACATCTGTCCCTGGGCGTTGCGAGAGGGGCTCATCCTGCGGAAACTCGACAGCGAGGCCGACGGGAGCGCCTTCGTCGGGGGCGGTGCCGACCATCCGGGCAAGGTCGGCAAGCCGGGCAAGACCGGCGAAGGTGAATCCGCCTCACGACCGATGTCCGTGCGCAATGCTGGACGCTGACGCAGCGAGGCTCAGAGGCGACGAAGGCGATGACTGGAACTGAGGACAGCAACAGCAGCACCCGGCCGATCTCGGTCGCCGAGCTGCTGGCCCGCAACGGCACGATCGGGGCACCCCCGGTCGGCGGACGACGCCGCCGTCGCCGCGGCAACGCCGACGCCGTCACCGTCGCCGAACTCACCGGCGAGATCCCGATCATCCGGCCGGACGATCCGCCGCCGACGGCCCCGGCAGCCGAAACGCCCGCCGAACCGGACGACGAACCCTCCGCCAACGGTGTGGTCGATCACATCGACACCCCGGCCGAGGACGACGCGCAGGCCGAGCCCGAGGCCGAATCGGAGACCGTCGACGAGGTTGCTGAGGCCGAGCCCGAAGAAGAGGCCGAGCCCGCCGAAAGCGACCCCGAGGTCACCGCGAGTGACGTAGAAGTCCAGGCTGACCGAGAAGCCACAGAAGACCCGGAAGCCACCGAAGCCCCGGAAGCCCCAGCAGTCGCCGAGGACGTGGCGGATACGGTCGAGGCGGAAGCTGTCTCCGAAGTCCCTGAGCCCGCCGAAGTCCCGGAGCCCGATACCGCCGCCGAGCCGGTCGTCGAGCCGAGCGGTCCGCCACCCGCGCCGAAGCGCCGGTTCGGCTTCCCCCGGTTCGGCCGCAAGAGCGCCCCGGTCGCGGAGCCCGTCGCCGCGCGCGCTGCCGAGCCCACGCAGACCGAGGTGACCGACGTGGCCCCGGCACTCGACGATGCGCCCGGCCGGACGGCACTCGACGATGCGCCGGCCGATATCGAGGTCGAGGACATCGAGGGTGAGGACATCGCGGTCGAGGAAATCGACGCCGACACCGACACCGCCGACGCCGACGCCGACATCGCCGACTACATCGACGACATCGACGACTTGGATGACGACTCTGACGACGACACAGACGACTCAGACGAGGACGAACTGCCGTCGTACCTGCGCCCGAGCAAGGAGCCGCGGCTGTTCGGCGGTCCGTCCGCAGCCGACAGGGAGCTGGCCGCCACCGTCGAGGACGACCTGGTCGACGAAGACCTCGTCGACGACGACCTTGCCGACGACTTGGACGACGACTTGGACGGCGACCTGGACCAGGACGGGCCCCGCAAGATGTCCTCGGTCGTGCACGCGGCGTGGATCGTCGGGCAGTGCGTCATCGCGGTGTTCTTCGGCGCGGGCTTGTTCGTCGCGTTCGACCAGCTCTGGAAGTGGAACAACATCATCGCGCTGGTGTTGTCGGTGCTCGTCATCCTCGGTCTGGTGGTCGGCGTGCGGATCGTGCGCAAGACCGAGGACATCGGCAGCACCCTGATCGCGGTGGCCGTCGGTGCCCTGGTCACCCTCGGCCCGCTCGCGCTGCTGCAGTCGGGCTGACCGGGAACCGCCGAAAAGCACTGTGCGCCCAGCAATCAAGGTCGGTCTGTCGACCGCCTCGGTCTATCCGCTCAAGACCGAGGCGGCATTCGAGTACGCCGCGAACCTGGGCTATGACGGCGTCGAGCTGATGGTGTGGGCCGAGGCGGTCAGCCAGGACATCGACGCGATCGAGGCGATGTCGAAGCGCTACGACGTGCCGGTGCTGTCCATACACGCGCCGTGTCTGCTGATCACGCAACGGGTTTGGGGTGCCAACCCGGTCACCAAACTCGAGCGCAGTGTGCGCGCCGCCGAACAGCTCGGGGCCCAGACCGTGGTGGTGCATCCGCCGTTCCGGTGGCAGCGGCGCTACGCCGACGGCTTCAGTGACCAGGTGGCCGAGCTGGAATCCGGCAGCGACGTGATGGTCGCGGTCGAGAACATGTTCCCGTTCCGCGCCGACCGGTTCTTCGGCGCGGGGCAGACCTCGATCGAGCGGATGCGCAAGCGCGGCGGCGCCCCCGGTCCCGGCATCTCGGCGTTCGCGCCGTCCTACGACCCGCTCGACGGCGGCCACGCGCACTACACCCTCGATCTGTCGCACACCGCGACCGCGGGCACCGACGCGATCGAGATGGCCGGCCGGATGGGCGACGGCCTGGTGCACCTGCACCTGGCCGACGGCAGCGGCGCCTCCCACGACGAGCATCTGGTCCCCGGCCGCGGCACCCAGCCGACGGCCGAGGTCTGCGAGATGCTGGCCGCAAGCGACTTCGCCGGTCATGTCATCCTCGAGGTCAGCACCTCCGGCGCCCGCAACGCGGCCGAACGGGAGGCGTTGTTGACCGAGTCGCTGCAGTTCGCAAGGACGCACCTGCTGCGCTGACCTCCGCTGATGAGCGCTTGCGCGAAGAAGAGATAGCTGATGAGCGCTTGCGCGAAGAAGAGATAGCTGATGAGCGCTTGCGCGAAGAAGAGATAACCGAGGACGTGCATGACGAGCTCCGCCCTGTTCACCGACGCGATGGCGCTGACATCCTCAGGCGGCGGCGTCTACGGCGGCGTACTCAACGAGCACTGGACGATCGGGCCGAAGGTGCACGGCGGCGCGATGCTCGCGCTGTGCGCCAACGCCGCCCGGATCGAGTTCGGTGAACCCGGCGTCGAGCCGATCGCGGTGTCGGGCAGCTTCCTGTGGGCCCCGGATCCGGGGGAGATGCAGGTCGTCACGACGGTGCTCAAGCGGGGACGGCGGGTGAGCCTGCTCGATGTCGAGCTGCGGCAGGGGGATCGCACCGCCGTCCGTGCGGCGATCACGATGGGCACCCCGGAACACAGCGGTCCCGACACTCGGCCGCTGCTGTCGGTGAATCCGGTCGTACCGCTGATGACGCCCGAACCGCCCCCGGGCCTCGAACCGATCGGCCCGGACCATCCGATGGCCGACGTCGTGCACCTCGCGCACGGCTGCGACATCAGGCCGTCGCTGACCACTTTCGAACCCCGCCACGACGGCGGCATGCCGGTGATCGAGTACTGGGTGCGCCCCAAGGGGGTGGCGCCGGACGTGCTGTTCGCGCTGCTGTGCGGCGACGTGTCCGCTCCGGTGACGTTCGGGGTCAACCGGTTCGGTTGGGCGCCCACCGTGCAGCTGACGGCGTATCTGAGGGCCCTTCCCGCCGACGGCTGGCTGCGGGTGATGTGCACCGCCACCCAGATCGGGCAGGACTGGTTCGACGAGGACCACATCGTGGTCGATTGCGAGGGTCGCATCATCGTGCAGACCCGCCAGCTGGCGATGGTGCCCGACCGATAGCCCCGTCTGCCGCGTGCCATGCTTTCCCGCATGGCCAGAATCGCGATCATCGGTGGCGGAAGTATCGGGGAAGCACTGCTTGCGGGGCTGTTACGCGCGGGCAGGCAGGTCAAGGACCTCGTTGTGGCGGAGAAGAGCCAGGACCGGGCCGCCTACCTCGCCGACAAGTACTCCGTGCGGGTCACCTCGGTCCCTGACGCCGTCGACGCCGCCACCTACGTGGTGATCGCCGTGAAGCCCGGCGACGTCCAACACGTGATCGGCGACATCGCCGATACCGCCGCCCGCGCCGAGAGTGACACCGCCGAGCAGGTCTTCGTCAGCGTCGCCGCGGGCGTCGGCACCGCCTATTACGAGAACAAGCTGCCCGCGGGCTCCCCGGTCGTGCGGGTGATGCCGAACGCCCCGATGCTCGTCGGTGGCGGGGTCAGCGCGGTGGCCGCGGGCCGGTTCGCGACCCCCGAACACCTCAAGGAGGTGTCGCAGCTGTTCGACGCCGTCGGCGAGGTGCAGATCGTCACCGAGGCGCAGATCGATGCCGTCACCGCGGTGTCGGGGTCCGGGCCCGCGTATTTCTTCCTGATGGTCGAGGCGCTCGTCGACGCGGGCGTGGAGGCCGGGCTGCCGCGCAAGGTCGCCACCGATCTCGCCGTGCACACCATGGCCGGCTCGGCGGCCATGCTGCTCGAGCGGCTCGACGAGGCCGCCGAACACGCCGGTTCGGGCCCGACGATGGACACCTCGCCTGCCCAGCTGCGCGCCACCGTGACGTCCCCGGGCGGCACCACGGCCGCGGGCCTGCGGGAACTTGAGCGCGGTGGTCTGCGGGCCGCTGTGGCCGCTGCCGTCGAGGCCGCGAAAAAGCGCTCTGAGCAGCTCGGAATTACATCCGAGTAGTTCGGGAATTTGGAACCGATTACCCCACACCCGTCGCAGTAACCCCACCCGCCACGCTATTCTCCCAGTGGTAAGCACGGGTGGGTCCAGCGGTGGGGAAGCCGCTGGAACTGCCCGCGCCTGATGGATTGGGTTGCGATGACGTCTATGAACGGGCCATCTTCGCGGGATTCGGCGAGCGGGAAGACGGCGCGTGACGCCGGGCAGGGTAGCGCCGGGGACGCGCAGGCGCCGCGTGCCCAGTTCCTGACCGTCGCCGAGGTCGCGAGCCTCATGCGGGTCAGCAAGATGACGGTGTACCGCCTGGTGCACAACGGCGAACTGCCCGCGGTGCGGGTCGGCCGCTCGTTCCGGGTGCACGCCAAAGCGGTCCACGACATGCTGGAGAGTTCGTACTTCGACGCCGGATAGCCGAGGCCCGTCTGCACGCAGGCGGATTTCGGCGCCGGGACGGTTGCCAGGTAAGGTGACCGGTCGAGGCTGACGAGATCCGTACACGGGTCTCCACACAATCTAGGTAGCGGAGTTCATGGGTTCTGTCATCAAGAAGCGGCGTAAGCGCATGTCGAAGAAGAAGCACCGCAAGCTGCTTCGTCGCACCCGGGTGCAGCGCAGAAAACTCGGCAAGTAGGTCTGACGCCCCGTCGTTAGGCTGGCTGGATGGATTCTGAGGGTCGGTCCGGAACGAGCGGCGACGGGTCGGACACCCGCGAGGCTCTGAACTACCCGAAGGTCGTACTCGTCACGGGAGCCTGCCGGTTCCTCGGCGGATACCTCACGGCGCGCCTCGCGCAGAACCCGCTGATCAACCACGTGATCGCGGTCGACGCGGTCGCGCCCAGCAAGGATCTACTGCGTCGGATGGGTCGCGCGGAGTTCGTCCGCGCCGACATCCGCAATCCCTTCATCGCGAAGGTGATCCGCAACGGCGACGTCGACACCGTGGTGCACGCCGCGGCCGCGTCCTACGCGCCGCGGGCCGGTGGCCGCGCGACGCTCAAAGAACTCAACGTGATGGGCGCGATCCAGCTGTTCGCGGCGTGCCAGAAGGCGCCGTCGGTGCGCCGGGTCATCCTGAAGTCGACCTCCGAGGTCTACGGGTCCAGCTCGCGCGATCCGGTCGCGTTCTTCGAGAGCAGCAGCCGCAGGCGCCCGCCCGGTGAGGGGTTCGCCCGCGACAGCATCGACATCGAGGGTTACGCGCGCGGCCTGGGCCGGCGCAGGCCCGATATCGCGGTGACGATCCTGCGGCTGGCCAACATGATCGGGCCTGCCATGGACACCGCGCTCTCGCGCTATCTGGCCGGCCCCGTCGTCCCGACGGTCGTCGGCCACGACGCGCGGCTGCAGCTGCTTCACGAGCAGGATGCGCTCGGCGCGCTGGAGCGCGCCACCATGGCGGGTAAGCCCGGCACGTTCAACATCGGCGCCGCCGGGGTGATCATGATGAGCCAGGCGATCCGGCGGTCGGGCCGGCTGGCGCTGCCGGTGCCGCGCTCGGCGTTGGTCGCTGTGGATTCGCTGTGGCGGGCCACCCGCAATACCGAACTCGATCGCGAGCAACTCGACTACCTCAGCTACGGCCGCGTGATGGACACCACCCGGATGGTCAACGAACTCGGCTACACCCCGAAGTGGACGACGGCCGAGGCCTTCGACGACTACGTGCGTGGCCGCGGGCTGACCCCGATCATCGATCCGCGCTGGATGAATGCGCTGGAGAATCGCGCGGTGGCGGCGGCGCAGCGCTGGGGGCGGTAGACTCTGCGCGGGGTGCGATCGTGGGGGACAGCAGGGGAGAAGGATAGCGGGTGTCGGGCGAGCCGAGAGCGAAAGTCATTCCGCTGCATGGGAATTCCGGTCGCAGCGCGTCCAGTCGGCGCTCCGCGTCGCAGCGGGCCGACAGCGCGTCGCGTCATCCGTCGCTGCTGACCGACCCGGGAACGCGCGCATCCGCCGAGCAGATCGCGGCTGTCGTCCGCGAGATCGACCAGCATCGCGGGCCCGGCGCGGGCGCCGGATTCGACGAGCAGGAACCCAACGAACTCGCCCAGCGCATCGCGGGTATCGCCGAGTTCGTCCGCAAGCGGATGACGGGCGACTACGCCGTCGACGAGTTCGGGTTCGATCCGCATCTCAACGACGCAATCTTGCTGCCTTTGCTGCGAGTGCTTTTCAACTCCTGGTTCCGCGTCGAGGTCAGCGGTATCGAGAACCTTCCGGACACCGGCGCGGCACTCGTCGTGGCCAACCACGCGGGCGTGCTGCCGTTCGACGGTTTGATGACACAGGTCGCCGTCCGCGACAAACACCCCGCGCACCGCGATCTACGGATGCTGGCCGCCGACATCGTGTTCGACATGCCGGTGGTCGGGCAGGCCGCCCGCAAGGCCGGGCACACCATGGCCTGTGCCGACGACGCGCACCGGCTGCTCGCCGCCGGCGAGCTGACCGCCGTGTTCCCCGAGGGCTACAAGGGGCTGGGCAAGCGATTCAAGGACCGCTACAAGCTGCAGCGGTTCGGCCGCGGTGGTTTCGTGTCGGCAGCCCTGCGGACCAAGGCGCCGATCGTGCCGTGCTCCATCGTCGGATCCGAGGAGATCTACCCGATGGTGGCCGACGTGAAGCTGCTGGCCCGGCTGCTCGGGCTGCCGTACTTCCCGGTGACGCCGCTGTTCCCGCTGGCGGGTCCGCTCGGCGTGGTGCCGCTGCCGTCGAAGTGGTACATCCAGTTCGGCGAGCCGATCGACACCGGCGATTACGACGAGTCGGCCGCCGAGGACCCGATGGTCACCTTCGAACTGACCGACCAGGTCCGTGAAACCATCCAGCAGACCCTCTACCAGCTGCTGGCCAACCGGCGGAACACCTTCTTCGGCTGAGCCGGGCCGACCGCCAGCGCTGCCGCCGGCGCACCTTAACTAGCCGGTCTCTGCTTTTTGCCCGGCAACGAACTTCGACAGCGCTGCCGCATCGCGCTTGGCGGCGATCTGTGCGGTGAGTTCGTCGGCCTCGTTCTCGTGCTGCGCCTCGCCCATCACCGTCACGATGCTGGTGATCACCGGTTCGCCGTTGTCGTCGGTCACCTCGCCGCGGATCTCGGTGAGCACCGCGCCGTGCGATTCGGTGACCGAATCCAGGTACGAGTCGAACCAGAGCTTGTCGCCGGCCAGGATCGGCCGGTGGAACACCAGCTTCTGGTCGCGGTGCAGTACCCGCTCCATGTTGATCGGCAGGTCGAACTGGTTGAAGATCTCCTGCTGCACCCGCCGGCCCGCGACCGCCAGGAACGTCAGCGACGCGATCAGTGCGTCCTGGCCGCACTCCTTGGCCGCGTCCTCGTCGTAGTGCGCCGGGTGGTCGTCCTTGACGGCGCGGGCGAACTCACGGATCTTCTCCCGGTCGACCTGGAAGTAGTCCGGGTACCGGTAGTGCGTCCCGATGATCTCGTCTGCGATGCCCATGCGCGTCTTCCCGTGGTCTGGTCCCCCGATAGAACGGGTCGGCGCCGCTCGATGAGCGGCGGGGCCCGAGCCTACCAACGGTGCGGGCGGGACTACTTCCTGTCGCGGTGCGAGACGACCGCGGCCAGTGCCCCGCCCGCCGCGCCGAGCGCGAGCGCCGACGGCACCCCGATGCGGGCGGCCTTGCGCGCGGTGCGGAAGTCGCGGATCTCCCAGCCGCGCTCGCGGGCCAGGTCGCGCAGGTCGGCATCCGGGTTGATCGCGACCGCGGTGCCCACCAGCGACAGCATCGGCACGTCGTTGAAGCTGTCCGAGTAGGCCGTGCACCGGCGCAGGTTGAGGCCCTCGCGGATGGCCAGCGAGCGCACCGCGTGCGCCTTGCCGGTGCCGTGCAGGATGTCGCCGACCAGCCGGCCGGTGAACACACCGTCGATCGATTCCGCGACCGTGCCGAGCGCGCCGGTCAGGCCCAGCCGGCGCGCGATGGTGTCGGCCAGCTCATACGGCGTCGCGGTGACCAGCCACACCTGCTGACCGGCGTCGAGATGCATCTGGGCCAGCGCCCGGGTGCCCGGCCAGATCTTGGTGGCGATGATCTCGTCGTAGATCTCCTCGCCGAGCGCGACCAGCTCGGCCGTCGACCGGCCCTCGATGAACGACAGCGCCTTACGCCTGCCCTCGGCGACGTCGTCGCTGTTCTCCCGCCCGGTCAGCTGGAACTTCGCCTGCGCGAACACGAACATCGCCAGGTCCCGGTAGGTGAAGTAGTCACGGGCGGCCAGCCCGCGGGCAAAGTGCACCAGCGAGGAACCGTGCACGAGCGTGTTGTCGACGTCGAAGAACGCCGCCGCGGTCAGATCCGGCGGAGGCGGCGGAGGGCCGGTGAGGTCGGCCGGTGACTCGTCGAGGCCCTGCGCAGCAGCCTCCGCGCTGGCTTCACCTGCGAGTTTCTGGGCCCGGCTCCCGATATCGGACACGATGACAACACTAGGTCACCGTGCCGGGATACTGGCGGGGTGGATCGACGAGTGCAGCTGCTGACACGCGAGGGCTGTCCGATGTGCGCGGCCGCGGCCGCGCAGCTGAGGTCGCTGGCCGGCGAGCTCGGGTTCACGCTGACGGTCACCGACGTCGACGCCGCCGCCGCGGGCGGGGACACCGGGCTGCGCGCCGAGTACGGCGACCGGCTGCCCGTGGTGCTGCTCGACGGCGTAGAGCACAGCTACTGGGAGGTCGACGAACCCCGGCTGCGGGCGGATCTGACCAGTTGAGACCCTGGGCACGATTGTCCGAGCAAATTTGGTAGCACAACTGGTTAACGACTACCTTGGACGGGTGCCAATCGTGGTGAGGAAGCCATGAGCGTCTTGCTTTTCGGGGTTTCGCACCGCAGCGCGCCGGTGTCGGTTCTGGAACAGCTGAGCACCGACGAATCGGACCAGGCCAAGATCGTCGCCGAGGTGCTGCGGTCGTCGCTGGTCACCGAGGCAATGGTGCTCTCGACATGCAACCGGGTAGAGATCTACGCGGTCGTCGAGGCATTCCACGGCGGTCTTTCGGTCATCGGACAGGTTTTGTCCGACCACTCCGGGATGTCGCTGCAGGATCTCACCAAATACGCCTATGTGCGCTACGCCGAGGCCGCCGTCGAACACCTCTTCGCCGTCTCCAGCGGGCTGGACTCCGCGGTCGTCGGTGAGCAGCAGGTGCTGGGCCAGGTCCGGCGCGCCTACGCCGCCGCCGAGGCCAACCAGTCCGTCGGTCGCACACTCCACGAGCTGTCCCAGCGGGCGCTCGCGGTCGGCAAGCGCGTGCATTCCGAGACCGGGATCGACCGCGCCGGTGCCTCGGTGGTGTCGGTGTCGCTGGACATCGCCGAGCGCAAGGTCGGCTCGCTGGCCGGCCGCCACGCGGTGGTCGTCGGCGCCGGATCGATGGGCTCGCTGGCCGCCAAGCAACTGTTGCGCGCCGGCATCGACCGCATCCACGTGGTCAACCGCAGCCTGCCGCGGGCCAAGCGTCTGGCCGAGAACATCCGTGCCGAGGGGATCGCCGCCGAGGCCTACCCGTTCGACCACCTGCCGCCGCTGCTCACCGACGCCGACATCGTGATCAGTTGCACCGGCGCCGTGCGTCCGGTGGTGTCGCTGGCCGACGTGCACCGCGGGCTCGCGCACGTCCGCGAGCCCAAGGACCTGGTGATCTGCGATCTCGGTATGCCCCGCGACGTCGACCCCGCGGTCGCCGGTCTGCCCGGGGTGTTCGTCATCGACATGGACCGCATTCTGCGGGAACCGTCGGCCAAGACCGCGACGTCGGACGCCGACGCCGCCCGCGCGATCGTCGCCGCCGAGGTGGCCGGCTATCTCGCCGGCCAGCGCGTCGCCGAGGTCGCCCCGACCGTCACCGCGCTGCGGCAGCGCGCCGCCGACGTGGTGGAGGCGGAGTTGCTGCGGCTGGACAACCGGTTGCCCGGTCTGGAGTCCGCGCACCGCGACGAGGTCGCCAACACCGTGCGCCGCGTCGTCGACAAACTCCTGCACGCGCCCACGGTGCGCGTCAAACAACTGGCCAGCGCGCCGGGCGGGGACAGCTACGCCGAAGCGCTACGTGAACTGTTCGAACTCGACCAGCACGCCGTCGACGCCGTCGCCGGTAGTGAACTCGGGGCCGTCGCGGAAACTGAAATACCTTCTTCTGCACTGAATCTCGACCCAACCGAGTAAACCCACACAGCCGAAAGCCGCCACGTGATCCGAATCGGCACCAGGGGAAGCCTGCTTGCCACCACCCAGGCCGGCACCGTCCGCGACGCACTCATCGCCGCCGGACATGACGCCGAGCTCGTCATCGTCTCCACCGAGGGGGACCGTCGCGCCGACGAGCCCATCGCCGACATCGGCGTCGGGGTCTTCACCGCGGCGCTGCGCGAAGCCATCGCCGACAACGTCGTCGACGCCGCCGTGCACTCCTACAAAGATTTGCCGACGGCCGCCGATCCGCGGTTCACGATCGCCGCGACACCCGTGCGCGCGGACGCCAGGGACGCGTTGGTGGCCCGTGACGGGATGGTGCTCGGGGAGTTGCCGGCGGGCTCGGTGATCGGCACGTCGTCCCCGCGAAGGGTCGCACAGCTTAGAGCACTGGGTCTCGGTTTGGAAATCCGCCCCCTACGAGGCAACCTAGATACCAGGTTGAACAGGGTAAGCAGCGGTGAGCTCGACGCCATCGTGGTGGCCAAGGCGGGTCTTGCCCGCATCGGTCGCCTCGACGCGGTGACCGAGACGCTGGAGCCGGTACAGATGTTGCCGGCGCCTGCGCAGGGAGCTTTGGCGGTCGAGTGCCGTGCCGGTGATACGGCGCTCGCGCAACTGTTGGCGGAGCTCGACGACGCCGACACGCGTGCGGCGGTCACCGCGGAGCGGACCTTGCTGGCCGAACTGGAGGCGGGTTGCTCTGCACCGGTGGGCGCGATCGCGGAAGTGGTCGAGTCGATCGATGAAGACGGCCGCGTCTTCGAAGAGCTGTCGCTGCGCGGCTGCGTGGCGACGCTGGACGGATCCGACGTGATCCGCGCGTCCGGCATCGGGACACCCGATCGGGCACGGGAGCTGGGGCTCTCCGTGGCCGCGGAGCTGTTCGAACTGGGCGCACGCGATCTGTTGGACGAAAGCGGGAGAGACACATGAGCTTGCGAGGACGCAAGGGCAAGCCCGGACGCATCACATTCGTCGGCTCCGGGCCCGGAGATCCCGGCCTTCTGACGGCGCGGGCCCGCGCGGTGCTGGCCAACGCCGCCTTGGTGTTCACCGACCCCGACGTGCCCGAAGCGGTACTGACGCTGGTGGGCTGCGAGTTGCCGCCGCCGGCCGGACCGCTGCCCGCGGCCGCCGACAAGGCGGCCAAGAAGGACGCCGACCAGACCGATGCGGGGGCCGAGGACGCCAAGGCCGCCGAGGCGGCCAAGGATGCCGTGATCCCCGGTGGTCCCGACGTGCGGCCCGCTCTCGGCGATCCGGCCGAGGTGGCCAAGACGCTGGCCCACGAGGCGCGCACCGGGGTCGACGTGGTCCGGCTCATCGCCGGTGACCCGCTGTCGGTCGATTCGGTGATCACCGAGATCAACGCGCTGGCCAAGACCCAGCTGAACTTCGAGATCGTGCCCGGCCTGCCCGGCACCTCGGCGGTGCCGACCTACGCCGGGCTGCCGCTGGGGTCGTCGCACACCGTCGCCGACGTCCGTGGTGACGTCGACTGGGCGGCGCTGGCCGCCGCCCCCGGACCGCTGATCCTGCACGCGACACCGTCGCACCTGCCGGAGTCGGCCCGCACCCTGATCGAATACGGGCTGGCCGAGTCCACCCCGGCCGTGGTCACCGCCAATGGCACGACGTGCCAGCAGCGTTCGGTCGAGACCACCCTGGGCGGGCTGCTCGACAAGGCCGTGCTCGCCGGTACCGAACCGGCCGGTCCGCTGACCGGCACGCTGGTGGTCACCATCGGCCGCACCGTCGCCCACCGCGCCAAGCTGAACTGGTGGGAAAGCCGCGCGCTGTACGGCTGGACCGTGCTGGTGCCGCGCACCAAGGACCAGGCGGGCGAGATGAGCGACCGGCTCGTCGGACACGGCGCCCTGCCGATCGAGGTGCCGACCATCGCCGTCGAACCGCCCCGCAGCCCCGCCCAAATGGAAAGGGCCGTCAAGGGTTTGGTGGACGGCCGGTTCCAGTGGGTGGTGTTCACCTCGACCAACGCGGTGCGCGCGGTGTGGGAGAAGTTCAACGAGTTCGGTCTCGACGCCCGCGCGTTCTCCGGGGTGAAGATCGCATGCGTCGGCCAGGCCACCGCGGACAAGGTGCGCGCCTTCGGTATCAATCCGGAGCTGGTGCCCACCGGTGAGCAGAGCTCGCTCGGCCTGCTCGACGAATTCCCGCCCTACGACGACATTTTCGATCCGGTGAACCGGGTGCTGTTGCCGCGCGCCGACATCGCGACCGAGACGCTGGCCGAGGGTCTGCGCGAACTCGGTTGGGAGATCGAGGATGTCACCGCGTACCGGACCGTGCGCGCGGCCCCGCCGCCGGCGCACACCCGCGAGATGATCAAGACCGGCGGGTTCGACGCGGTCTGCTTCACCTCCAGCTCCACGGTGCGCAACCTCGTCGGTATCGCGGGTAAGCCGCACGCGCGCACCATCGTCGCGTGCATCGGCCCGAAGACCGCCGAGACCGCAGCGGAATTCGGCCTGCGCGTCGACGTCCAGCCCGAGGTGGCCGCCGTCGGCCCGCTCGTCGAGGCGCTCGCCGAGCATGCCGCCCGGCTCCGCGCCGAGGGGGCGTTGCCGCCCCCGCGGAAGAAGAGCCGCCGCCGCTAACCCGAGGAGCCAACAGTGGGGTTCCCCCGACACCGTCCCAGAAGGTTGCGGACCACCCCGGCCATGCGCCGGCTGGTGTCCGAAACCACGCTGCAACCAAGGCATCTGGTGCTCCCGATGTTCGTCGCCGACGGACTGGACCAGCCGCGCGACATCCCTTCCATGCCCGGCGTGGTGCAACACACCCGCGAGTCGCTGCGCAGCGCGGCCGCCGAGGCGGTGGCCGCCGGTGTCGGCGGGCTGATGTTGTTCGGGGTGCCCAAGGATGAGGACAAGGACGCGACGGGAAGCGCCGGAGTGGATCCGGACGGCATCCTGAACCGCGCGCTGCGGGATCTGTCCAAGGACCTCGGCGACGACACGGTGCTGATGGCCGACACCTGCCTCGACGAGTTCACCGACCATGGTCACTGCGGCGTGCTCGACCCCAAGGGCCGGGTCGACAACGACCTGACCAACCGCAGATATGTCGAACTCGCTGTGGCGCAAGCTATTTCGGGTGCCCATGTGGTGTCGCCGAGCGGGATGATGGACGGTCAGGTCGCCGCGATCCGCGACGGCCTGGACACCGCCGGCTACTCCAACACCGCGATCCTGGCGTACGCGGCCAAGTTCGCGTCCGGGTTCTACGGCCCGTTCCGCGACGCGGTCGGCTCCAGCCTGCAGGGCGACCGGCGCACCTACCAGCAGGATCCGGGCAACGGGCGTGAGGCGCTGCGCGAGGTCCGGCTGGACCTCGACGAGGGCGCCGACATCGTGATGGTCAAACCCGCGATGTCCTACCTCGACGTGGTCCGCGCGGCCGCCGAGATCTCCCTGGTGCCCGTCGCGGCCTACCAGGTCTCCGGCGAGTACTCGATGATCGCCGCGGCCGGCGAGAAGGGCTGGATCGACCTGCCCACCGTGGTGCTCGAATCGCTGGAGGGGATCCGCCGCGCCGGAGCCGACATCGTGCTGAGCTACTGGGCCGTCGACGTGGCCCGCTGGCTGTCGTGACGGCGCCGCAGCAGCCACCGGTCACGCCCGGGACGCCCCCGCCCGCCCGCCCGCCGGACGTCGACACCGGTTTCTGGCTGTGGGTGGTCGCGCTGCCGCTGATGACCGCGGCCCACGTGATCGACGTGCTGACGCTGCAACAGCACGCCAACGCGCTGGTGCTCGCCTTCTCGCTGGTCTTCGTGTTCATCGTGTTCTCGGTGGTGCTGGTCTTCCAGTTCCTGATGCGGCAGGGCTACCGCTGGGCGCGCACGCTGCTGACCGGCGGCGCGATCGCGGCCGTGGTGTTCTCGGTCTCGACGCTGTTCACCGCCGAACGCGGCACCGGGTGGGCGGTGGCCTACGCGGTGTGCGTGATCTTCGGATCGGTGCTGATCGCCGGCGGGGTCTATCTGCTCCACCGCAAGGAGTCCCACGACTTCTTCCAGCGGTGATTGGCTAGGCTGACCCGATCATGACCGCCCCCACCCCACCCGAGCGACCCCGCGTCGTCGATCTGTCGTTCTGGTGCTTCATGGTCGGCGCGGTGATCATGATCGTCGGCGGGCTGATGGCGTTGACCGCCACGTACGAGGTCGCACGCGCGGCGATCCCGGACACCGTCTCCGACGAGGACGTGCGGAACTACCTGACCATCTACCGCGGCACCGGGATCGGTTCGGTGCTGGCCGCAGGCGCGCTCGCGTTCCTCGCGGGGCGGGCCCGCCGCGGTGACGCCCGGTTCCGGCTGGCGACCCTGGCGCTGGCGTTCGCGACGCTGGTGGTTCTCGGCCTGCTCGCGCTCGGCATCGGCGTCGCGCAGCCGCTGATCCTGCTCGGGCTGCTGCCCGTGGTGATCGGTGCGCTGCTGGCCGTCCAGCCGTCGGCGCGGCAGTGGTACCAGCGTGAGGACGGTGCGTGACCGAACCTGTCGATCGCCCCGCGGAGACCGCGGCGCCGGAGGTGCTGTTCTACGAGCAGGGTGCGAGCTGGCTGTGGGTGCTGGCGGGCCCGGCCGCCGGCGTCGCGATGGCGCTGATCCAGCTGTCCGGCGGCTACGGCATCCAGTGGGTGGTGCCGGGACTGTTCTTCGTGCTGGTATCGGGTTTCCTGGCGATCCAGGTCAAGGCGGCCCGGATTCACACATCGGTGGAGCTGACGACCGAGAAGCTGCGCCAGGGCACCGAGGTCACCCTGGTCGACGAGATCGTCCGGGTCTATCCCGAGGCGAGCGGTGCGGAGACGCCGAAGTGGCAGTACGCCCGCGCGCTCGGCGAGCTGACCGGCGTGCCGCGGGGCCGCACCGGAATCGGGCTGCGGCTGACCAACGACCGCACCGCGCAGGCGTGGGCGCGTAAGCACCGCCAGCTGCGGGAAGAGCTGACCAACCTGATCGAGGAACGCATTCCGCCGGAGCCCACGGCGTGAACCGGCGCGCGGTCGTCGAATTCCTGGCGGCGGCGCTGGCCGGGATCGGCAGTGTGGCGGCGTGGCTGAACGCGAGCAGGCCGGTCGTCAACGAGCCGGTGCTGCCGGGGGAGCCGTCGACCATGTCGCAGATCCACTACGCCCCGATGCTGACCCTGTCGCTGCTGCTGGCCACCCTCGCCGGCGTCCTCGTGGTCCTCGGGGTGGCGCGGCTGCGCCGCGCCACCCCGAAATAGCATTCCGGGTCGTCATCCGGCCCGGGACCGCAACCCTGGCTTCACTCTCGGCGAGCCGCCGACCGCCCGCTTCGCTGGCCTTCTGTGGACCTCGCCACACCCCTATTGGTACAAAGTGCAGAATCGGTAACACTGTCCCGCATGACGGAGTTGGCGCAGCACCCCGAACATCTGGATGACGCCCTGCCGCTGGGGCCGCAGTCACTGGTCTGGCGATACTTCGGCGACAACCGGATGTACCTGATCGGTCCGCGGCCCGCGGTGCTGCAGAACATGCTGGCCGCGCTGGGCCAGGGCGTGTACGACCATTCGACGTTCTTCGCCGACACCGCCGAGCGGCTCAAGCGCACCATCCCGCCGATCTTCAACACCGTGTACGGCTCCGACGAGAACAACGCCGGGCGCCAGGTCCGCGACTTCCACACCGACATCAAGGGTGTGCTGCCGGGCCCCGACGGCGAGGAAGCCGGCCGCTACCACGCGCTGGACCCCGAGACGTACTTCTGGGCGCACGCGACGTTCGTCGAGCAGATCTACTACTTCGCCGACACTTTCGTGAAGCGGCTGACCGACGCCGAACGCGAGCAGATCTGGCTGGAGTCCAAGACCTGGTACCGCCGCTACGGGGTCAGCGACCGCGTGATGCCGGCGACCTACGCCGACTTCGTGTCCTACTGGGACCACATGATGGACGAGGTGCTCGTCGCGCACCCGTCCGCCAAGTACGGCGTCGGCTACGTGACCAAGGGCTTCCCCCAGCCCAAGGCTGTGCACCCGCTGGTGTGGCGGCTGATCGCGCCGGTGTTCAACTCGCTCGCGGCGTTCCTGACCACCGGCGGACTCCCGCCGCGGGCGCGGATGCTGCTGGGCTTGCCGTGGAGCGACAAGCAGGAGCGCCGCTATCAGCGGTTCGCCGCGGTGTGGCGGTCGCGGCCGGTGAACTGGATCTGGGACCGGCTGCCGATGAAGGTGCGCTTCAGCGGATACGCCGTGAAGGGTTACGCCCGGTCCGATGCCCGCGCCTGACATCGCCTCGGAGCAGATCCTCGACGCCGCGGTCGTCGAATTCGGGCGCCACGGATTCCGCCGCGTCGCGCTGGAGGACGTCGCGCGCCGCGCCGGCGTCAGCCGCACCACGATCTACCGGCGGTTCGCCAACAAGGACGAACTGGTCGGCGCCGTCATCGAGCGGGAGAACGTCACCCTGTTCGCCGACATCGCTGCGGAGCTGAAGAAGGCCGCACCGCAGTCGAACATCTACGTCGAGGCGTTCACGCTGTCGATCCTGAAGTTCCGCCGCCACCGCGTGCTCTACCAGATGATCACCGAGGAGCCGGGCCTGGTGCTGGAGCTCGCCGGGCGCTATTACCGCGCCGCGATCGAGCGGATGGCTGAGGCGCTGCGGGTGATCTTCCCGCCCGGCTTCGCCGAACGGATCGGGGCCGACGCGGTCGACGACCTCGCCGACACGATCCTGCGGTACGCGTCGATGGTGCTGCTGCTGCCCAGCGCGCAGCCGCTGGAAACCGCCGACGACATCCGGGAGTTCGCCCGCAGGCATT
This sequence comes from Mycolicibacterium parafortuitum, assembly GCF_010725485.1. Lineage (NCBI taxonomy): Bacteria > Bacillati > Actinomycetota > Actinomycetes > Mycobacteriales > Mycobacteriaceae > Mycobacterium > Mycolicibacterium parafortuitum. Next base: position 704,821 of record NZ_AP022598.1, on the reverse strand, counting down.
TTCTGCCGAGCCTGCCCGCGGCGTTGCGGTCGGTGCCCGTATGACGGCGTGTTTCGTAGCTCACACTTTCGGGCAGCCCGAAAGCCATGACCGCCGATGACCACACCCAGCAACGTCCGTCCGGGGACTCATCCGGAATCCAGCTCGAGCACGTCACCGAGACCCCGGATCCGGACACCGAGAATCGCACCGAGAAGCCCGAAGTCACCGACGAGCACCGGGAGAAGGCCAAGGAGATGGCCAAGGCCTACTCCGACGACCTGCAGACCACCACGCTGCCCGGAAGCAGCGGCACAGTCTCGGGCACCACGGTCACCGACTGGGTCGACGACGAGGACAAGGGCAAGATCGAGACCTCGGCCGACGAGGGCAACATCGAGTACCGCAACACCGACGAGTTCAAGCGCAAGCTCGAAGAGTAGATCCGGGCGGTGCGCCGGCCGCCGATGGTGTTTGCCTAATGTGAGGGGCGTGACTGCGCTCGAAACGATCGCGCCCGCCTTCGTCGACATGGCTCACTCGATCGTGTGGGCCTCGGTCGCCACGGTCGACGCCGACGGCAGACCGCGCACCCGCATCCTGCACCCGATCTGGGAGTGGGACGGCACCGACCTGTTCGGCTGGATCGCGACGGTCCCGACCCCGCTCAAGCGCGCCCACCTCGCGGTGCACCCCGATGTGTCGGTGAGTTACTGGGCGCCCAGCCACGACACCTGTTCCGCGGAATGCCTCGTCGAGTGGTACACCGACGACGAGACCTGCACCGCCGTCTGGGACAAGTTCGCGAACGGCCCCGCACCGGTCGGCTACGACCCCACGATCATCCCGCAGTGGGCCGGCGGCCCCACCTCGGACGCATTCGCGGTGCTGAGGTTGTCCCCGTACCGATTGCGGGTGATGCCGGGCGCGGTGATGACCAGGGGTGAGGGTGCCCCGCAGATATGGAGCGATCACAGTGGTCGCCGGAACTGAGAGCAGCGTCGAGAGCCTTCCGCTGGCGCCGAAGAACCCGCTGCCGTACCGCGAGCTGCTGAGGCTGGTGCGCACGCTGGACACCGGGCAGCTCGGGGTGCGCGCCGCGGGTGGCCCGATCACCCGGGTCCAGGTCGCACCTCGCTGGCTGTTCCCGCCGTTCGTCGCGGTGTTCAACCCCGAAGGCATCCGGGACGTGCTGGGCCGCAACGACGCGTTCTCTGAGCGGTGCATCGTGCACGAAGAGGTGCAGGACATGGCGGGCGACAGCCTGTTCGTGCTGCCCAATGAGAAGTGGCGACCGCGCAAACGCGCGCTGCAGCCCGTGTTCAGCAAGGCCAACGTGCGCCTGTTCGGCGGGCACATGTCGCGGGCGGCGCAGCGCTTCGTCGACGCCTGGCCCGGCGGCGGCGAGGTCGACCTCGACCTGGAATGCCGGCGGATCACCATGCAGTCGCTGGGCCGTTCGGTGCTCGGTGTCGACCTCAACGACAGCGCCGACGTGATCGCCGAACACATGCACGTCGCGTCGTCCTACACCGCCGACCGCGCACTGCGTCCGGTGCGCGCGCCACGCTGGTTGCCGACACCGGCGCGCCGCCGGGCGAAAAAGGCCGTCGCCGAGATGCGCAAGGTCACCGCCGACATCCTGCAGGCCTGCCGCGACGATCCGGACCGGGACGCACCGCTGGTCCGGGCGTTGATGGATGCGAAGGACCCCGAGACGGGACTGGCGCTGACCGACGACGACATCTGCAACGATCTGCTGATCTTCATGCTGGCCGGGCATGACACGACCGCGACCGCGTTGACGTACGCGCTGTGGATCCTGGGCCATCATCCCGACGTGCAGGACAAGGTGGCCGCCGAGGTCGCCGCGCTCGGCGACCGCGAACTCGAACCCACCGACGTGCCTGCCCTCGGCTACACCGTGCAGGTGTTGCACGAGGCGTTGCGGCTGTGCCCGCCCGCCGCCGGGGTGGGACGGCTGGCGGTGCGCGACATCGACGTGGCCGGGTACCGGGTGCAGGCCGGCACGCTGGTCGCGGTCGGGATCTACGCGCTGCACCGGGATCCTCAGCTGTGGCCGGACCCCGACCGGTTCGACCCCGACCGGTTCAGCCCGGAGAACACCGCCGCGCGCGAGCGCTGGCACTTCCTGCCGTTCGCCGGCGGGGCGCGGGCCTGCATCGGCGAGCATTTCGCCCGGCTGGAGACGACGCTGGCGCTGGCCACGATCGTGCGCAGTATGCGGGTGCGCTCGCTGGACGCGGAGTTCGCCGTCGACGTGCCGTTCACCACGGTCGCGCACGGGCCGATCCCCGCGGTCGTGGCACCGCGCTAACCGCGGCGCAGCAGCACCGCCTGTTCGAACGGCAGCACCGCGAACACCGGCCTCATCCAACCGGTCACCTGAGGTGCCGCGACGGCCTTGGTCACCACCTGCGGATCGGTGACGGTGAACGACCGGCCGTGCCGGCGCAACGACCCGCCACCGGCGGTCGTGACGTTCTTCAGCCAGTCCCGGTCGGGGCCGTAGGTGAGCAGGATCGCGACGCCGTCGCGGGTCGGGAACACCGTCAGCGGGGTGCGGTAGCGCCGGCCCGACCGTCGCCCGACATGCTCGAGGATCCCCATCGTCGGTGCCCACCCCGCCCACATCCGTTGAATCGGGTTGGTGACGTGCCGGTTGAACCGGGCCAACCACTGCGGCAGCCGCATACGCCCATGATCCTCCTCACCCCGGTTCGACGTGCGGACTCCGGGAGCATCGACGAGACTTGCCGCAGCGCAGCGTCGCGCGACACGTCCGTCCCGTGAACCAGAAAGTCGCCGATGACCTCAGTCGACACCGCGCCTGCCCCGGATCGCCCGCACGGCGCCCACGATCTGGAAGCCGAACTGTCGGTCATCCCCGAGTCGGCCAAGACCACCGACCTGTACGGCCAGTTCTGGATCTGGGCGGGCGCCAACATCGCGCCGATCAACTGGATCCTCGGCGCGCTCGGCGTCTCGATGGGGCTGGGGCTGTTCGAGACGATCGCGGTGCTCGTCGTCGGCAATCTGATCGGCATGTCGCTGTTCGGATTGTTCGTGGTGATCGGCCAGCAGACCGGGGTCACCGGAATGGTGTTGGCGCGCATGGTCTTCGGACGCCGCGGTGCCTACGTGCCCGCCGCGGTGCAGGCGCTGGTGTGTATCGGCTGGTGCGCGGTGAACACCTGGATCGTGCTCGACCTGGTGATGGCGCTGCTCGGCCGCATCGGGCTGGTCGACCCGGAGCTGAGCAACCACGGCGCCCGGATCCTGGTCGCGGGCATCATCATGACCGCGCAGGTGGTGATCGCGTGGTTCGGCTACCGGGTGATCTCGGCGTTCGAGCGCTGGACCGTGCCGCCGACGGTCGCCGTGCTGGTCGCGATGACGGCCGTGGCGTGGTTCGGTCTGGACGTCGACTGGGGCTACGCGGGCGACGCGACGCTCACCGGCGCCGAGCACTTCACCGCGATCACCGCGGTGATGACCGCGATCGGCATCGGCTGGGGCATCACCTGGCTGGGCTACGCGGGGGACTACTCGCGGTTCGTCTCGACCAGCGTCCCGGCCCGCAAGCTGTTCTTCGCCAGCGCGCTCGGCCAGTTCATCCCGGTCATCTGGCTCGGCGCGCTCGGCGCCACCCTGGCCACGCTGAGCGCCTCGTCGGATCCCGGCGAGATCATCGTCGACGCATACGGGGTGCTGGCCATCCCGGTGCTGCTTCTGGTCGTACACGGCCCGCTGGCCACCAACATCCTGAACCTCTACACCTGCGCGGTGTCCACTCAGGCGCTCGACATCCGGGTCAACCGCCGGGTGCTCAACGTCATCATCGGTGTGGTCGCGATGGCGTGCGTGGTGTATTTCGTGCTGAACGGCGACTTCGCCCACACCATCGACGCCTGGCTTGTCGGCATCGTCGGCTGGCTGTCGCCGTGGGCCGCGGTGATGCTCGTGCACTGGTTCGGCGTGGCTCGCCGCCAGGTCGACGCCGCGACGCTGCTGACCCCGCCCGACGAATCGCCCCTGCCCGCGGTGCGCCCGAGCGCGCTGATCGCGCTGGCCGTCGGCATCTTCTGCACCTGGCTGTTCATGTACGGCATGGTGCCGGTGATGCAGGGCCCGATCGCGGTCGCGCTCGGCGGGGTGGACCTGTCCTGGCTGGCCGGCGGCCTGGTCGCCGGCGGTCTGTACGCGGCGCTGGAGATCCCGAAGGCCCGCCGCGCCGCAGCGTAGTGGCGTACATCACCGCCGCAGGCGCCCACTACACCCTGTAGTTGGACGATCGCGTCCCGGCTGGGAGACTGGTCGGCATGAGCAGTACCGACCTGTCCGCGAAGCTGTTCGCCGACGCGTCCTCCGTCATCCCGGGCGGGGTGAACTCCCCGGTGCGTGCGTTCAACTCGGTGGGCGGCACGCCGCGGTTCATCACCTCGGCGAAGGGCTACTGGCTGACCGACGCCGACGGCAATCGCTACGTCGACCTGGTGTGTTCGTGGGGCCCGATGATCCTGGGTCACGCGCACCCCGCCGTCGTCGAGGCGGTGCAGCGGGTGGTCGCCGACGGGCTGTCCTTCGGGGCGCCGACGCCGTCGGAGTCGGAACTGGCCCGCGAGATCGTCGACCGGGTCGCCCCGGTCGAGCGCGTCCGGCTGGTGAACTCCGGTACCGAGGCCACGATGAGCGCGATCCGGCTCGCCCGCGGCTTCACCGGCCGCGCCAAGATCGTCAAGTTCTCCGGCTGCTACCACGGGCACAGCGACGCGCTGCTGGCCGACGCCGGCTCCGGGGTGGCGACGCTGGGTCTGCCCTCGTCCCCGGGGGTCACGGGCGCGGCCGCAGCGGACACCATCGTGCTGCCGTACAACAACGTCGCCGCGGTCGAGGAGATCTTCGACCGGTTCGGCGCCGAGATCGCGTGCGTCATCACCGAGGCCAGCCCGGGCAACATGGGCACGGTGCCGCCGCTGCCCGGCTTCAACGCCGAGTTGCGCCGCATCACCGCCGCCCACGGCGCGCTGCTGATCATCGACGAGGTGATGACGGGATTCCGGGTGAGCCGGTCGGGCTGGTACGGCGTCGATCCCGTCGACGCCGACCTGTTCACGTTCGGCAAGGTGATGAGCGGCGGCCTGCCCGCCGCCGCATTCGGCGGCACCGCCGAGGTGATGGGCAAGCTCGCGCCGCTCGGCCCGGTGTATCAGGCGGGCACACTGTCGGGTAACCCGGTCGCGATGGCCGCCGGGCTGGCGACGCTGCGCGCCGCCGACGCCGACGCGTACGCACGGCTGGACGCCAACGCCGACCGGCTGGCCGGATTGATCGGTGACGCGCTGACCGAAGCCGGTGTGGCGCATCAGATTCCGCGGGCCGGCAACATGTTCAGCGTCTTCTTCGGGGGTGAGCCCGTCACCGACTTCGCGTCGGCGAAGGCCACCGAGACGTGGCGTTTCCCGGCGTTCTTCCACACGCTGCTCGACGCCGGCGTGTACCCGCCACCGAGTGCGTACGAGACCTGGTTCGTGTCAACGGCTCTGGACGACGACGCGTTCGACCGGATCGCCGCGGCCCTGCCGGGTGCGGCCCGTGCCGCCGCGGAGGCCCGCGCCGAATGACAACCAAGACGGTGGTGCACGTGATGCGCCACGGTGAGGTGCACAACCCGGAGAAGATCCTGTACGGCCGGTTGCCCGACTACCACCTGTCCGAGCGGGGCCGGGCGCAGGCCGCGCGGGTCGCCGAATGGCTGGCGTCCCGTGACGTCAGCTACGTCGTGGCCTCACCGCTGGAGCGCGCCCAGGAGACCGCCGCGCCGATCGCGGCCGCGCACGGGCTAGCCGTCAGCACCGACCCCGAGCTGATCGAGTCGGAGAACATCTTTGAGGGACAACGGGTTTCGCCCGGCGACGGCGCGTTACGCGACCCCCGCAACTGGTGGCACCTGCGCAACCCGCGCACCCCGTCGTGGGGGGAGCCCTACAGCCGGATCGCGGAGCGGATGAAGCGCGCGGTGTATCGGGCGCGGGAGGCCGGCGAAGGGCACGAAGCGGTGTGTGTCAGCCACCAGTTGCCGGTGGAGACGCTGCGGCGGGCGATGACCGACCGGCCGCTTCACCACTTCCCGACCCGGCGGATGTGCAACCTCGCGTCGGTCACGTCCTTCTATTTCCACGACGGGGACTGTGTCGGCTGGGGATATTCGGAGTTGGCCGGGCAGTGAACCGTGTGGTGGCGCTGATGCGCACGCTGTTCGCGGCGTGCGCGGCCACCGCTGTGCTCGCCGGGTGTTCGACCGGTAGCGACGCCGTCGCCCAGGGCGGCACCTTCGAGTTCGTCGCCCCCGGCGGCCAGACCGACATCTTCTACGACCCACCGGCCGACCGCGGCACCCCGGGCCCGCTGTCGGGACCGGACCTGATGGACACCGACAAGACCATCTCCCTCGAGGACTTCGCCGGCGACGTGGTCGTGATCAACGTGTGGGGGCAGTGGTGCGGGCCGTGCCGCACCGAGATCACCCAACTACAGCAGGTGTACGAGGCCACCCGGGACAAGGGTGTGGCGTTCCTCGGAATCGACGTGCGGGACAACAACATCGACGCCCCTCGCGATTTCATCACCGACCGCGGCATCACGTTCCCGTCGATCTACGACCCGCCGATGCGCACCATGATCGCGTTCGGCGGCCGCTATCCGACCACGGTGATCCCGTCTACGGTAGTGCTCGACCGCCAGCACCGGGTCGCGGCGGTATTCCTGCGTGAACTGCTCGCCGAGGATCTGCAACCGATCGTCGAACGACTGGCGGCCGAACAGTGAACCTCGACCAGATCGACCAGCTGACCACCAGCGGCCCGCTGCTGCTGGCGATGGGCCTGGCCGCGCTGGCCGGTCTGGTGTCGTTCGCGTCGCCGTGCGTGGTGCCGCTGGTGCCCGGCTATCTGTCGTATCTGGCCGCGGTCGTCGGCGTCGACGAGAGCCCGACGGCGGCGGGCGCGGTCGCGCTCAAGGGTGCCCGGCTGCGCGTCGCGGGCGCCGCCGCGCTGTTCGTCGCCGGCTTCACGGTGGTGTTCCTGCTCGGCACCGTCGCGGTGCTCGGTATGACGACCGCGCTGATCACCAATCAGCTTCTGCTGCAACGCATCGGCGGGGTCGTCACGATCCTGATGGGCCTGGTGTTCATCGGGCTGGTGCCGGTGCTGCAGCGCGACACCCGGTTCACCCCGCGCCAGATCTCCACCCTCGGCGGGGCGCCGCTGCTCGGCGCGGTGTTCGCGCTCGGCTGGACACCGTGCCTGGGCCCGACGCTGACCGGCGTGATCGCGGTCGCGTCGGCCACCGAGGGCAGCAACGTGGCCCGCGGGGTCGTGCTCGTCATCGCCTACTGCCTCGGCCTCGGTCTCCCGTTCGTGCTGCTGGCGTTCGGCTCGGCGCGCGCGGTCGCCGGGCTGGGCTGGCTGCGCCGCAACACCCGCACCATCCAGGTGATCGGCGGCGTGCTGATGATCCTCGTCGGCGCCGCGCTGGTGACCGGGTTGTGGAACGACTTCGTGTCGTGGGTGCGCGATGCGTTCGTCAGTGACGTCAGGCTCCCGATCTGATGGCCACCTCTCCTCCGCGAGCAGACACAAACTCGCGCAACACGCCGCCGACACGCCCGATTTCGCGTCTGCTCGCGCTGATCCGCAACACCTGGCGGACCCTGACGTCGATGGGCACCGCGCTGGTGCTGCTGTTCCTGCTGGCGCTGGCCGCGACCCCCGGGGCCCTGTTGCCGCAGCGCAGCCTCAACGAGTCCAAGGTCGCCGAGTACATCGCCGAACACCCGACGCTCGGCCCGTGGCTGGACCGGGTGCAGGCCTTCGACGTGTTCTCCAGCTTCTGGTTCACCGCGATCTACGTGCTGCTGTTCATCTCGCTGGTGGGCTGTCTGACCCCGCGGCTGTTCGAGCACGTCCGCAGCCTGCGCGCGACCCCCGTCGCCGCACCGCGCAACCTCGGCCGGCTGCCCAAACACCACGTCGCCGAGGTGCCCGGTGATGTCGCGTCCGCCGCGGCGGCCGTCGACGCGCAGCTGCGCGGCTGGCGGCGCACCACCCGCACGGACGGCGAGACGACCGAGATCTCGGCGGAGAAGGGCTATCTGCGCGAGTTCGGCAACATCGTGTTCCACTTCTCGCTGCTCGGGCTGCTGGTCGCGATCGCCGCGGGCAAGCTGTTCAGCTACGAGGGCAACGTCATCGTGATCGCCAACGGCGGACCGGGCTTCTGCACCGCGTCTCCTGCCGCGTTCGACTCGTTCCGCGCGGGCAACACCGTCGACGGGACCTCGCTGTACCCGATGTGTATCCGCGTCGACGACTTCACCGCCACCTATCTGGAGAACGGGCAGGCCGTCGGGTTCGAGTCCAACATCGACTACCAGGCCGGCGACGACCTGACCACCGGCACCTGGCGGCCGTACTTGCTGAAGGTCAACGAGCCGCTGCGCGTCGGCGGTGACCGGGTGTACCTGCAGGGGCACGGTTATGCCCCGACGTTCACGGTGACCTTCCCCGACGGGCAGACCCGCGCCCAGACCTTGCAGTGGCGGCCCGAGGACCAGATCACGTTCCTGTCGTCGGGCGCGATGCGGTTCGACCCGCCGGCAGGCAGCTATCCCGACGCCGACGAGCGCCGCAAGAACCAGATCGCGATCCAAGGACTGTTCGCGCCGACCGCACAGCTCGACGGCACGCTCCTGTCGTCCCGCTTCCCGGAGATGCAAGACCCGGCGGTCGCGGTCGACATCTACAAGGGCGACACCGGGCTGGACACCGGCCGCCCGCAGTCGGTGTTCTCGTTGGACGAGCGGATGATCGGGCAGGGCCGGCTGACCAAGATGGCCCGGGTGAACCTGAAGGCGGGGGAGGACACCCGGCTGGAGGACGGCACCGTGGTGCGCTTCGACGGCGCGGCCCCGTTCGTGAATCTGCAGGTCAGCCATGATCCGGCGCAGATCTGGGTGCTGGTGTTCGCGATGACGATGATGGGCGGGCTGATCGTGTCGCTGATCGTGCGGCGCCGTCGCGTCTGGGTGCGGCTGACGCCCGGACCGGCGGGTACGGTGAACGTCGAGCTGGGCGGCCTGGCCCGTACCGACAACTCCGGATGGGGCGATGAGTTCGAGCGCCTGACGGGACGGCTCCTCGAAGCGGTCGAGTCGGGCCCGGCGCGGCACGAGAAGAAAGCAGATCTGTCATGAACACGACCATCGACCTCGATCTCGCCCGCTACTCCGACTGGGCGTTCACGTCGTCGGTGCTGGTGCTCGTCGCGGCGCTGCTGCTGTTGGCCGTCGAACTCGCCTACAGCCGCAGCCGCAAGGCCGAGCACCGCGAACTGGTCACCGCCGGCGTCTCCGGAGACAGCTCCGCGCCGGGCGTGGTCGTCGACACCCCGCGCCGCTCCGTCGACGAACGGCTCGGTGCGGCGGGCATGTCGCTCACGTATGTCGGCATCGCGCTGCTGCTGGCGTGCATCGTGCTGCGCGGGCTGTCCACCTCACGGGTGCCGTGGGGCAACATGTACGAGTTCATCAACCTGACCTGCTTCTGCGGACTGGTGGCCGCGGCGTGGGTGCTGCGGAAGCCGCAGTACCGCTCGCTGTGGGTCTTCGTCCTGGTGCCGGTGCTGGTGCTGCTGACGGTGTCGGGCAAGTGGCTGTACTCGCATGCCGCCCCGGTGATGCCGGCGCTGCAGTCCTACTGGCTGCCGATCCACGTGTCGGTGGTCAGCCTCGGTTCGGGGGTGTTCCTGGTGGCCGGCGTGGCCAGCATCCTGTTCCTGGTCAAGATGTCGCGACTCAGTGAGCGTGACGACGCGGTCGGGCGGCTGGTCGCCAAACTTCCCGACGGCCAGGTGCTGGACCGGATCGCCTACCGCACAACGATCTTCGCGTTCCCGATATTCGGCTTCGGCGTGATCTTCGGCGCCATCTGGGCCGAGGAGGCGTGGGGACGCTACTGGGGCTGGGATCCCAAGGAGACGGTGTCGTTCATCGCGTGGGTGGTGTACGCGGCGTACCTGCACGCACGCTCGACGGCGGGCTGGCGGGATCGCAAGGCCGCGTGGATCAACATCGTCGGGTTCGTCGCGATGGTGTTCAACCTGTTCTTCATCAACTTGGTGACGGTGGGCCTGCACTCGTATGCCGGCGTCGGCTGAGTAAAGAACAGAAGTGAGGGGACTGACGGATTGGCTGAGGTAGCGAGCTTCCGGGCGCAACAACGGTTCACCGACCCGATGGCGCCGGTGCCCGCCGAATGGACGGCGCCGACGCCGCCCGAGGGCAACGCCCCGCTGACCGTCACCCCGGTTCCGGACCCGGTACCAGGCGCCGAACTCGTGCCGTACCTGGATCCGTCCACTGTCGCACTACTGTCCACCGCCACCCAGGGTCCCTCGGCCGGGTGGCGCAAATGGGTGTACCGGGCCTCCGGCCGGCTGATCAATCCCGGCGAGAGCCCGAAGGTGATCCGGCACAACAGCCTCGTCGCCCAGGTGCAGCAGCCGCTGCGCGAGTGCTACCGCATCGCGATGCTGTCGCAGAAGGGCGGGGTCGGGAAGACGACGATCACCGCGACGCTGGGCGCGACGTTCGCCGGCCACCGCGGTGACCGGGTGATCGCGGTCGATGCCAACCCCGACCGCGGCACGTTGAACCAGAAGGTGCCGCTGGAGACACCGGCCACCGTGCGTCACCTGCTCCGCGACGCCGAGGGCATCGCGGCCTACAGCGATGTCCGCCAGTACACGTCCCAGGGGCCGAGCCGACTCGAGGTGCTGGCCTCCGAGAGCGACCCCGCGGTGTCAGAGGCGTTCTCCGCCGAGGACTACACGCGCGCGGTGGAGATCCTGGAGCGGTTCTACGGTGTGGTGCTCACCGACTGCGGCACCGGGATGCTGCACTCGGCGATGTCGGCGGTGCTCGAGAAGGCCGACGTACTGCTGGTGGTCAGCTCCGGGTCGGTGGACGGGGCACGCAGCGCCGCGGCGACGCTGGACTGGCTCGACGCGCACGGCCACGAGGACATGGTGCGCAACTCGATCGCTGTGCTCAACGGTGTGCGACGGGGTAAGCGCAGCACCAGGGTGGATCTGGACAAGGTCGTGGACCATTTCGCGCGGCGCTGCCGAGCGGTCTGCGAGGTGCCGTTCGACCCGCATCTGGAGGAGGGTGCGGAGATCAGCCTGGACCGGTTGCGCGCGGACACGCGGGAGTCATTGTTGGAACTGGCTGCCGTGGTGGCCGACGGATTTCCGGGGGCGCGTCGCCAGTCCGACCCGACTGCGTGAGTCGGGTCTTGCGGCTACCTCGCGTCAGGGCCTGGGCTGGTCGTCGCGCGGGTTGATCCGACGAAGGAACTCCGGATCGTCATCAGGACCGATGGTCCGGGTGCGCGGCCGGTTCGCATTCATCTGGATCACCCGCCACCCGGCGTACACCAGGGCGGCCAAGACAAGAATCAGGAGCAAATACGCCACTCAAAACCTCCTTCGTCCAATATACGCGCCGGCGCTAGGCTCAGATCCGTGTCCGACGACCCGCGATCTGGATCCCGTTTGTTCCTCGATGTGTTGGCCTACATCGCCGCGAGATTGGCGCTGGTGGCCGTGATGACCGGTGTCATCCTCGGCGTAGGGCACCTGATCGGCATCCGTGACTTCCCGGTCGTGGTGGCGCTGCTGTTCGCGATCGTCATCGCGCTGCCACTGGGCATCTGGCTGTTCGCTCCGCTGCGCCGACGCGCGTCCGCGAGCATCGCGGTGATCGACGAGCGGCGCCGCCGTGACCGCGAGCAACTGCAGGCACGGTTGCGCGGGGACGCTGAGAGGCCGCGCCGCGACGGCGGTCCTGACTCCCCGGGTGCTTGAACGCCCAGGTACTTTTCGTTTTCCGGATAATAGCGGAAGTGTGTTCTGGGTAACACTCAAAAATGACTAAGCAGCAGGTCATCTCCCGTCCGCGCGGGTTGATCAACCATCGAAGTACCGGTAGCTCACCGAACTCCGGAGCCCATCGGCTCTATAAACGGTGGATCACCGAGCTGTGGGCGGGCAGGCGCGTCGCCGGTGAACTCGTGGCACCGGACTTCGTCGGGCACTGGCCCACCCGCGACGTGCGCGGGCCCGATGGCCTGCAGGCCGAGGTCGACCGGATGCACCTGGCGTTGAAGGAGCTGGCCTTCGTACTCGAGGTCGGCCCCGTCGTCGACGGGGACATGATCGCGGCCCGCTGGATCGCCACGGGGGCCGGCGAGGGCGGCCCGGTCCGCTACACCGGTAACGATCTGCTGAGGGTCGCCGACGGCAAGATCGTCGAGTACTGGTCGGGCGCGACGCGCTCCTAACCCCCCGCGTCGCGCAGGATCGTGCGCAACGCCTCCAACGGGTCACCGCCCGGATCGAGGCGACGTGCGTCCGGCGGGCCGGTCGGTGCGGGTCCCGACACCGGTGGGGAAGCTGGTGCCGGAGCGGCCGCCAGCGGCAGGGACGGTGGTGCGAGGGGTGCCACCGTCCCCAGCGCGCTGATCTTCGCCCGGACCCGGTCGGCGGCGTCGTTCCGGACTGTCCGCCGCTGCGGGTCGGGGTCGTCGTTGCCGGCGAAGCATCCTGACGGGGCATCGGTGATCACGGCCAGGGCACTCTCGTAGCGCTGGTGCGCGACGTCGAGGCGCGCCTCCCAGGCGTCGATGTCGGCGCGCCGCTCCCGCACCAGCTCGAGATCGACGCGCACCGCGCAGGATTCGTCGAGGGCGGTGCGACCGAGCACGTCGGTGAACCGGGCGTCGGCGACGTCGAGGCGGTCCTGGAGTACCGCGAGCCCGCCGGCGGCCAGATCGGCGTTCGTCGGCTCGACGACATTGAAGATCTGCAGCAGCGACACATCGTCGGCGAGGGCGCCGGCCTCACCGGTCTCGAAATGGCGTTGTGCCGCCCCGCCGACGACCACCACCGAGATCAGCTTCACCGCCAGCAGCACCACCGCGAGCGCGGGCAGCGTCGAGAACACCAGAAGCCGGCGCCGCAACCGCAACCGGGCCGGTGGCCGTGTCATGGCAGCACCTCCGGTGGCCGTGTCATGTGAGCACCTCCCGCCGGGTGGCCCGGGCGCGGCGCAGATCCCGTGTGGTCAGGAAGATCTCGGCCAGCAGCAGCAGTGCGGCCACCATCGTCAGCGCCCAGTAGTACTCGAGGCGCCGGGCCGCCGGCGCGGTCACCTGCGCGAAAGTGTCTTCCCCGGATGCCGCGGCGGGCAGATCCGCACCGGCGCCACGGGAGACGTAGGGCACGCCGAGCTGGCCGGCGATCTCGCGCAGCCTGTCCTCGCCGGGGCCGCGGCCGTAACCGAGCACCGCGCCGCCGTCTACCGGCGGGGTGTCGAACACGCCTTGCGGCAGCGTCGACCCGGCTGCACCGGATCCCAGGTAGTACACCAGGTTCGGGGCGTGCGGATACTGCTGGCCCGCCGAGATGAGCTGGTAGCGCAGTGTGTTGGCGGCCGCCCCGGCATTGACCTCGGCGGCGTCGCCGCCCGGGTACGGGTTGAGGGATTCCACGAGGGGAAGCAGGCTCCAGGCGTCCGCCGACAGCGGCCAGTCGACTGAGGGCCGCGACGCGAACCCGATGACGGCGAACCGCGCGCCGGGGTGCTCGTCGACCAACCGGGCGATGTCGTCGCGCATCACCGACATCCGTTGCGCGCCTCCGTAATCATCGATTGCGGAGTCGGCGGACCGGTCGACGACGAAATAGACGTTGGCGCCGTCCTGGGGCCGCTGGCCGGATTCGGTGGCCGCCGGCCCGGACACGGGGCGCGCCGCGGCGAGCAGGATCAGCGTCAGCGCGCCGGTGGTGACCGTCCAGCGGATCAGCGATGGACGCCCCGCCTTGGCCGCACCCGGCAACGCCGCAGCGCGCAGGATGAGCACCGCCGCCGCGGCGACGGCGAGCACGACGGCGGGCAGTACCGGCTCGAACGTCATCGCCGCACCGCCAGCATCCCGACCCCGAGTAGTGCGGAAAGAGCCAGCGCGACAACCAGTTCCGGTCCCGGGGCGTCGATGCGGGCGTCGACGTTCTCGCGCTGTTCGGCCGATCGGGCGCGGATCGCGTCGAGCTCACCGCCGAGGCCGTCCGGTTCGAACCGGAAGAACTCACCGCCGGTCGCGTCCACGGCTGCGCTCAGCGCGCCGGTGTCACGACCAGGGGTGGCGATCGCGTTGATCACCACCCCGGCCTGCCTGGCCATGTCGGCGACGGCGGCGTCGGTGTAGAGCGACGGGCCGGTGTCGTCCGGGTCGCGCAGCGCACCGGGACCCAGATAGATCAGTGTGCGGTGGGTGTCGCCCGGGGTCTCGAAGCCGGGGAAGCCGGTCAGGCACAGCGCCAGCACGTCGGCGACCGTCGGCGTGTAGTCGGCGTACTCCACCCCGGCGGTGAAAGGGGGTGCGGTCGGGGCGTTTCGGGCGAACTCCGCGAGCCGGCCCGCGGCGAACTGGTAGTCCCGGGTCATCGGGATCAGCCGCCGGTTCGGTGAGGTCAGCGCGATCCGCTCGGTACCGTACGCGGTCGCCTGCCGGGCGAAATAGCCGAGGAACTCCGAGACCGGCGGTGCGTCGGCGGGCTCGCCGACGCACAACATGATGTCCTCACGCTGCGCGGCCGCTCCCGCGTCGCGCTGGGTCGTGGTCGGGCGGGCGCTGGTGACCGCGGCGACCGCGCACAGTGCGATCAGCAGCGCCAGTGCCGCCACGGCGGCGCGGGTCTGGCGGCGGATGACGGCGCGATATTCGGGCAGCCGGGTCAGACGTGCGGTATTGGCCAACGGAAGCTGGCGGTCCTGGCGGCCACCGGCCGGCAGCAGCATCGCCAGCGCGACCGCGAGCACCACGGCACCGAGGCCGGCGGCCGCGACGGCCCACCACCTCAGGTCCACGAGCGGATCAGCTCTTCGGTCGCCTCTCCGAGCCGGCCGACGTCCACCGTGGAGGTCCGGTCGAACTGTGCGCTGCCCAGCGCCTCCAGAATCGGTGCGGCAGCAGCGAGTTCACCGGCAGCGATGGCGCGCACCTGCAGGTACTGGGCGCGGGTTCCGGTGGCCTGGTACAGAAAGCTGCGCAGGGTCGCGCTGATCGCGGCCCCGGCCTGCTCGGCACTCAGCTCCCCGGCGCGGTGCCGCTGCGTCAGCGTCCTGACCGTCGCGGCGAACCGGTTCCGCAGCACTCGGGCATGTGCGCGCTCGACCCCGGGCAGCCGGCGTAGCTGCTGTGACGGCATGGTCGCGACGAACACCAGTGCATACCAGGCGATCACGAGGATCAGCAGCGCGATCCCGAACCAGAGCCAGATCGGCGAATAGCCGGGTGGGCCGCTGACGAACTCCAGCAGGTCATCCGGCACGAGACCACACCCTGGTCATCTCGCCGACGGCCCGGCGGACCCCGGCGGAACCGGAGACCGTCGCATGGGGGATACCGCGGCGCGCGAGCATCTCGGTCAGTCGCGCGAGGCGCCGCTGTTCGGCACGCTGATAGGCCGCCACCACGCGGGGGTCGGTAGCCGCGGAGCCGAGCACCGGTCGCCCGGTGGCGACGTCGTACCCGCCGTCGGAGACCCCGGCGGCCGGATGGTCGGCGACCATCGCCCACATCACGTCGTGGCGGGCTGTCAACCGCGCCAGCGCCTCGTCGAGGCGGTTGTCGGCCTCGGGTTCGTCGGACACCACCACGATCACCAGGGGATGCCGGTAATGCGTTGCGACATAGGTCAACTGGCACAGGATGTCGCTGCTGCCGTGCCGGCCGACGTGGCCGTGATAGCCGGTCAGCATGCTCTCGATGTGGTTCTCGCCACGGCTCTGCCGGACCCGCAGGCTGCCCCGCGCATCCCCGTACACCATGCCGATCTGATCGGCGCGTCCCAGCGTGATCAGGCCGATGGCGCCCAAGATATGCAGTGCCACATCGCATTTGCGTTCACGTTCGGGTGTCACAGCCAGCATGTTGCGGCCGGCGTCGGCGACCAGCAGCACCTTGTGGTGTTTCTCGGAGACGAAGCGTTTGATCAGCACGCTTGCCGAGCGTGCCGAGGCCTTCCAGTCGATGTCGCGGACGTCGTCGCCGGGGACGTAGGGCCGCAGCTCGTCGAATTCCAAAGTGCGGGTGTGCAGCAGCGCGTGACGGCCGCCGTCGAGCATCCCGCGGGTGTCGGTGCCGAAGTGCGCTCTGGCCCGGTTCAGGTGCGTGCCCACGGTGCCGCCGTCAGGGAACCCGCACGGCCTGCAGCACGGCGTCGATCACCCGGGTGGGGGTGACGCCGGCACTGGCGGCCTCGAAACCGAGGATCAGCCGGTGCTGCAGGACCCGGTGCGCGAGGTCGGCGATGTCGCTGGGCAGGACGTGGTTGCGGCCGGACAGCACCGCCAGCGCACGCGCGGCGGTGCACAGCGCGATGGTGGCGCGCGGGCTGGCGCCGTACTCGATCATCCGGGCCAGCTGGCCCGGCAGATGATTGCCCGGGTCGCGGGTCACGGCGACCAGGCGGCTGGCGTAGAGCATCAGGTCGCGGCTGATGTACACCTCGCGGGTGATCTGCTGCAGACGGCGGATGTCGTCGAGGCTCGCGACGGGCCGGGTGGTCCGCTCCTTGTCGTAGAGGCCGGCGTCGCGGCGGGCCATCACCTCGACCTCCTGTTCGGGCGACGGGTAGCGGACGATCTCCTTGAGCTGGAAGCGGTCGGTCTGGGCCTCCGACAGCGCGTAGGTGCCCTCCTGGTCGACGGGATTCTGGGTGGCGATCACCAGGAACGGTTCGGGGATCGGGTACACGGTGCCGGCGATCGTGGTCTGGCGTTCCTCCATCGCCTCGAGCATCGCGCTCTGGGTCTTGGCGCTGGAACGGTTGATCTCGTCGAGCAGCACGACGTTGGCGTGCACCGGGCCGAGCTGGGTCACGAACGACGCGGTTGCGGCGTCGTAGACCTGCGTGCCGATGATGTCGCTGGGCAGCAGGTCGGGCGTGCACTGGATGCGGCGGAACTCCCCGTCGATCGATTCGGCGATCACGCGTGCCGCGGTGGTCTTGGCCAGCCCTGGCACGCTTTCCAGCAGGATGTGTCCGCCGGTCAGCAAACCGATCAGCAGTGTCTCGCGCAGGTGTTCCTGACCCACCACCTTCGCCGAGAACGCGTCGGACAACGCCGCGACCACCCGCTGCGCTTCACGGGTGTCGTCGGACTCGCGGGGCATCGGGGCTGCGGTCATCCCGCAGCAAGTACCACGCGAATCCGGCGCGCAAACCGACGCCGGGCGTGGCGGAATCCACCCGATTCGGAAAGTTGCTGTCAACTTTGGTTGACAGGTGCCCGTCGCGGACCTACCGTGGCGACATGGCCGGCCTCGACTCCCTCGACGCGCTGAGCAGCACGGATCCCGCGCTGGGACTGCGCTCGGTGCGGGCCCTGCAGCGGCTCCACGAGCGGATGGAAGCGCTGCACGTCGCCAGGGCGCGCGAACAGGGCTGGACGTGGCAGGCGATCGCCGACGAGCTCGGCGTCAGCAGGCAGGCCGTGCACAAGAAGTACAACCGCAGGAGTTGACCATGTTCGAACGCTTCAGCAGAAACGCCCGCGCGGCCGTCGTCCTCGCGCAGCAGACCGCGTGGGAACTCGGTGATGAGCGGATCGGTCCCGAGCACCTGCTGGTCGCGGTGGTGCAGAGCGCGGGGCGAGATCTGTCGGCGACGCTGGCGGACTTCGGGGTCACCCTCGAAGAAATCCGGCACCGGATCGCCGACGGTCGGGGCGATCCGTTCGACGAGGACGCCGACGCGTTGCGTCCGCTCGGCATCGATCTGTCCGCGGTGCGGCGCAACGTCGACCGCGACTTCGGCCCCGGGGCCTTCGACGAGGCGCTGCGGCCGGGCGGCGGCGGGAGGCGGCGCCGGCGCATTCCGTTCTCGACGGCCTCGAAGAAGACCCTCGAGCTGGCGCTGCGGGAAGCGGTGCGGCACAAGCAGAACTGGCTCGGCTGCGAGCACATCCTGCTGGGCCTGCTGCGTGGCGGCGACACCGAGGCGACGGCCCTGCTGGCCGAGTACGTCGACCCCGCCGAACTGCGCCGGCGCGTCGACGCGTTGCTCGACGCCGCGGCGTGACGCGCGCTCGTCAGCCGACGAACAGCGGCGCGCTCACCGCGACCGCCCACACCAGCATCGTCAGGCCGGTGTCCCGCAGAACCGGGATCAGGTCCTTGCCCCCGGCCCCGGCACGCACCGGTTTCGCGGCCCGCACCGCGAGCGGCAGCACGACGAGACCCACCGCGCACCACGGCGTCGCGGTGACCAGCGCCAGCGTGAGCAGGAACGGCAGCGCCACGAGCGCCTGGAACAGCACCCGTGTCTTCGGGTCGCCGAGACGCACCGCGAGGGTGATCTTGCCCGACTCGGCGTCGGTCGGGATGTCGCGCAGGTTGTTGGCGACCAGCACCGCCGACGACAGGGCTCCGATCGCGACGGCCAGCGTCACCCCGACCCAGTCCACCCGCAGCGCCTGGGTGTACTGCGTGCCGAGCACCGCGACCAGGCCGAAGAACACGAACACCGCGACCTCGCCGAGTCCCAGATACCCGTAGGGTTTCTTGCCGCCGGTGTAGAGCCACGCCCCGGCGATGCACACCGCCCCGACCGCGATCAGCCACGGCGCCGACCGCCAGGCCAGCACCAGGCCCGCCACGGCGCCGACGGTCAGGCTCACGATCGCCGCGGTCAGCACCGATTTCGGCGACGCCAACTTGGACCCGACCAGCCGCAGCGGCCCTGAGCGCACATCGTCGGTGCCGCGGATGCCGTCGGAGTAGTCGTTGGCGAAATTCACGCCGATGATCAGCGCGACGGCGACCAGGAGCGCGAGCACCGCCTTCGGCCACGACACCGCGTCCAGCCAGGCGGCGGCACCGGTTCCGGCGATGACGGGTGCGACGGCGTTGGGCAGCGTCCGCGGACGCGCACCCTCGACCCACTGGGCGAAACTGGCCACGACGGTCAGTCTTGCAGGTGCCGACCGTGGCAGACTGAGCGCATGGACGACCGGCTGAGCAAGTCCGAGATCGGCAAGGACGCGGTGCAGGAGATCGTCGCCGCCGGCGCATCGGCGGTCGGCGAGGTGACCTCGATCATCACCACCGCGGTCAGGGACGTCGCGAACGCGATCGGCGGATTCGCCACCGACGTGTTCGAGATCCGTGACGGCGCCCGCCGCGCGTCGCAGCAGCTCGGCGACGACGACGCGTAGCCGGTGTTAGGCGTCATCGGGGGCAGCGGGTTCTATTCGTTCTTCGGGCCCGACGCCTCGTCGGTCGCCGTCGACACCCCCTACGGCGCGCCGAGCGCGGCGATCACGATCGGTACCGTCGGCGGCCACGAAGTCGCTTTCCTTCCCAGACACGGTGTCGCACACGAGTTCTCGCCGCACACCGTGCCGTACCGGGCGAACATGTGGGCGTTGCGCTCGCTGGGGGTGCGCCGCATCTTCGCCCCGTGCGCGGTCGGCAGCCTCGACCCTGCCCTCGGCCCCGGGGCAGTCGTCGTGCCCGATCAGCTCGTCGACCGCACGTCGGGCCGCGCCGACACCTATTTCGATTCCGGGGGCATCCACGTCAGCTTCGCCGACCCGTATTGCCCCACGCTGCGCGCCGCGGTGACCGGGCGCCCCGGGGTGGTCGACGGCGGGGCGATGGTGGTCATCCAGGGGCCGCGGTTCTCGACGCGTGCCGAAAGCCAGTGGTTCGCCGCGCAGGGGTTCCGGCTGGTCAACATGACCGGCTACCCGGAGTCGGTCCTCGCCCGCGAGCTTGAGATGTGTTATGCCGCAGTAGCTCTGGTGACTGACGTGGACGCAGGCGTGGAGGCGGGCCAGGGCGTGCGGGCGGTGGACATCTTCGCCGAGTTCCAACGCAACCTGGTGCCGTTCAAGGAGCTGGTCCAGGACGCGCTGGAGAGCGTCGGCGCCGAACGCGAGTGCACGCACTGTCTGGCCCACGAGGGCGTCGAGCTGCCGTTCGACCTGCCCTGAGGCGCCACCCCGCACTACCTTATTGACACCCGTCAAGTCATACTGTGCACCATGACGTCCACAGCGCTGTGTGAACAGTTCGGCATCGACTTCCCGCTCTTCGCGTTCAGCCACTGCCGCGACGTGGTGGCCGCGGTGACCAACGCCGGCGGGTTCGGCGTACTCGGGGCCACCGCCTACTCACCCGAGCAGCTCGACCAGGAGCTGGCCTGGATCGACGAGGCCGTCGCGGGCAAGCCCTACGGCGTCGACCTGATCGTGCCCGCCAAGTTCGAGGGCAAGGGCGAGAAGCTGTCCAGCACCGACCTGGCCTCGCGTATCCCGCAGGAATACAAGACCCTTGTCGACGACCTGCTGCGCGCCCATGACATCGAGCCGGAGCCCGAGCGGCGTCTCGGCAAGCCGATGCTGTCCGGCAACACCGGCCGCGAGCTGCTCGACGTGGCGCTGACGCACCCGGTGAAGCTGATTGCCAACGCCCTCGGTGTGCCGCCGGACTACATGATCGAGGCGGGCAAGGAACGCGGCATCCCGGTGGCCGCGCTGGTCGGCGCCAAGGAGCACGCGGTCAAGCAGGCCGCCGCCGGCGTGGATCTGATCGTTGCTCAGGGCACCGAGGCCGGCGGGCACTGCGGTGAGGTCAGCACGCTGGTCGTGGTACCCGAGGTGCTCGACGCTCTCGCCGACATCGGCAGCACCACCCCGGTGCTGGCCGCGGGCGGCATCGTGACCGGGCGCCAGATGGCGGGCATGGTCGCGATCGGCGCGGCGGGCGCGTGGACGGGTTCGGTGTGGCTGACCACCGAGGAGGCCGAGACCGCACCGCACACCGTCGCGAAGATGCTGGCCGCGTCGTCGCGCGACACCGTGCGCTCGGCCGGGCGTACCGGCAAGCCGTCGCGGCAGCTGCGCTCGGAGTGGACCGACGCGTGGCTGCCCGCCAAGGATGGCAGGCAGCCGCTTCCGCTTCCGCTGCAGTCGATGCTGTGCGAGCCGGTGATCCGCCGCATCGACGTGCTGGCCTCGCAGGGCCACGAAGGTGCGCAGGCGCTCGCGACGTACTTCGTCGGACAGGGCGTCGGGCTGATGAACAAGGTCAAGCCGGCCCGCGAGGTGGTGCGCGAGTTCATCGAGGACTACCTGGCCGCCGCCGAACGCCTCAGCAACTCGCTTCCCGGCTGACTCGCCGCGAAATATCATTCCGGGCTGCGACCAGGCCCGAAAGTGGGACCCGGAATGATATTTCGCGGGTGGGGGAGGTCTCGCGAGACGGCGGCGGCTCAGTCGGCCAGCGGGAGCCGCACTTCGAAGCGCGCGCCGGTCGGCAGGTTGTGCGCCGACACCGTGCCGCGGTGCGCGTGCACCAGCCCGGCCGCGATCGCCAGGCCCAGCCCGGATCCGCTCGGCAACGACGAATCCTTGCGCGGCACACGGGAGTTCGATCCGCGGTAGGCGACGTCGAACACCCGCGGCAGGTCGGCCTCGTCGATACCGACACCGGTGTCGTCGACGCGGGCCCACGCGCTGTTCTCGTCGGCGCCGAGGCCGAGCGTGACGCTGCCGCCGGACGGGGTGTGCGCGATCGCATTCGCCACCAGATTCGACAGCACCCGAACCAGCGCGCGGTCGCTGCCGATCACCCGCACGGGTTGCTCCGGCAGGTTCGCCGTCAGCCGCACCCCGGCGCGTTCGGCGGTGATGCGGTGCGTGGCGAGTACGTCGTCGACGACCTCGTCGAGCGCGACCTTGTCGAACATCGGAGTCAGCGCACCGGCGTTGATCTTCGACATCTCGAACAGGTCGTCGACCATCTCGGAGAGCCGGATCGATTCGTTCTCAATGTGTTTGGCGTATACCTGGACCTCGTCGTCGGGCACGACGCCGTCGGCGATGGCCTCCGACAGCGCGCGGATCCCGGCGAGCGGGGTGCGCAGGTCGTGGCTGACGAACGCGACCAGACGGCGACGCGACTGTTCGGCGGCGTGTTCGGAGTCGCGGATCTCGGCTTCCCACACCGTGCGTCGCGCCTGATAGCGGCCGAGCATCACCGCCGCCGGGATCGTCACGATGGACACCACCAGCAGCACCACCGCGGTCCGCTCGAACGTCTGCGTGATCATGAACCCGCTCGCGCCGACCACACCGGCGAGGGTGGCCAGCACCGGGATCAGCACCAGCGCGACCATGCTCGCCGCCAGTGACCATGTCCGCGCCAGCCGGACCACCGCGGCGCCGAGCAGCACCACCGGCACCGAGCAGGTCAGCGCC
This sequence comes from Mycolicibacterium parafortuitum, assembly GCF_010725485.1. Taxonomy (NCBI): domain Bacteria; kingdom Bacillati; phylum Actinomycetota; class Actinomycetes; order Mycobacteriales; family Mycobacteriaceae; genus Mycobacterium; species Mycolicibacterium parafortuitum. The sequence continues at coordinate 682,431 of NZ_AP022598.1, read as the reverse complement.
CATCCGGCGATCTCCCAGAAGTCAGTCGTCTGCATCCGGCCGCCCTGTGGGCGGCTCCTCGGCCGCCCACATGTAGCCGCGGCCCCATACGGTCTGCACCCGGTGCCTGTCGCCGAGCTTCGCGCGCAGGCGCTTGACGTGCACCGTCACCGTGGACAGGTCGCCGAAGTCCCAGTGCCACACCTGTTTGAGCAGATCCTCCCGGGTGAAGACGGCGCCGGGATGGGTCAGGAAGAACAGCAACAGGTCGAATTCACGGTTGGTCAGGCTCACAGGTTTTCCGGCGACGGTCACGGTGCGCGACGCGGTCGCGACGGTCAGGTCGCCGGCGGTGATGTCCATCGCCTGCGCGCCGGCACGCACGGGTGCGCGCCGCAGCACCGATTGGACCCGCAGCGCCAGCTCGCGCGGGCTGAACGGTTTGGTCAGGTAGTCGTCGGCGCCGGCCTCCAGGCCCGCGATGCGGTCGTCCTCCTCGCCGAGCGCGGTCAGCAGGATCACCGGCATCGCGTAGCTGCCGTTCTGGCGCAGCCGCCGGCACAACGACAGCCCGTCCGGGCCGGGCATCATCACGTCGAGCACCGCGACGTCGATGCGTTGCGAGCTGAGCAGCCGCAGCGCCTCGTTTCCGTCGTGGGCGGTGGACACCTCGAGGCCGTCCCGCTCGAGGTAGCGGCGGACGACATCGCGGACGACATCGTCGTCGTCGGCGATCAGCACTCGGGTCACCACACCGAGGTTAGCGCGGCCCGTCCACTACCAGGGGCGACGTCAGGATTTCGTCACCGCCGAGCCTCAGTACAGCACTTTGCGCATGTTGTCCTCGTCGAGCCGGCGGCGCATCTCGTCGAGGTCGGCGTCGGCGAACATGGCCTTGGCCAGCTGCGCCGCGCTCGGCAGCGCGCCCGGGTCCCAGCTCTGCGGATCCCACGCATCGCAGCGCAGGAACGCCTTGGCGCAGTGGAAGAAGACCTCCTCGACGGCGATCTCCAGCGCCAGGATCGGGCGGCGGCCCTGGACCACCATCGAGTCGAAGTAGTCGGCGTCGGCCATGATGCGGCCGGTGCCGTTGACCCGCAGGGTGTCGCCGCGGCCGGGGATCACGAACAGGGTCCCGACGCCAGGGCGCTCCAGCACGTTGAGGTAGCCGTCGACGCGTTTGTTGCCCGGCCGTTCCGGGATCGCGATCGTCGTGTCGTCGATGACGTGCACGAACCCCGGCGGGTCGCCCTTCGGGGAGACGTCGACGCGGCCCGCGGCGTCGGTGGTCGCGACGAACGCCAGCGGGCAGTGCGCCAGCCAGTCCCGCATGATCGGCAGCAGTCGGTCGCCGACCTTGTTCGCGACGGCCTCGTGCGGATGCCCGACGATCGCACGCAGTTCGTCGACGGTGCTCACTTGACGGCTCATGGTGTCCATCATGCGGGTCGGCCGCCCGCCGGAGGGCGCTTCGTCAGTTCGCAGCGCCGAACCGGCGCACCAGCGCGCGGCGGTCGATCTTGCCGATGCCGCGGCGGGGCAGCTCGTCGAGGACATGCAGTTGCCGCGGCGCCGCCGTCGACGGCAGGGTCTCGCCGACGTGAGAACGCAACTGCGCCAACGTCACCGACTCACCGGGGACCGGGACGACGGCGACGACCACCCGCTGGCCCAGCCGTTCGTCGGCGACCCCGAACGCCGCGCACTCGGCGACGGCGGGATGGGTCGCCAGCGCGGCCTCGACCATCCCGGGCAGCACGGTCAAGCCGCCGGTACTGATCGCGTCGTCGGCGCGGCCCAACACCCGCAGCGTGCCGTCGACCAGCGCCCCGATGTCGTCGGTGCGGAACCAGCCCGGCTCGGCGAACGGGTCCGGCGTGACGGGGTTGCGGTACCCGGCCGCGACGGTGGGCCCACCCAGCCGGATCCGGCCGCCGGTCGGTCCGTCGTCGTCGATCCTGACCTCGACGCCGCGCAGTGGCACGCCGTCGTACACGCAACCGCCCGCCGTCTCGCTCATCCCGTACGTCCGGATCACCGAAATTCCTGCCGCCGAGGCCTTTTCGCCGACGCCGGCGGGCATCGGGCCGCCACCGATGAGCACCGCGTCCAGCGCCGCGAGCGCGGCGGTGGCCGCCGGGTCGCGCAGCGCCTTGTCCAGTTGCACCGCGACCAGCGACGCGTACCGGCGCCCGGATCCCATCTGCTCGACCGCGGTCGCGAGCTCGGCCGGATCGAACGAGGCCGCGACGGCCACCGGCCGGGTGCCCGCCAGCGCGCTGCGCACCAGCACCTGAAAACCCGCGACGTGATAGGCGGGCAGCGCGAGCAGCCAGCGTCCCGGCCCGCCGAGGCGCTGGTGGGTCGCGTCCGCACTGGCCACCAGCGCCGAGACGGTCAGCAGCGCGCCTTTCGGCGTGCCTGTGGTGCCCGACGTCGACAGCACCGCGCCGACCGCGTCGTCGATCTCCTCGCCGACACGCAACGCCGTCGCCAGCGCGGCACTGCGCCGGGCGTCGTCGGCGGGCACCGGCAGCACCGCGGCGCGGCCGCCGAGTACGTCCTCGACGGCGGGCAGCTGGGTCAGCGCGGCGGCGCCGGAGCCGAATCCGACCGCCCGCAGAACGGCTATCGGCCCTCCTCCGCGTCGTCGCGGGGATCGTCGAGCGGCCAGCCCTGCGCGGCCAGCCGGACGCGGACGCGTTCGACGTCGTCGGGGGTGGGCAGGTTGTCGGTGACCTGGGTGATCAGTACGCCGATGTCGACGCGGTCGAACTCGGCGGTGCCGTGGATCTCCGCGCGGGTGAGCAACTCCACGGCGACCGCTTTGACCTCGTCGTCGCTGAGGCGGCGACGCAGCAACGCCAGCAGCGGCACGCGGTCGGGACCCGGCACACCCTCGGGGTATCCGGCCACGATCCACGCCACGATCCTGGCGACAAAATTGGTCACGAGTTCACTTCCGACACAGCCCTGGAATACGGTCTCAGGCCTTCCGATAGTAGACGCGAAGGCTGTCGAGGACGGGGCGAGAATCGGGGCCGGAGAACGCCGGCACCACAGAAGATGAACAGTAGATGAACAGCTGTCCGTGGCCAGGAGAAACCGCACGTCGCGGCCTCGACGCACCTCGGTGAAAATTCGTTAAAACTCCCGGCCAGGCAGCAGAATCAAACCCATGAGCGCAGAGCTGATCATCTTGGTGCTGTTGATTGCCACCGCGCTGGCATTCGACTTCACCAACGGCTTTCACGACACCGGGAACGCGATGGCCACGTCCATCGCGACCGGCGCGCTGAAGCCGAAGACGGCGGTGCTGCTCGCGGGTGTCCTGAACCTGATCGGTGCGTTCCTGTCCGTCGAGGTCGCGATCACGGTGACCACCTCGGTGCTCAACATCCAGGATGTCGGGACCGGTCAACTGCTTCCGTCGATCGACGCGTCGACCGGATTGACGATCATCTTCGCCGGCCTCATCGGCGGCATCCTGTGGAACCTGCTCACCTGGCTGTTCGGCATCCCGTCCAGCTCGTCGCACGCGTTGTTCGGCGGCCTGATCGGTGCCGGGCTCGCCGCGATCGGTCTCGGCGGCGTCAACTGGGCCGGGGTGAGCCAGAAGGTGCTGATCCCGGCCGTCGCCGCACCGCTGATCGCGTGCCTGGTCGCCGGCTGCGGCACCTGGCTGGTCTACAGGATCACGCGCAACGTCAGCAAGAAGCAGCGCGAGGCGGGTTTCCGCTGGGGCCAGATCGCGAGCGCATCGCTGGTCGCGCTGTCGCACGGCACCAACGACGCGCAGAAGACGATGGGCGTCATCGCGCTCGCGCTGATCACCACCGGCAACCTCGGCGGAGACGTCAAGGAGCAGGGTCTCCCGTTCTGGATCATCGCGTCCTGCGCGCTGGCCATCGGGCTCGGCACCTACCTGGGCGGCTGGCGGGTGATCCGCACGCTCGGTAAGGGTCTGGTCGAGATCGAGTCCCCGCAGGGGCTGGCCGCCGAGGCGTCGTCGGCCGCGATCATCCTGAGCTCCTCGGCCGCGGGTATGGCGCTGTCGACCACCCACGTCGCGACGGGTTCGATCCTCGGCAGCGGTGTCGGCAAGCCCGGCGCCGAGGTCCGCTGGGCCGTCGCCGGCCGGATGGCCGTCGCGTGGCTCATCACCCTGCCCGCCGCAGGCATCGTCGGCGCGCTGTCGTTCTGGCTGTCGCACGGCGTGAAGTCGCTGACCGGATCCGATCTGATCGGTGACGGCGTGATCTTCGCGCTGCTGTGCGGCCTGTCGTTCTACATGTGGTGGCGCGCCCAGCATCAGAAGGTCGACCACAGCAACGTCAACGCCGACTGGGACGACTCGACCAACTCGGTGATCCCCGCCGAACTGCGCGCCCCGGCCGCCCAGGACGCCGAGGCCGCACCGGAACCCAAGTCCGCCCCGACGACGGTCTGACCGGACAGCACAGAGGACATCAGATGACGTACTTCGAGAGCATTGCCAAGGTGCTCGGAATCGGGCTGCTGCTCGGCGCGGGCCTGCCCGCGATCTTCGCCGTCGGGCTGGTCGCGTACTCGCGCGGTACCGGATCCGACGGCAGCGACGGATCCGCGGTCACGGCGCCGAAGCCGCTGGCCAAGTACGCCGGTGTGGCGCTGTTCGTGTTCGTCGGCTGGGTCATCCTGACCGCGGTGCTGTGGATCACCCGCGCGACGATCATCCACAACACCGGAATCGACCTGTTCCCGTTCCTGCCAAGGAAGTGAGCTGATCGTATGGCGCAGAAGGCTTTCGACAACGTGCTGGCCTGGCTGCACGAGGGCTATCCGCACGGCGTGCCGCAGAAGGACTACTTTCCGCTGCTGGCCCTGTTGCGGCGCACCCTGACCGAGGATCAGGTGGTCAAGGTGGCCCAGACGGTGCTGCGCTCCACCGACGCCGACACCGTCACGCCCGCGCAGATCCACACCGCGATCCACCGGGTCACGGCCAAGGAACCCAACCCGGAAGAGATGCACCAGGTCGCCGCGCGCCTCGCGTCGGTCGGCTGGCCGCTCGCCGCTCCTGTCGATTAGCCGCTCGCGGCTGCTGTCGATTAGCCGCGGGTGTCGCGCCGGATCGGGTGATCCTCGGGCACCTGCACGAAGATCAGCGTGACGCCGTCGGGGTCGGTGACGTGCATCTCGTGCAGTCCCCATGGTTCCTGGCGGGCCTCCCGCGCGATCTCGACGCCGCGCTGCCGCAGCTGGTCCTGCGCGACGGCGAGGTCGCGCACCTGCAGCCACAACGCCCCGGGGAACGGCGGCGCATCCCCGGCGGGCGCGCCGTGGCCGGCGATCTCGATCAGCGACTGGCCGGCGTAGAAGACCGTGCCGCCGCTGTACTCCCTGGCGATGGCCAGCCCGATGCCGTCGCGGTAGAACGCGACCGAGCGCGCATAGTCCTTCGGACGGAACAACACCCGGCTGGCCAGGATCTCCATGGCTGTGTGTCTACCACGGCCGCGTCACCCGATGTGGCGGTCCGTGCCGGTCCAGTACGGTTCGCGCAGCGCGCGTTTGAGCAGCTTGCCGCTCGGGTTGCGGGGCAGCGCGCCGACGAAGTCGACCGACTTCGGCAGCTTGAACCCGGCCAGCCGGTGCCGGGCGTGGGCGATCAGCTCGGCCTCGGTGAGTGTCGCGTCGCGCGCCCGCACCACGATGGCCTTGACCGCCTCGCCCCAGCGCGCATCCGGTACCCCGATGACGGCGACGTCGGCGACCCCCGGGTGTGTCATCAGCACGTTCTCCACCTCGGCGGGGTACACGTTCTCCGCGCCGGAGACGATCATGTCCTTGATCCGGTCGTGCAGATACAGATAGCCGGCGGCGTCGAGGTATCCGGCGTCGCCGGTCCGCAGCCAGCCGTCCGCGGTCAGCGTCGCCGCGGTCGCGTCCGGGTTGTTCCAGTAGCCCAGCATGTTCTGCGGCGACCGGGTCCACACCTCGCCGACGGTGCCCGGTGCGACGTCGGCTCCGGACGCGTCGACGACGCGGATCTGCACCCACGGATACGGCCTGCCGCAGGAGCGCAGCAGTGTCGGCAGGTGCTCGTCGCCGTCGAGCTGGGTGATCGACCCCGTCGACTCGGTCATGCCGTACACCTGGGCGAACACACCGCCGAATCGGTCCATGCCGCGCACCAGCACGTCGTCGGTGATGGGGGAGGCCCCGTACACCACGATCCGCAGCCCGGAGAAGTCCATGTCGTCGAGACCCGGTGTGTCGAGCAGGGATTGGATGACGGCGGGCACCAGCAGCATGTTGGTGACCCGGTGGCGGCCGATCGCGTCGAGGATCGCGGCGTGGTCGACGTCGCGCAGCACCACCGTCGCCGCGCCCTGCCACAGCCCGGCCAGCGCCCACCCGAACCCGGCCATGTGGAACAGCGGCATCACCGCCAGGCTGACCGCGTCCGCGTCGAACTTCCACGGCCCCGCGACACCGGCGGTCTTGCACACGAAGTTGGTGTTGCTGAGCATCACACCCTTGGGCGCTCCGGTGGTGCCCGAGGTGTACATCAGGAACACCAGATCGTCGGGGCCGGTGACCACGCCCGGATCCACCGCGGGCGCCTGGCCGACGAACTCGGCGAAATCCGGCCAGCGGTCGTGGTTTCCGACGACGACGATGCCGGCGTCGATGTCGTCCTCGATGTCGTGCACCCGGTCGACGAACTCCTGTCCGACCACCACCATCGACACGGCGGCGTCGGTGAGAACGTGCCGGATCTCGGGGGCGGTCAGACGCCAGTTCACCGGTACCGTCACCGCGCCGAGCTTGGCCAGACCGAAAGCGACGTCGAAGTATTCGGCGCCGTTGCGTTCGACGAACGCGACCCGGTCGCCGAACCCGACACCCGCCTGGGAGAACGCCTGCGCCGCCCTGCTGGACCGGTCGTCGAGTTCGGCGTAGGTGATGACGCGGTCGCCGACGATCAGCGCGGGTGCGCCGGGGCGGTGCCGGGCGTGACCGCGGACGATGTCGGCGAGGTTGGCGAACAACGCTTTTCAGTCCCTGGGCTGCATGCGTTGGCGTTTCATGATGGTGTCGATCGCGGCCGGGGCGACACTGTTGATCGCGTGCGCGGTGACCGCGATGCGGGGCGCGATGCTGACCGGGCGGTGCCGCGCGGCGGTGATGATCCATCCGGCGGCCTCGTCGGCCGACAGCCCGGGCAGTCCGTCGTAGGCGCGGGTCGGCGCGATCATCGGGGTCTTCACCAGCGGGTAGTACAGCGTCGTCGCGTGCACGCCGCGGTCGGACCACTCGGTCTCGATGATGCGGCTGATCGAGCTCAGCGCCGCCTTGGACGCGTTGTACACCCCGAACAGCGGCGGACTCTCGGTCTTCACGCCCCAGGTGGAGACGTTGATGATGTGGCCGTCCCCGCGCTCCAGCATGCCCGGCGCCAGACCGCGGATCAGGCGCAGCGGGCCGTAGTAGTTCAGCGTCATCGTCCGCTCGACGTCGTGCCAGCGCTCCAGCGACTCCTCCAGCGGGCGGCGGATGGAGCGCCCGGCGTTGTTGACCAGGATGTCGATGCCGCCCAGCTCCTTCTCGACGGTCGCGACCAGGGCGTCGACCGCGTCGAGATCGGACAGATCGCACGCGTGCGCGCGGGCGTCCCCGCCGGTGTCGGTGATCCGGGTGACCAGCGCGTCGAGCAGCTCCTGGCGCCGCGCGACCGCGACGACCGTCGCGCCGCGGCGGGCCAGCTTCTCGGCGGCCGCCTCGCCGATGCCCGACGACGCGCCGGTCATCAGCACCCGCTTGCCACGCAGCTCGATGGTCTCGCGGGTGGGCCGGTTCAGCAGTGCGGGCAGGATCGGTGGCCGCATGCTGGTCAGCACCACCTGGTCGGCCAGCCGCCGCAGCGGGTTCCTCGTCACGCAGCGGAGTCTATTTCCGGTGCCGAAATTGCATTCCAGCAGGACCTCACTCGCACTTTTCCTGCTGGAACGCAATCTCGACGGGTCAGGGGTCCGGTCAGAAGTAGCGGGGGAACGGCGTCCAGTCGGGGTCGCGCTTCTCCAGGAACGCGTCGCGGCCCTCGACGGCCTCGTCGGTCATGTACGCCAGCCGCGTCGCCTCCCCGGCGAACAACTGCTGGCCCACCAGCCCGTCGTCCTGCAGGTTGAACGCGTACTTGAGCATCCGGATCGCCTGCGGGGATTTGCCGTTGATCTCCGAAGCCCACTGCAGCGCAACGTTTTCCAGGTCGGCATGGTCGACGACGGCGTTGACCGCGCCCATCGCGTGCATCTCCTCGGCGGTGTAGGGGCGGCCCAGGAAGAAGATCTCGCGGGCGAATTTCTGCCCGACCTGCCGTGCCAGGTACGCCGACCCGTAGCCGCCGTCGAACGAGCCGACGTCGGCGTCGGTCTGCTTGAAGCGGGCGTGTTCGCGCGAGGCCAGCGTCAGGTCGCACACCACGTGCAACGAATGCCCGCCGCCTGCGGCCCACCCGTTGACCAGACAGATCACCGGCTTGGGCATGAAGCGGATCAGCCGCTGCACCTCCAGGATGTGCAGCCGGCCCGCGCGGGCCGGGTCGACGGTCTCGGCGGTCTCCCCGGACGCGTACTGGTAGCCGCTGCGGCCGCGGATGCGCTGGTCGCCGCCGGAGCAGAACGCCCAGCCGCCGTCCTTCGGGGACGGGCCGTTGCCGGTCAGCAGTACCACGCCGACGTCCGAGGACATCCGTGCGTGGTCGAGCACGCGGTACAGCTCGTCGACGGTGTGCGGGCGGAACGCGTTGCGCACCTCGGGGCGGTCGAACGCGATCCGCACGGTCGGACGGCGGGCGCCGTCGGCGACATGGCGGTGGTAGGTGATGTCGGTCAGGTCGTCGAAGCCGGACACCGGCTCCCAGAGGCTGGCGTCGAACGGGTTGCTCACGGCTTAGACCGTATCGAAGCGGAATACCGGGCAGCGCCCGGCCAGCGCCTCGAACTCGTCGGGGTTGGGCCCGGTGACCAGCCCGGCGTTCTTCATGAAGTCCACCCCGGTCGGCACCAGCACCGGGAACTGCCGCAGCAGCGGCCGGGCCTGCTCGACCGGCAGCTCGACCATCCGCACGGTCTGGCGGCTCTTCCCGCGCGCCAGCACCGCCTCGGGGTTGGCCTGCAGATTGCGCACCCAGTCCGAACCGGGCAGGCCGCCGACCACATAACGCCGGCCGTCCACCTCGAACGGCGTGACCGGCGTCGGCCGTGGTTTCCCGGTCTTGCGTCCGGTGACGATCAGCACCGCCGGGCCGTTGGTGAACAGCCCCGTCCGGTTCAGCGCGATCATCACCTTGTTCACGTACTTCAGCCACCACGGCGGCCGGATCCGCTCGCTACTCGCCATGGATTCGACGCTACAGCGAGATTCCGTGCCCCCGCAGGGCCGCGATCAGGCCGTCTCGCCGCTCGCGGGTGGGCAACGGGTCGACGAGCGCGAACGCGCAGCCGAGCGTGCGGGCACCGCCGTCGGCTTCGTCGCTGTCGCCGATCATCAGGGTGCGTGCCGCGGCGACGCCCAGCCGGTCGAGCGCGGTCTGGAAGATCGCCGGGTCCGGTTTGACCGCACCGACCTCGAAGGACAGCACGAACTCGTCGACCGTCCCCACACCGGTGAAGGCGGGCCGCAGGTCGAACGCGATGTTGGACACCACCGCGGTCCTGATGCCGTGCCCGCGCAGGCCGTCGAGCACGGTGGGGGTGTCGGGGTACGGGGTCCAGCAGGCCGGGTCGATCGCGTGGGAGTACAGCGCCTCGGCGTGGTGGCGCGCCAGCCCGGATTCGCGCAGCACGTGCAGGTAGGCCTCCCGGTGCAGGTGCGGTTCGAGGTCGCGCTTCATCCATGCGTCGAGTGCCTGCGGCGTCATCGACACCGATCGCCCGGTCGGCTGGGTCAGCCGGTGCATCAGCTCGGCCTGCACGTGCGCGTCGACCTCGCCCTTGTCCTCGGTGTCGAGTTCCATGCCCCGAAACCAGCTCTCGTCTCCTTCCAGCCGGAACAGCGTGCCGGAGAAGTCGAACAGCACCGCGTCGAAGTCACTCATCCCGTCCATCGTGCCAGGTGTGGAAAATCGGCGTTCTGGCTAATAGTCAGGCATGACCGACATCGCGAAGGCTGTCGTCGTGGTGCCGGCGCACAACGAGAACGATCACCTCCCAGACTGTCTGCGGGCGCTGACGACCGCGGCGCTGTGCGTGCCGATCGCCGTCACCACGGTCGTGGTGCTGGATTCGTGCGACGACGGCAGCGAGGCGCACGCCGGCACGTTCGGGCCGGACGTGCACTTCGTCTCCGTCGAGGCCGGCAACGTCGGCGCCGCGCGGGCCGCCGGTTTCGAGTACGCGAGGACGTTGCACGCCGACGTGGAGCCGGCCCGCACCTGGTACGCGACCACGGATGCCGACAGCGCGGTCGATGCCGACTGGCTGGTGCGGATGATCGCCGCGGACGCCGACATGGTGCTCGGGGTGGTGCGCATCCCGGCGTGGCGGAACTTCTCACCCGCGGTGGCACGGCGTTATCTCGCCGGCTACCGCACACAGGGCACCAGCCACCGCCACATCCACGGCGCCAACATGGGATTCCGCGCCGACGCGTACTGGCACGTCGGCGGGTTCCGCGCGCTGGCGAGCAGTGAGGATGTCGACCTGGTGCGTCGCTTCGAAGCCGCCGCGCTGTCCATCCACCGCGACCGCGGCCTGTCGGTCGCGACGTCGGACCGCAGTGAGGGCCGCGCCCCCGGCGGCTTCGCGCAGCATCTGCGCGACATCGCCCACACCGTCAGTGGACGGTCCGCGGAAGTGACCCCGTGAACGCAGGCCTGGTCCGGCAGTGGCTGAGCTCCGGGGAGCTCGACCTCCCGCTGCCGGGCCGTGGCGACACCGCGCAGCGCTGGCGACGGCTGGCCGCCCTGACCGAGATCGACGTGGTCGCGGGCCGTCTCGCCGAAGCACACACCGACGCGGTCGCGATCCTGACCGAGCTGACCGGCAGCGGTCCCGGCGCGGACCAGTGGTGGGGAGTGTGGGCGGCCGAGTCCGGTGAGGCGGCACTGAGCGCACGGGAGGACGGCCCACGGGTACTGCTCGCAGGCACCAAACCGTGGTGCTCGGGCGCGGGCCTGTGCACGCACGCACTGGTCACCGCGCGGTTGCCCTCGGGGCAGCGGGGGCTGTTCGCGGTCGACCTCGCAGACCCGGGTGCGCGGGTGCTCCCGGACCGCTGGAGCAACGCCGGAATGGCCGAATCCGACACCCGCTCAGTGCAATTCGATGCCGTACCGGCGCGGCCGGTCGGGGAGCCCGGTGAGTATCTGAGCAGGCCGGGGTTCTGGCACGGCGCCGCCGGGGTGGCCGCATGCTGGCTGGGCGCAGCCCGCGCCGTCGCCGCCGCGCTGTATCAGCGGGCGTCCTCGAGCCGCGCCGACGCGCACACGCTGGCCCACCTCGGCGCGGTGGATGCCGCGCTGGCCGCCGCGGACGCGACGCTGACGGCGGTGGCCCACGCATTCGACGCCGATCCGGACAATCGCGCGGGTGCCGCGGAACTGCACGCGCGCCGGGCGCGCGCGGTGGTGGAGACCGCCGTGGACGAGACGTTGACCCGCACCGCACGTGCGCTCGGTCCCGCGCCGCTGGCGACGGATGCCGAGCATGCCCGGCGGGTGGCGGATCTGGCGATCTACGTACGGCAGAGCCACGCCGAACGCGATCTCGAACGTCTCGGCGCGCTGGCGGCGGGCCAGTCGTGAGCAACTCCGGACGACTGGCCGCGGCGCCGCTGCCGGACGGCGGCACACCGGAAACCGTCTGGGCTGCTGCGGGACTCGATCTCCCGGCGCTGGATTTGTCGGCCTGTCCGGACCTCGTCGTGGTCGGCGCGCACCCCGACGACGAGACACTGGGTTTCGGTGCCGCGATGACGATGCTGGCCGGCGCCGGGGTGCGGGTGCAGGTGGTGTCGGCCAGTGACGGCGGTGCCGCGTTCCCGGATTCGACACCGCGGCAGCGTCACACGCTTGAGCAGACCCGCCGCGCCGAATTGCACGCCGCAGCAGACGAACTCGGGGTCTCGACCCCGATCAGCCTCGGCCTGCCGGATGGTGAGATCGCGCGGTACGAGCGGCGTCTCACCGACGCGCTCATCGAGGTCCTGGCAGGCCGGCCGGCGGGCACGTGGTGCGCGGCCACCTGGCGCGGGGACGGACATCCCGACCACGAGGCCGTCGGCAGGGCCGCCGCCCACGCCGCGGACGTCACGGGTGCGATGCTGGTGGAGTACCCGGTGTGGATGTGGCACTGGGCGCGCCCCGGGGATGCCGCCGTGCCGTGGCCGCGGGCCGCCGCGGTGCCGGCCACCTCGGCGGCCATCGCCCGAAAGACCGCCGCGGCAGCTCACTTTCGCAGCCAGTTCACCCCGCCGGAACCCGGCGGCGAACCTGTACTGCCCGCGTACGTCCTGCCCCGGCTGGTGACCGTCGGCGAGGTGATCTTCCGCTGAACGCCCGGCTTCCCGACAGCTTCTTCGACCGCATGTACGCCCAGGCGGCCGATCCCTGGCAGCTGGAATCCCGGTGGTACGAGCAGCGCAAGTACGCCATCACCACCGCACTGCTGCCGTATGCGCGCTATCGGCTCGCGTTCGAACCGGGTTGCTCGATCGGGGTGCTCACCGAGGCGCTGCTGGCGCGCTGCGATCACGTGGTCGGCGCCGACGTCAGCGTCGCGGCACTGGACCGGGCCGCGCAGCGCCTCGACGCGCGCGGGCTGCGGCAGCGGGTGACACTGCTGCACGGCTCGCTCGACCAGCCCTGGCCCGCCCGGCCTTTCGACCTCGTTGTGCTCTCCGAGGTGTGCTACTACCTGCAGCCGGCGACGCTGCGCGAGGTGCTGGATCGCGAGGTGCCGCGGCTGGCCCCGAATACGACGGTGGTGGCCGCACATTGGCGTCATCCCGTCGCCGAGTATCCGATGACCGGTGACCACGCCAACGACATCATCGGCGCCACCGAGGGTCTGCATCAGATCGCCGGTTACCGCGACGGCGACGTGGCGATCGACGTCTACGACAACGCCGGTGGCAGGTCGGTGGCGGCCCGCACGCAGGTCCCCGGCGCCTGATCCGCCGTCACGGATTCAAGCAGGTCGACACACCGCTTCAGCTGGTCACACGTAGCGCGCGCGTCCGGCCAGCACACCGGCGACGATCTGCACGACGTACACGCCCAGATACATGATCCACGGCACCGTCCAGCCGTGGGACACGTCGTGCAGCAACCCGAACAGGAACGGTCCGGTGCCCGCGAACAGGTATCCCAACCCCTGCGCCATCCCGGACAGTTGCGCGGTGTCCTCCGCGGTGCGGGCGCGAAGTCCCAACACCGCCAACGCCATCGAGAACGCGCTCATCCCGATCCCGATCAGCACACTCCACAGCAGCGGCTGCGCGGCGGGGGCGACCATCATGCCGATCGTGCCTGCGATCCCGAACAGTCCTACGGCGAGGATCCAGCCGCTCTGGCTGGGCCTGCGCGCCGCCATCGGTGCGATGAACAGCGACAGCGGAACCCCGACCAGCGACATCAGCCCGACCAGCAGGCCCGCGTGCACCTTGTCGATGCCGTTGTCGATGAACACCTCGGGCAGCCAGCCCATCGCGATGTACGCCATGAACGACTGGGTGCCGAAGAACAGCGTCACCGTCCAGGCCAGCGGGTTGCGCAGCAGCGATCGGCGACCCGCGGTGCGCTGGGTGTGCGCCGCCCACGCCCCACGATGGCTGCGGCTCGCCGGGATCCACAGCGCCAGGGCCAGGAAGGACACCAGCGCCCAGATCGCGAGCGCTTCACGCCAGCCGCCCAGCGGATCCTGCAGGCCGGGGGTCAGCGCCGAGCCGAGCGCACCGCCACCCTGCAGCGCGGCGGTGTAGATGCCGGTCATCAGGCCGATGCGGGCCGGGAACGACCCCTTGATGACGACCGGGATCAGCACGTTGGCCAACGCGATTCCCGCGCACGCGATCAGGGTGGCGCCGATGACCAGTTGTGGCCCCCCGGTGACGCGCAGCGCCAGGCCCGCGGTCAGTGCCACCATCGACACCGAGATCGTCCGGCCCAGGCCGATGCGGCTCGCGATCCACGGCGCCGCCAGCCCGGCTGCGGCGAAACAGAGTGCGGGCACCGTCGTCAACAGGCCGGCCCAGGTTGCCGACGTCGACATCTCGGTGCGGATGTCGCCGAGCACGGTCGCGATGCTGGTGACCGCGGGGCGCAGGTTCAGCGCCGTGAGCACCACCGCGACCGCGAGCAGGACGCCGGCGGTCCCGCGGTTCGGGACCGGGGCGATGCCCCCGGTCCCCGGCTCGCGGATGTCCTGCCGTTGAGTGCGCATCTTGCTACGGTGCCATACATCCCATGATTGGACGAAAGGGGTTTTGCGTGCCGCTGAGCACAGCACGCCGCACCGGCCTGGTCGAGCAGGTGATCGAGCAGCTCAGACACGCTGTCTCCACCGGCGAATGGCCCATAGGGCAGCGGATACCCAATGAGACGGTGCTCGTCGAAACTCTCGGTGTCGGCCGCAACACCGTCCGGGAGGCGGTCCGGGCCCTCGCCCACGCCGGGATCCTGGAGGTCCGCCAAGGCGACGGCACCTATGTGCGTGCGACGAGCGAGGTGTCCGGGGCGCTGCGCCGGCTCTGCGGCACGGAACTGCGCGAGGTGCTTCAGGTCCGTCGCGCACTCGAAGTGGAGGGTGCCCGCCTCGCGGCCGCGAACCGCACACCCGACGACATCGCGGAACTGCGGACCCTGCTGGCACGCAGCGACGCGTGCGCGGACGGCGACGACACCGAGGCGTTCGCCCGCGCGGACGCCGAGTTCCACCTCGCCGTGGTGCGGACGTCGGGCAACAAGATCCTGACCGAGCTCTACCGCGGGCTGATCGAGACCGTCACCGCCAGCGTCGCGACCGCGCGGCAGGTCCCGGTGGAGATGGTCGACCACGGCGTGCTGTTGGACCGGATCGCCGACGGCGACGTCGACGAAGCCGCCCGGATGGCCGGCGAACTGCTCGACCGGATCCTCGCCGGAATCGGCGCAAACTAGCCGACGGCTCGCTCGGCGCCGTCCCAGAACTGCTTGCGCACCGCCTTCTTGTCCGGCTTGCCCAGCGCGGTGATCGGCACCGAGTCGGCGACGACGACCTGCTTGGGGACGTGCACCGAACCCTTGCGTTCCTTCACCGACGCCTGGATCTCGGCGATCATCGTCTGCACCGCACCGTCGGAGGAATCCGCGTCGGGACGCAGCACCACCACCGCGGTCACCGCCTCGCCCCACTTCTCGTCGGGCGTGCCGATCACGCACACCTGGGCGATCGACGGATGTTCGGCCACAACGTCTTCCACCTCACGCGGGAACACGTTGAAGCCACCGGTGACGATCATGTCCTTGGTGCGGTCGACGATGAAGTAGAAGCCGTCCTCGTCCTCGCGGGCCAGGTCGCCGGTGTGCATCCAGCCGTCGCGGAAAGTGTCCGCCGTCGCCTCCGGCAGGTTCCAGTACCCGCCCGACAGCAGCGGACCCGACACGCAGATCTCGCCGACCTCACCCTGCGGGACGGGTGTGCCGTCCTCGCCGAGCAGCGCCACCTTCGCGAACAGCGTCGGACGCCCGCACGAGGTCAGCCGCTTGTCGTCGTGCTCCTTCTTGGACAGATACGTGATGACCATCGGCGCCTCGGATTGGCCGTAGTACTGCGCGAAGATCGGCCCGAACCGCCGGATCGCCTCCTTGAGCCGCACCGGGTTCATCGCCGAGGCGCCGTAGTACACGGTCTCCAGCGAGGACAGGTCGCGGGTGTGCGAGTCGGGGTGGTCCATCAGCGCGTAGATCATCGACGGCACCAGCATCGTCGCGGTGATCTTCTGCTCCTCGATCACGCGCAGCACCTCGGCGGGATCGAACTTGGTCAGCACGATCAGCTCACCGCCCTTGACGATGACGGGGGTGAAGAACGCGGCGCCGGCGTGCGACAGCGGCGTGCACATCAAAAAGCGCGGATTCTCCGGCCATTCCCACTCGGCGAGCTGCACGGTCGTCATCGTGGTGATCGACTGCGTGGTGCCGATGACGCCCTTCGGCTTACCGGTGGTGCCGCCGGTGTAGGTCAGGCCGCCGATGTGATCGGGCGGCAGGTCCGCGGCGGCCAGCGGCTTGGCCGGGTACTTCGCCGCCTCGGCGGTCAGGTCCACCGCAGCGACGCCCGCGGCCGCAAGCTCGGAAGGCACCGGCCCGATCGTGAGCACCTGCCGCAGCGACGGCACCTTCTCCACCAGGCCCAGCGCCCGCTCGACGAACATCGGCTGCGGGTCGATGATCAGCGACGTGACGCCGGCATCGGAGAGCACGTAGGCGTGATCGTCGAGTGAGCCGAGAGGGTGTAGTGCGGTGCGCCGGTAGCCCTGGGTCTGCCCGGCGCCGATGATCATCAGTACCTCGGGGCGGTTCAGCGACAGCAGGCCGACGGCCGCGCCGGTCCCGGCGCCGAGTGCCTCGAACGCCTGAATGTACTGGCTGATGCGGTCGGCGAGCTCGCCACCGGTCAGCGTGGTGTCTCCGAGGAACAGCACCGGCTTGTCCTTGTGGCGCTTCAGCGCGCCGACGGTGAGGTGTCCGGAGTGCAGGAAGGGACGGAGCTGTGGGTCACTCATGTCCTCCAGACTAGAACGTGTTCCAATTCCAGCAGAAGGGTCCGGCGGAATTTGGTGGCTGTCGACTTCTAGAAGGCGCCGCAACCGGCCGTACCGCATGCCCACGCGGTGATCAGCAGCAGCGGCCACAGCACGACGGCCGCCGCGATCGCGATCAGATCGGCGAACACCGTGAACTGCGCGCTGAACAACGACTCCAGACGATCCAGCACGGGGACGTTGAAGCCGAGGTAGATCGCGCCGAGCGCGGTGTAGGCCAGCGCGGCGAGCAGGGCGCGGTCGGCAAGCGACGCGGCGCCACCCCCTCGCCGGTACGCGCGCAGGAACCGGGAGTGGCCGCCGTCGGATTCGTCGTCTTCCACGGCTACCCGAAACGGTCGTGGACGGACCGGACGCAGTGGTGTTCGACCATGCGCACCAGCATCCACGATGTGGTGTCCACGCACAGCGGGATCTGCGACTTACGCGTCGGTGGTTCTGCCGTTGGTGCACAAGCGCTTCGGGTTTCGCGCGTCAAAGGCCGGCTGCGCGTACCGGGTTGGTTGCCGCGGACTCTCGCCGTGCGGTTGCGGTGCACCGGTCGGGTAGCGGGGAGCCCGAAGAAGTAAATCGCTGTTCGTCAGAACGGGCGATTTTTCCCGCGGTGGGGACCACGGCGTTAGGGTGTGCCCTATGGCAGCCACCGCGGACGTTCGCGACGCGCGAAGGCGCCCCAAAGATCGTAAGCAGCAGATCGCGCGCGCGTCAGCGGAAGCGTTCAGTGAACTTGGCTATCACGCGGTCAGCATGGAGGACATCGCTTCGCGGGTGGGTGTCACGGCCGCGTCGCTGTACCGCCACTACTCGGGCAAGTACGACCTGTTCCGTGCGGCCGTACTCGGGCTCGGCGAGCAGCTGGTCTCGGCGACGGAGTTCGCCGACGACGACACCGACGGCACCCCCGAGCAGCGGTGGGACCGCATCGTCGCGGCATTGATCGACGCGGTGATCAAGACCCGCGCCAGCGGTGGGCTGTACCGCTGGGAGGCGAGGTATCTGCAACCGGCGGATCAGGCGATCTCCAACGCGCAGATCAAGCTGGTCAACCGGCGCCTGCAGCGGCCGCTGTCGGCGCTGCGCCCCGAGCTCGACAGCCGGCAGCGCTGGACCGTGACCGCCGCGGTGCTCAGCGCCATCGGCAGCACCTGCGACCACCGGGCCAAGCTCCCGGCCAACGAGATCCGTCGATTGCTGGCGCAGTTGGCCCGCCAGTTGCGCGACGCCGATCTGCCCCCGATTCCGCGCCGCGACAAGCCGCGACGCCGCCCCGATCCGGCGATCGGTCCCGCCGGCGAGTACGAGGCCATCCTTGCCACGGCGCTGCGGTTGTTCAACGCGCACGGATACCGCGAGACCGGAATGGACGACATCGCGTCGGCGATCGGGCTGCCCGTATCGACGATCTACCGATTCTTCAGCGGTAAGGCCGCGGTGCTGACCGCGATCTACCGACGCGCCGCCGACCGGGTCTCCGGCGACATGAGCACGATCCTGGCGACGGCGCCCGACGAACGCAGCGCCGTCGGCCAGTTGATCGACGCCTACGTGTGGCGCTCGTTCGCCGATCCGGAACTGGCCTACGTGTACTACGCCGAACAGATCAACGTGCCCGCCGAAGACCGGGCCGCACTGCACAACATCCAGCGCGCCATCGTCGAGTCGTGGGCCCGCCAGGTCGTTGCAGCCCGCCCGGGTCTGACGGTCCGGCAGGCAAGATTCGCTGTGCACGCCGCGCTCGGTCTCGTCGTCGACATCGGCCGGTTGGAGCGCTACGCCAACACCGACTCGTCGCGTCAGCTCGTCGGCGGTCTTCTACGGGTGCTGTTGCTTCCCGAACGTCCTTAGAATCTGCAGGCCCGTCAATCTTCGGGTCGGGCCCGCCCCTCCGCCTAATAAGTTAATGAAAGATTGCCGAAACCTTGACGCAATCATCGCCGCGGTCATACGGTGACGACCATCCAGAACCTGGTCACCCAGGTTGCTTCGGACGGGTGGGTCCTCGAAATCGGGAGGCGTGGAACGTGAATCAGCCATGCGCCTCGTCGGCCCGCCCACGTACCGGCGCCATCTGGACTCCGGTTCCGGATGCGCTGTGGCGGAGCGGACTTCACGGATGACGACTGCGGATCAGCCGGTTCGCCGCGATGATTCCGTCCACGTCGTCCAGGACTGGGCCGGCGGTTATCTCCGTCGTCACCCGCTCGCCTCGCTGGCGACGGTCGGCGAACAGTTCGTCCTCGCCGTCCGGACGTTGCAGTACTTCTTCATCGATCTGTTCACCGGCAAGTTCAAATGGGGTGAGTTCGTCCGGCAGGGCGCGTTCATGGCCGGCACCGCGGTGCTGCCGACGGTGTTGGTGGCGTTGCCGATCGGGGTCACCCTGTCGATCCAGTTCGCACTGCTGGCCGGTCAGGTCGGCGCGACATCGCTGGCCGGGGCGGCCAGCGGCCTCGCGGTCATCCGCCAGGCCGCTTCGCTGACCGCGGCGATCCTGATGGCCGCCGCCGTCGGTTCGGCGATCACCGCCGATCTCGGTTCCCGCAAGATGCGCGAGGAGACCGACGCGATGGAGGTGATGGGCGTTTCGGTGATCCGGCGCCTCGTGGTGCCCCGGTTCGCCGCGGCGATCATGATCGGCGTCGCGCTGACCGGTGTGGTGTGCTTCGTCGGCTTCCTCGCGAGCTACCTGTTCAATGTCTACTTCCAGAACGGTGCGCCGGGCAGCTTCGTCGCGACGTTCGCGTCGTTCACCACCACCGGCGACATGATCGTCGCGATGATCAAGGCCGTCATCTTCGGCGCGATCGTCGCGGTGGTGTCCTGCCAGAAGGGGTTGTCCACCAAGGGTGGGCCGACCGGCGTCGCGAATTCGGTGAACGCCGCCGTGGTCGAGTCGATCCTGATCCTGATGGTCGTCAACGTCGCGATCAGTCAGCTCTACATCATGCTGTTCCCCCGGGTGGGGCTCTGATATGGCGTCGACCTACGTACCGCGGCCGTTGGCGCCGTTCGTCCGGCTGTACCGCAAGAGCACACCGCCGGTCGCCCGGCTGGGCCACATGCTGGTGTTCTTCGTGCGCGCGCTGCTGGCGATCCCGCTGGCGCTGCGCCACTATCGAGCCGAGTTCGTCCGCCTGCTGTCCGACATCGCCTGGGGCAACGGTTCTCTGGTCGTCGGCGGCGGCACCGCCGGGGTGGCGATCGTGCTGGGTGTCACCGTCGGTGCACTGGTCGGCATCGAGGGGTACAACTTCCTCGACCTGCTGGGGCTGGGCCCGGCGACCGGCATCATCAGCTCGCTGGTGAACACCCGCGAGCTCGCGCCGATCGCGTTGTCGCTGGCGTTCGCGACCCAGGCCGGGTGCCGGTTCACCGCCCAGCTGGGCTCGATGCGCATCGCCGAGGAGATCGACGCGCTGGATTCCCTTGCGATCCGGCCGATCCCGTACCTGGTGACCACCCGGCTGATGGCCTCGGTGGTCGCGGTGATCCCGCTCTACGTGCTGTGCCTGGCCGTCAGCTACCTGACCACCCAACTGGTGGTGATGGCGATCAGCGGTGGAGCGTCGGGCTCCTACATGCACTACTTCACCCTGATGCTGTCCGGGCAGGACATCCTGTACTCGCTGCTGAAGGCGATCATCTTCGTCTGGATCGCCACCACGATCCAGTGCTACTACGGCTTCTACGCCAGCGGTGGTCCCGAAGGGGTCGGGGTCGCCGCCGGGCATGCCATGCGCGCCAGCATCACCGTCGTGATCATCGTGAACATGCTGCTCACCATGGCGCTGTGGAATGTCGACTCCGGAGCAAGGTTCGGGGGTTAGGTGGCAAACTCCTTCGACCTCGACGGCCGCGGGCCCAGCGATCGCCAGCTGCTCGGCGGCGGCATCGCGGTGATCCTTGTGCTGGCGCTGGTCTCGGGGATCCTGTTGGTGAAGGCGACCGGTCGGCTTGACCCGTTCGTACGCGTCGTCGCCGCCCTGGTCAACGTCGGTGACGGGCTGCCGCAGCGATCCGACGTGAAGTACCACGGGGTGCTCGTCGGCGCTGTCGACGGCGTGACGCCGGCCGCGCACGGGCAGCCGAACTTCGTCCACATCAACCTCGATCCGCATTACGCGCGCGCGATACCGGCCACCGTCACCGCGCGGGTGGTGCCGAGCAATGTGTTCGCGGTGTCGTCGGTGCAGCTCGTGGACAAGGGCTCGGGGCCGCCGATCGGCGAGGGTGCCCAGATCCCGGAGGACACCGAGCTGCCCACCGTGCTGTTCCAGACCACGATCAGCAAGCTGCGCGACATCCTGGCCGCGACCGGCCGCGGCCGGGAGGACAAGACGGTCGGAATTCTCGCCGCGCTGAACGCGGCCACCGAGAACCGGCGCACCGAATTGCTCAGCGCGGGTGCGCAACTGAACCGGATGATCGACGAGATCGACTCGATCGTGGCCACCGATCCGGGGCCGACGACGGTGTCCGCTCTGATCGACGCGACGCGTGGACTGCGCTCCACCGCACCGGAACTGCTCGATGCGCTGCACACCGCGGTAGCGCCGATGCAGACCCTGGTGCAGCAGCGCGCCCAGCTCGACGCGCTGGTCAGCGGCGGGCTGCACACCGCCGGCACCACCCACACGGCGCTGAACAACCACACCGACCGGCTGGTCACCATCACCCGAGAGCTGACCCCGGTGATCGGGAACCTGGCCGACACCTCGCATCACTGGCTGCCGGCGTTTGTGAAGCTGAACGGGTTGTCCGACAAGTTCTTCGACGAGGTGTGGCGCCCGGACCGCGACGTCGGCAACATGCGGATGAACTTGTCGCTCACGCCGACCTACACCTACACCCGGGCCGACTGCCCGCGGTACGGGGAGCTGCTCGGCCCGAGTTGCTACACCGCGCCACTGGTGGTGACCCGCCCCGCATTGCCCGAGGCGCTGCTGCCGCAGAACTATCAGCCGCCGAAGGATCTGGCACCGCCGCGGGGCACGATACTCGGCGAGAACGGCAACCTGGTCGCCGTCGGTCCTCCGCTGGTGAACCCGAATCCGAGCCTGGCTGACCCGAATCCTCCGCTGCCGCCGTGGATGTCGCCGGCGCCCCCGGTGCCGGGGACGGCGAACGACGCCCTGGTCCCGATCCCGCCGCCACCGGTCAACCAGTCCCCGCTGGCCCCGGTCGCGCCGAAGCGCGAGGATTCGCCGCGTTATGTGCCGCCACCGCCGGCCGGTGCCGCAGAGGCGGCTCCCGCCTCTGCGGTCTCGCCGGCCTTCGGCGGGAACGTCGGGCCCGTCGGCAGCCCTTACGAACGCGCGGTGCTGAGCGCCGTCACCGGCCAACCCGTCTCGACGGCAACCCAACTGCTGCTCGGACCGGTGGCCCGCGGCACCACGGTGTCGCCGGCCGATGCCGGGGGAGAGGGGCCCCGATGAAGACACGCGGTGCCGCGATCGGCCTGGCGCTGTTCATGGTGGTGGCGTTGACGCTGACCTGGCTGGTGTACGTCACGCTGCGCAGGGACGTGTCCGGCTCGACGGTGCCGTACGCGGCGGTGTTCACCGATGTGTTCGGGCTGCGCGAGGGTGACGACGTGCGGATGGCCGGCGTGCGCGTCGGCCGAGTGGAGAAGATCGAACTCCAGGGTGCCGAGGCCAAGGTGTCGTTCGTGGTGCAGTCCGACCAGCAGGTGCTGGGCACCACGGTCGCATCGGTGACCTACCAGAACATCGTCGGGCAGCGCTATCTCGGCCTGTCCCTGGGCAATCTCGGTGAGCCGCAACCTCTTCCGGCGGGCAGCGTGATCCCCGTCGAGCAGACCGACCCGTCGTTCGATGTCGGCACGCTGCTCAACGGGTACGAGCCGTTGTTCAGCATCCTGGATCCCAAGCACGCGGACAACCTGACCAAGGGCGTGATCCAGTCGCTGCAGGGCGACGAGGCGTCGATCACCGCGCTGGTCGACCAGACCGCGCAGCTGACCGAGTCGTTCGCCGGGCGCGACGAGGAACTCGGCGGCGTGATCACCGATCTGAACACCGTGGTGGGCAATCTCGCCCAGCACAACGACGATCTGGACCACATCATCGGGCAGGCCCGGTCGGTGGTGTCGACCTTCGACGCGCGCAGGCCCGAGTTGATCGAGTCGATGGGTTCGATCGCGAAGGTGGTCCGTCAGCTGTCCACGGTGTCCGACGAGGTGTATCCGTCGCTGAAGGAACTGGTGCGCCGTGAACCGGGATTCGCCCAGCACATGGTCAAGATCGAACCGCAGCTCGCGTTCGTCGGCGCCAACCTGCCGTTGATGCTCAAGGGATTCGCACGGATCACCGGGGAGGGCACCTACGCCAACGCCTATGCGTGTGAACTGGACGGCACCGCGTTCTTCCCCGGCCTCAACGATGTGACCCCGATTGTCGTCGCGGCCGCCACCCCCGGCAACAAGGCCCGCCACACCCCCAAGTGCAGGAACATGGCCAATGGCTGACCCCACACCGCAGATCCGGCGCAGGCGGCGTCCGCTGGAGAACTACAACACGACCTGGCTCGGGGTGCTCGCGGTCGCGGTCGTCGCGGTGCTCGTCGGTGCGCTGCTGCTGGTCCGGGTCGCCGACTTCGGATACCGGCACTACACCGCGAAGTTCCTGCAGGCCGCCGCGCTACAGGTGGGTAACCCGATCACCGTCGCAGGCATCCCGGTCGGCGAGGTGGCGAGCATGAAGCTGATGGGCGACCACGTCGAGGCGCGACTGAAGGTCCGCGACGACGTCGTCCTCGGCGAGGACTCGCGCGCCACCATCAAGATCACCACGATCCTCGGCTCGCGGTACCTCGCGCTGTACCCGGAAGGCCCGGGATCGTTGCCGGACAACACCTTCGACTTGAGCCACACCGAGGTGCCCTACGACCTGCAGGAAGCGCTGACCGACGTCACCACGACCTTCGAGCAGGTCGACTCGGACCAGTTCGCCGAGACGCTGGCCATCCTCGGCAAGCAGCTCGACACCCTGCCGCCGGTCGTCCCGCAGGCGCTGGAGAACACGCACACTCTGTCGACGATCATCGCCCAGCGCCGCGACCAGCTCGGCGAACTGCTCGAAACCACCGACATGGTCAGCACCACGCTGCACCGCCAGCAGGCCACCATCGGAAACCTGGTGGATCAGGGCAATTCGCTGCTCGGTGAGTTCGTCGCCCGGCGGGCGACCTTCCACGCGATGATGGACGCGCTGACCAATCTGGTCCAGACGCTGAGCAACATCGTCATCGACGACCGGCCCGAGTTGGAGGAGCTGCTGACCAACCTGCAGGAGCTCTCGACCCTGCTCGGCAAGAACGACGGCATGCTGCGCAGCATCCTGCAGACCGCGCCGATCGCGCTGCGCAACCTGACCAACATCACCGGCACCGGCAACGCGATCGACTTCAACGCCTCCAGCGGGCTGCTCGTCGATTCGTGGATGTGCGCGATCAGCGGCCGCGCCAAACAGCTCGGGATGATCGAGTACTACCAGGACTGCAAATGACCTTCACCCGAGGCAAGATCATCGGCGCGGTCGCGGTGTGTGCGGTGCTGGCCCTGGTCGCCGCCTTCGTGCTGGTCGGCTACGCCAAAGACAAGCTCGACACGATCACCGTGACCGCGCAGTTCGACAGTGCCACAGGGCTTTATGAGGGCAATGTGGTCGCGGTGCTGGGGATGCCGGTCGGCAAGGTCACCAAGATCACGCCGAAGACCGGTTACGTCGAGGTCGACTTCACCGTCGACGGCGACGTCAAGGTGCCGGCCGACGTTCAGGCCGCGACCATTTCGAACTCGATCCTGACCGACCGCCAGATCGAGCTGACACCGCCGTACCGGGACGGTCCGACCCTGCAGAACCACGACACCATCGGGCTCAACCGCACCCGCACGCCGGTCGAATTCGCCCGGGTGCTCGACACTCTCGACAAACTCGCAGTGTCGCTGCGCGGCGACGGCAAGGGCAACGGCCCGATCGCCGACGTCCTCGACGGCGGCGCCGCGGTCGTCGACGGCCGCGGCCAGCAGATCAAGGACGCGCTGGGTGAGCTGTCGAACGCGTTGCGGCTCAGCTCCGATCGCGGCGCCGTCACCAAGGACCAGCTGACCACCATCGTGCGCAACGTCAGCTCGCTGTCGGATGCCGCCGCGCGCAACGACGAGATGATGCGCGAATTCGGTAGTTCGGTGCGGGCGCTGAGCCAGATCCTCGCCGACGAGGACCTCGGTAGCGGCACCACCGGGCGCAAGATCAACGAGGTGCTCACCAACACCGGCGAGGTGCTGGAGAAGCACCGGGAGTCGATCAAGGCGTTGGTCGCCAACGGTGACATCGTGATGAACACCGTCGGCAAGGATCACGAACGCGATCTGATGGAACTCCTCGACGTCGCGCCGCTGACACTGGACAACCTGTACAACGTCGCCGACCAGAGGAACGGTGCGCTGCGCGTCAAGGTGGTCACCGACAAGATCCTGTTCGACAACCAGTTGATCAAGGAGGTCTGCAACATGATGGGCCTGCGTCAACTCGGTTGCAGTACCGGCACATTGCAGGACTTCGGGCCGGACTTCGGCCTGACCTACATGCTCGACGGACTCGCGGCGATGGGACAGAAGTGATGGCCATCCGCCGACGATTCGCTGCCGCACTGTCGCTGACGGCCTGCCTGACCGCATCCGGTTGCGCCGGTGACGGTCTGGCCAGCCTGCCGCTGCCGGCCCCCGGGGTCGGTTCCGGCGGATACCAGCTGACCGCGGTGTTCTCGAACGCGCTGAACCTGCCCGCGAACGCAAAGGTCAAGCTGGCAGGCGCCGACGTCGGGCAGATGGAGTCCATGGTGGCCCGCAACTACACCGCGGTCACCACCCTGCGGATCATGGACGGTGTGCAGCTGCCGCAGGGCAGCACCGCCGAATTGCGTTCGGCCACACCGCTGGGTGACGTGTTCGTCGCGATCAAACCGCCCGCCGATGCCGCGCCGGGCACCCCGCTGCTCAGGGATGGCGACACGATCGGGCTGGAGTCGACGACGGCGGCGGCGACGGTGGAATCGGTCCTCGGCTCGGCCGCGATCCTGGTCAACGGTGGCGCTGTCCGCAACTTCACCAACCTCATCAACGGGCTCGGCAAGGCGACCGGTGACCAGGGTGAGGCATTCGGCACCCTGATCAGCAAGACGAACACCACCCTCGGCAAGCTCAACGCGCGCTCGGAGGAGATCTCGACCGCGATGCACGAGACGTCGCGACTGGCCCAGGAGATCTCGGCCAAGAACCAGGTGATCAGCGACGTGATGGCGCAGGCCCGCCCGGCCACCGACACGCTGTCGTCGCAGACCACCCAGATCGCCGACCTGGTGCAGCAACTCGGCGACATCTCCGGACAGCTGCGCAAATTCCCGTCCATCGCGGGTACCGACACCAGCGGACGCAGCGTCATCGCCGACGCGAACACCGTGGCGCGGGCCTGGAACGACGTCGCGGTGGCCCCCGACACCTCGCTGTACGCGCTGAACCGGCTGATGCCGCCGTTCATCAAGACCATGACCTCCAACGCGATCGCGCTGGACGCCAGCGTCGACCGGTTGGTGCTCGGCTCCATCCCGGACATCGGCTACGCCGGTGACCCAGGTCTGCACGGACCCAAGCGCCACGACTGGCACCAGCTGGTCGGCACATTGAAGTACACCCTGTGGCGGCTGCAGGAGCGCGTCGTCGGCAAGGGCCCCGATGTGCCGCAGCTGCCGGTGATCCCGAGCCCGACCGAGCCCGGTGCGATCATTCCGGCCCCGCCACCGGGTCCCGTCCCGCCCGCACCCGCCGAGGCGCCGCGATGATCACCGCTGCCACCGACCGCGTCGTCGGCATCGTCCGGTACGGCTACCGCCGCCGGGCGTGGCTCTCGGCGCTCGGCCTGGTCATGGTGCTCGTGGTGGCCACCGCGTATCTGTTGTTCGGGGCGCTGCGGGTGAACCCGCTGGCGTCGAGTTACCGGCTCACCGTGGAGCTGCCGGAATCCGCCGGCCTGCTGCCGAATCAGGACGTCACGCTGCGCGGCGTGCAGATCGGCCGGGTGGAGCGGCTCGACATCACCCCGACCGGGGTCAACGCGATCGTGAACGTGAAGTCCACCGTGCAGATCCCGGAGGCCTCCGAGGTGCGGGTGTCCGGGCTGTCTCCGGCCGGCGAGCAGTACATCGACTTCGTCCCCGGTGCGGACGGCGGCCCGTATCTCGCCGACGGTGCGGTGATCGGTCAGCGCGACACCACCGTGCCGGTCAGCCTGGCCACCCTGCTGGCCGACGCCGACGGGGCGCTGGCGCAGGCCGATACCGAGAAGCTCGAGATCATGCGCCGGGAACTGAGCATGAGTGACGCGGGCCCGCAGAAGCTGGCCGACATCGTCGACGGAGGCACGTTCCTGCTGTCGACCCTGGATTCGGTGCTGCCCGAGACGTCGTCGCTGCTGCGCAGCAGCCGCGTGGTCTTCACGATGGTCGCCGACAAGAACGCCGGCATCGACGTCGCGTCGGACAATCTCGCCGAGACCTTCGAGGGCATCACCACGATGCGGGACGGCTACCGCAGGCTCACCGACCAGACCCCGGGCGTGCTGGGCAACGTCGACAACCTGTTCGCCGACAACTCCGACACGATGGTGCAGCTGCTGGGCAACCTGACCACCACGTCACGGCTGCTGTACCTGCGGGTGCCCGCACTCAACGCGCTGTTCCCGGCGCACCGCACCTCGGTGCTCGACGCGCTCGGCGCCGCGATGCACGACGGCGGGCTGTGGGGGACCGCCGAGATCTACCCGCGCTACACCTGCGACTACGGCACCCCGAAGCTGCCGCCGTCGTCGGCGGACTTCCCCGAGCCGTTCATGTACACCTACTGCCGCGACGAGCATCCCGGTGTGCTGGTGCGCGGGGCCAAGAACGCGCCACGACCGGCCGGTGACGACACCGCCGGCCCGCCGCCGGGTGCTGATCTCGGCAGGCAGACCGACCCGACCCCGAAGGGGCGCTACACGATTCCGACGCCCTACGGCGGCCCGACGTTACCGATCGAGCCGCCCCGCTGACCCCGACGTCCGCTAGGAGATGATGATGTCCGTGAGTACCGACGACGACAAGACCACCGACGACAAGCCGGAGGTCGAGTCCGAGTCCGACCTGGAGATCAAGGCCGCGCTCGGCAAGGACGGTGACACCCAGTCCGCCGCACCGAACCGGGGCCGCATCGCGGTGCGCGCGGGTCTGGTCACCGCGTTCGTCGTGCTGCTGGGTGCGGTCGGCTTCCTGGGCTGGCAGTTGTGGCAGGAACGCCAGATCGCCGACGCGAGCGAGCAGGCCCGACACGCCGCGGAAAGCTATGCGCAGGTGCTGACGAGCATCGACTCGGCGAAGGTGGACGAGAACTTCGACGCGGTGCTCGACGGGGCCACCGGCGAATTCAAGGACATGTACTCACAGTCCAGCGCGCAGTTGCGGCAGCTGCTGATCGACAACAAGGCCACCGCACACGGTGTCGTGCTGGAGTCGGCTGTGCAGTCGGCGTCCAAGGACAAGGTCGTGGTGCTGCTGTTCGTCGACCAGTCGGTGTCCAACACCAACGTGCCGGACCCGCGGATCGACCGCAGCCGCGTCAAGATGACCATGGAGTACGCCGACGGGCGTTGGCGCGCAAGCAAAGTAGAGCTCCCCTAGTGATCCGCCGGATCGTCGGCAGCAGTGCTGTCGCAGTGATGACCACGGTCGCGATGGCCACCGCGCCGCCGGTGTCGGCGTCAGCTCCGACGTTCTGCGCCGAACTGGGCGGTCAGTGGGACGGGCGGTTCTGTTCGACGTCGGTGGTGTCGGAGCGCAAAGCCACGCGCGACATCAAGCTGGCACTGCCCGGCGACCTCGTGGAGATCCCGGTGATCCGGGAGTACCTGACCAACCTGATGAACAACTGGCGCACCGCGGCGAAGAAGATGGTGCAGGACAGCTTCGGCGAGCAGCAGTTCGAGATCTTCCACCATGGTGACGCGATGACGGTCGTCTTCCACGAGATGTACTCGGGCACGGTCGGTACCGACGCCCTGGCGCATCCGAACGCGCCGATCGTCAGCGACGCCTACCGTACTTTCACCTTCGCCGGCGGACGGCAGCTGCAGCTGGCGGATCTGTTCAAGCCCGGCGTCGACCACTTTGCCGAGATCCCCCGTCTGGGTGGTCCGTTCATCATCGCGGCCCTCGATGCGGCACCACCGCCGCACCAGCCCGGCACCTATCCGTTCACCCCGGACCGCTGGACACCGGACAAGGTGTACTCCGGGGCGTACAAGGCGTGGGCGCTGACGCCCGACCACCTGGTGATCTACATGCCGGACTATCCGGTGGGCCGGGATCGGCCGACCGACTTCACCCCGGGGTTGATGCAGTGGTCGATGGATGGCGGCACCGTGCAGGCCCGTATCCCGCTCGCGGCGCTGGCACCGGTCCTGCGTCCCGAATTCGGCGGCGCCTGACCATGTTCCGGTGGGCGGTGGTGACTGCGCTGGGACTGGCCGGCCTGCTGGGTCTCGCCCCGGTGGGTCAGGCCGAGCCGGCCACCCCGACGCTGCCGGTGTTCACGCCGTACCCGTCGAACTGGCAGCCCGACTACCGCCCGTTCCCGTACAACCTGTGGCAGTCGAGGGTGACCCCGCAGATGATCACCGCCGAACGCGAGTCGTGCCAGTGGATCAACGCCCAGTACCAGCCGTTGATGGATCAGGTGTACGGCTTTCAGCGCTTCCTCGCCGACCAGGGCGACTACTGGACACGCCCCGGCGTCACCGAGGCCGGCGACATCGTCGCCGCGAACCTGGACCAGTCCGCGGCGTTCCTGGACCCGCGGGCCCATACGCTGTTCATCGTCAACTATCCCGATCAGAGCGAGTATTCGCCGCTGTTCCACGGTGATTCGATCTACCGGCTGTGGTATCAGTTCACCCAGATCAGCGACAAGATCAAGCAGCGGATGCCGGCCGGGGTGATCAACGCGAACATCGCGACGGCCAACGTCTACGGCACCGTGATCCGCGACTCCGGCGTCTGTCAGGGCGCCTGACGTCGGCACCGCGAGCGCGCGCGTCTGCCCGGCGCCACTCCGTGTCGGCCGTGCATCCGACGCGCCCTCGGCCTCGCCGAGCGTGCCCGCCATTGACATGTTGACACAGGAAGCTAGTCTTTGTTTCAACGACGATGTCGGGAGGCGCAATGGTCGCGACCGCCGCGGAGTCCACCGACTCCATCACCACGAACGTCCGCCCGAAGGTCCTCCACGAATTCCGTAGACACTCCGGAAGTGTGCTGGGCGGTCTCTTCGGCGCCGCAGCGTTCGACGAGGTCGCGCTGGTGCCGGTCGCGGCCGCGGTCGACAAGACCGGCAGGTTCGCCGCCAACTTCGCCGATCGCGGAGTGCGCAGCGGCTTTTCGGCGCTGCTGGCGATCTGGGGCGATGCCACCGACCGAGAAGCCGAGGGGCAGCGGCTCAAGACCATGCACCGCGAGGTGCGCGGCCGCGGCACCGGGGACTTCGCCGACGTACGCTACAGCGCACTGGACCCCACGCTGTGGAACTGGATCGCGGTCAGCGGGTTGTTCGTGGTGCTGAACTCCTTCACCCCGTGCACCGGCATCACCCTCGACGACGACGAACGCGAGGCCGCCTACCAGCAGCTCCTGCAGGCGTTCCGCGCACTCGAGCTACCTGGTAAGAACGCGAAACTGCCTGCCACGTATGCCGATGCGGTCGCGTACTACGACGATATGGTCGCCAACGAGCTCGCGACGAATCCGTTCCTGCGCCGCGTCACCCGGGACCTGACGAAGCTGCCGCTGCCGACGCTGGTGCTGCCGCCCGCCCTGCGGACGGCGCTGACGCCGGGCTGGGTCGCGCTGCGCCCGCTCGCCGGCCGGGTACTGACGGTGTGTTCGTTCGGCATCCTGCACCCGGGGGTGCGGGAGCTGACCGGGTTCCGGTGGGAAGCCCGACACGACGTCGAGTTCGCGCTCTACTCGCGCCTGCTGCAGCTGGCCTGGCGCACGCTGCCTGACCGGGTGCTACTGATCCCGTTGGCGCGGAACAGGATCGAATACGAGAAGTTGGTGCGGCTACACCGCTCGGTGGCGCTGGATTCGTTCGCGCCGCCCGCCGGCCGCTGCCCGGCGGGGTAGCGGATGCGCCGAAACCGCAACACCGACAGCCCCACCCAGCAGGAGTCGGCGATCCTGAAGGCCGCCGCCGAGGAGGTGGCACTCGTCGGGGTCGGCAGGCTCAGCATGGACGTGGTGGCACGCCAGGCCGGCGTCAGCCGCAGCACGCTGTACCGCCGGTTCCCGAGCCGCGACGCGTTGATCACCGAGCTCGGTCGGCAGACCTTCGACTTCGCGATGGCGCGGCTGCAGACGGTCGCGATCGACGACGGCCCGCAGCAGGCGGCGGTCGCCGCGTTCCGGGAGGGCGTGCGACTGCTCACCGGCGAACCGGTGATGCGCCGATTCCTGCAACTCGACGGCGAATTCACCGCGACCACGGAGATGGTGGCCGAGGCGAGGCTGTTCCTGGTCAGCGCTGCGACCGCGATGGCCAAGGCGCTGCGCGCGGCCGGCGCGACGATGCCCGACGCCGACCTGCTCGCCGTCGCCGAACTGCACATCCGGCTCGCCGCATCTCTGGTGCAGGTCGGCACCGGCGTCCTCGACGTCACCGACGACGACGCCGTCGCCCATTACGCCCGCACCTACCTCGCGCCGCTCGTCCGGTGAGTTGAGCAAATCCGGTCAGCCGCAGCGCAGATCGTGGCACGCTCTGTAGACATGGCCGAGCTGAGCGCACCCCGATTCCTCGACGAGCGACTGGCCCACTGGGCCGCCGTCAACCCTGACGGCGAAGCGATGGACTACCTCGAGCGGTCCTGGACCTGGTCGCAGTGGAACGACCGGGTCCGCCGGCTGGCCGGTGCGCTCACCGAGAAAGGCATCGGCCGCGGTGACGTCGTCGCGTTCCTCGACAAGAACCACCCGGCGTGTGTCGAGCTGACGTTCGCCGCCGCATCGCTGGGCGCGGCAAACGCGATCATCAACTTCCGGCTGGCCTCCGACGAACTCGACTACGTGCTCAACGATTCCGGGGCCAAGCTGATCATCGTCGGGGACGAGTTCGCCGACGGCATCGCCAAGATCCGCGACAAGCTGACCCGGGTCGACACGGTGATCACCGTCAAACCGGAGGGCGGCGACGAGTACGAGGCGCTGCTGGCGGCCGCGTCGCCGGTGGACCGTTCCGCCGACGTCGAACCCGACGACGTGTGCATCATCATGTACTCGTCGGGTACCACCGGGCGCCCCAAAGGTGTGGAGCTGACCCAGGCGAACGTCATCGCGCACACCATGAACGCACACGAGGGTTTCGAGTTCGACGAGGGCGACAAGAACATGGTGGCGATGCCGCTGTTCCATGTCGGCGGATCGTCCTATGTGCAGTTCGGGATCCACGACGGTTTCCCGAGCGTGATGACCCGCGACGTGGACGGCATGACGTTGGCCAGCGCGATCCTCAAGGGCGCCAACCGCACCTTCCTGGTACCCGCGGTGCTGGCCAAGGTGCTCGAAGCCGGCGAGGACGCGGTCAAGCTGTTCGGCTCGCTCAAGACGTTCGCCTACGGCGCGTCACCGATGCCGCTGCCGCTGCTGCGGCAGGCGCTGAAGGCTTGGCCCAACACCGATTTCATGCAGGCGTACGGTCTGACCGAGCTGTGCGGCGTGATCAGCCACCTGCTGCCGGAGGCGCACCGCGACCCGGGCCGCGAGGAGCGACTGTCCAGCGCCGGCACATTGGTGCCCAACGCCGAGGTCCGCGTCGTCGACCCGGACACCCTGCAGGACGTCGCGCCCGGCGAGCAGGGCGAATTGTGGTTCCGCTCACCGCAATTGATGAAGGGCTACCACAACAAGCCGGAAGCCACCGCGGAGGCCGTCACCGAGGACCGCTGGTTCCGCACCGGCGACATCGGCCGCGTCGACGACGGTGGCTACATCTTCGTCGAGGACCGGCTCAAGGACATGATCATCTCGGGCGGCGAGAACATCTACTCGATCGAGGTCGAGCGGGTGCTCGCCGAGCACGAGGCCGTCGTCGAGGTCGCGGTGATCGGCGTGCCCGACGACAAGTGGGGTGAGGTCGTCAAGGCCGTCGTCGTGGTCGAGGGTGAGGTCACCGAAGCCGACATCATCGCGTTCGCGCGGGAACGGCTGGCCGCCTACAAGTGCCCGAAGACCGTCGACATCGCCGACGAACTGCCCCGCAACCCGACCGGCAAGATCCTGAAGAAGGAGCTGCGCAAGCCGCACTGGGAGGGCCGCGACCGCGCGACCGTCTAGCGGGCGGAGACTCTCCTCACCATTTGTTTCCGGGACATGACCAACCCGAAACTGATGGGTAACGTGGCTGGTGCGGTGCCCGATGCTGGGTGCCGGCGGACGAGGGAGCAGTACCCGCCAGGACAAGACTGACTCGCAGGAGGGTCTTGTGGCGTGGCTGATCCTGGTGCTCAGCGGCGTCCTCGAAGCCGTCTGGGCCACCGCGCTCGGCATGTCCGACAACTTCCGGCGATGGCGCCCCACCGCGGTGTTCGTCGTCGCGATGATCGCCAGCCTGGCCGGGCTGGCCTACGCGATGACCGAACTGCCCACCGGCACCGCATACGCGGTCTGGGTCGGTATCGGCGCGACGCTGACCGTGGTGTGGGCGATCGCCACCAAGAGAGAAGCCGCCAGCACCGCCCGGGTGGTGCTGCTGTGCGTCCTGGTGGGCAGTGTCGTGGGACTGAAGGTGGTGAGCTGATATGCCGTGGTTCGTGCTGATCTGCAGCGCCGTGCTGGAAGCGGTCTGGGCCACCGCGCTCGGCAAGACCGACGGCTTCACCGCGCCGGTGCCGACCGCGGTGTTCGTCGTCGCGATGCTGGCCAGCCTGGCCGGGCTGGGCTGGGCCGTCAAACACATCCCGATCGGCTCGGCGTACGCGGTGTGGACCGGCCTCGGCGCCGCGCTCACCGTGGGTTACGCGATGCTCAGCGGCGACGAGGACGCCTCGGTCGGCAAGGCGGTGTTCCTGACCGGCATCATCGTCTCCGTGGCCGGGCTCAAGATGCTGCCGAATGCCCCGGAGCGCACCGACGCCGACCGCTGACGCACGATAAGGGCGTGCCCGAACTCGCCGACATCCTGGACCGGCTGCACGTGGTCGCCCTGCCGATGCGGGTGCGCTTCCGAGGCATCACCACCCGCGAGGTCGCGCTGATCGACGGCCCCGCCGGCTGGGGTGAGTTCGGCGCCTTCCTCGAGTACGAACCGCCGGAGGCCGCGCACTGGCTGGCCTCGGCGCTCGCGGCCGCCTATCACCCGCTGCCCGACGTGCAGCGCACCCGGATCCCGATCAACGCGACCGTGCCCGCCGTCCCGGCCGGCGCCGTCGCCGAGGTGCTCACCCGGTTCCCGGGCGCACGCACCGCGAAGGTCAAGGTCGCCGAACCCGGCCAGACCCTCGAGGACGACGTCGCCCGCGTCGACGCCGTCCGTGCTGTCGGGCTGGCCGTCCGGGTCGACGCCAACGGCGGCTGGACCGTCGAGCAGGCGGTCGCCGCGGCGCGGGCCCTGACCGCCGACGGTCCGCTCGAATACCTCGAACAGCCCTGCCGCACCGTCGCCGAACTGGCCGAGGTCCGGCGCCGCGTCGACATCCCCGTCGCCGCCGACGAGAGCATCCGCAAGGCCGAGGACCCGCTGCACGTCGTGCGCGCAGGTGCGGCCGACGTCGCGGTGCTCAAGGTGGCCCCGCTGGGCGGGGTGCAGACGATGCTCGCCATCGCCGCCCAGATCGACATCCCGGTGGTGGTGTCCAGCGCGCTGGACACCGCCGTCGGTATCGGTGCCGGTCTGGTCGCGGCCGGTGCGCTGCCCCGGCTGGAGCATGCCTGCGGGCTCGGCACCGGCGGGTTGTTCGTCGACGACGTGGCCGAACCTCTGACCCCGGTGGACGGCACGCTGCCCGCTGCGCCGGTGACGCCGGATCCGGCGCGGATCGCGGCGCTGGCCGCGCCGCCGGATCGCCGGCAGTGGTGGATCGACCGCGTCCGGGCCTGCCACCCGCTGCTGTCCTGATCTGTGGGGTCCATGGCCTAGACGCCACTGCGGGCGTCGCCAACACTGAGTCCATGGTGCGCACGGTCCTGATCGCCGGCTTCGCGGGCGTGCAGGCCCTCGACGTGGTCGGGCCCGCCGACGTGTTCAGCGGCGCGTCGATGGTGCTCGCCGCGCGGGGCCACGGCGCCGGATACCGGGTGCGCGTCGTGTCGGCCGGGGCCGCGCCCGTCGACACCGGCACCGGGCTGACCCTGATGGCCGAGGCGCTGCCCGGCCCCGGCGAGGACGTCGACACCGTCGTGCTGCCCGGAGGATTCGGCACCGAGACCGCCCGCAACGATCCGACGCTGATCGACTGGATCCGCGACGTCGCGCCGCGGGCCCGCCGCGTCGTCAGCGTGTGCAGCGGGGCGGTGCTGGCCGCCGAGGCGGGGCTGCTCGACGGGTGCGTCGCGACCACGCACTGGTCGTTCGCGCCGCGGATGGCCGCCGACTTCCCCGCAGTGACCGTCGACCCGGACCCGATCTTCGTGCGCAGCTCGGAGAAGGTGTGGACCGCCGCGGGTGTCACCGCGGGTATCGACCTGGCGCTGGCGCTGGTCGAGGACGACCACGGCACCGACGTCGCGCAGACGGTGGCCCGCCACCTCGTGATGTACCTGCGCAGGCCCGGCGGGCAGACCCAGTTCGCCGCACCGGTGTGGATGCCACGCGCCCGGCGCACCCCGATCCGGGATGCGCAGGAGGCCATCGAAGCCGAACCCGGTGGTGCGCACAGTATCCCGGAGCTGGCCCGGCGCGCGGCGATGAGCCCGCGACACTTCACCCGGGTGTTCACCGAGGAGGTCGGCGAAGCGCCCGGCGCGTACGTCGAGCGGGTCCGGACCGAGGCGGCGCGGCGCCAGCTGGAGGAGACCGACGACACCGTCACCGTGATCGCCGCCCGCTGCGGATTCGGTTCGGCGGAGACGTTGCGCCGTAACTTCGTTCGCCGTCTCGGCGTCTCACCCGACCACTACCGCAAGACGTTCGCGTGACACACAGGAGGATTCACCATGCAGGTCGCGATCATGCTCTACCCGGGGTTCACCGCGCTGGACTTCATCGGCCCCTACGAGAGCCTGCGGTGGCTGCCCGACGCCGAGGTCCGGTTCGTGTGGCACGAGCCGGGACCGATCGCGGCCGACTCGCACGTGCTGCTCATCGGGGCCACGCACTCGTTCGACGAGACGCCGTCGCCGGACATCATCCTGATCCCGGGCGGCTTCGCGACCATCGAGCACTCGCGTGACGAGAAGGTGCTCGACTGGGTGCGCCGGGCACACGAGACGTCGACGTGGACGACGTCGGTGTGCTCGGGATCGGTGATCCTGGCCACCGCGGGCGTGCTGGACGGCAAGCGCGCGACGTCGCACTGGGCGGCGCTGCCCGTTCTCAAGACGCTCGGCGCGATCCCGGTCGCCGACCAGCGCATCGTCGAGGCCGACGCGAAGACGGCGACCGCGGCCGGGGTGTCGGCGGGCATCGACCTCGGGCTGTGGCTGGCCGGGCGCATCGCCGGAGAAGCCAAGGCGAAAGCCATCCAGCTGTCCATCGAGTACGACCCGCAGCCGCCGTTCGACTCCGGCCACATGTCCAAGGCGTCGGCGAGCACGAAAGCGCTGGCCACCGCGATGATGGGCAGGGAACTGGCCAACCCGGCCGCGCTGGCCGCCTCGGGGGGACTGCTGTGGGATGCCGCGCTGAAGCGGATCCGGCGCGGAAAACGACGTCACGCGTCGCTTAGCGCGCCGTAATTGCCGCGCGGACTACCGCGATCACCCGTTCGGGGTACTCGGTGAGGTCCAGCCAGGTGAATCGCAGGACCTGCCAGTCGCGGATCACGATCGCGTTCTGGCGCTCGCGGTCGATCTGGAATGCTTCCGCGCCACTGTGGAACGCGTACCCGTCGACCTCGATGGCGACTCGCGGGCCCGGGAACCCCACGTCGACGCGATAACCAGCAACCCGATAGTTGCTTTTCCAGCCGGTGATGCCCGCCTCGCGCAGGAGTTTGTGCAGCAACCGCTCGGCGTGTGAGCGGGCGCCGCCGGAGGCCGTCTGGAGCAGCCGCCGCGCACGTGGGGCACCCGTGCGTCCCTTGTTTCGCAGATGAGACCACCACAGGCTGTTCAGGTCGACGTGTCGTTGTAGCGCGTTGTCCATGAGCTTCATCCCGCTCCGGGAGCGTGCGGAAGCCTCGACCACGGTCAGCGGCATCGCCGTCACGCGCACCCCGCGCTTCTCCACGATGTCGACTGGGTCGAGGTCGCGCCGGCGCACTCGGCTGCCGGGGTGCCGGCGGCCGTGGCTGTCGCGAGGCACTGTCACCTCCAGCACTTCCGGAGTGAATTGCGTCAACCCGTGCCACCGGGCCGCGGTCAGCCCGCTGGCAGCCGCGTGTACCCCGTAACTCCATACGGTCGCCCGGATCCGGGCCTCGTCGGTGAAGAGTCGGTCGTCGGCGAAGTACACACCCCGCCCGCAGCGCTTCCACTGGCCTGAGCGCACCCGCAGTTGCACGGCGCGTGCGCTCAATCCCGAGGCGCGAGCCTGTTCAAGCGTGATCACGCCGTCCTGGTGCCGCAGATAATCGTTGATCATGTCTGTTCGGACGCGGTGAACGGGCCCCACGGTTCCATCCCGTGCGGATTCGGCGCGCAAAGCGACGTTCAGGGTGGATTAGCGCGCCCGATTCACAACTGAGTACCGTCGTCGGAGTGAATTTGGCATACGACGAGCGCGGTACCGGCGATCCGGTGCTCTTCATCGCAGGTCGCGGGGGTGCGGGACGCACCTGGCATCTGCACCAGGTGCCGGTGTTCACCCGGGCCGGCTACCGATGTGTGACGTTCGACAACCGGGGTATCGGCGCCACCGAGAACGCCGACGGGTTCACCACCGAGACGATGGTCGCCGACACCGCCGCGCTGATCGAGAAGCTCGACCTGGCGCCGGTACGCATCGTCGGGGTGTCGATGGGATCGTTCATCGCCCAGGAACTGATGGTGGCCCGCCCCGAACTGGTGCGCTCGGCGGTGCTGATGGCCACCCGCGGCCGCCACGACCGCACCCGCGAGTTCTTCTGGCAGGGGGAGCGGGCGCTGGCCGACTCCGGCATCGAGCTGCCCCCCGAGTTCGACGCCAAAGTGCGTTTGCTGGAGAGCTTTTCGCCGAAGACGCTCAACGACGAACACGCGGTCCGGGACTGGATCGACATGTTCACGATGTGGCCGCAGAAGCCGACGCCGGGCATCAGAACCCAGCTGAGCGTCGCACCGCTGGAGAGCCGGCTGGCGGCCTACCAGTCCATCACCGCCCCGGCGCTGGTGATCGGGTTCGCCGACGACGTCGTGCTGCCGCCGCACCTGGGCCGCGAGGTCGCCAACGCGCTGCCCAACGGCCGCTTCCTGGAGATTCCTGACACCGGCCACCTGGGCTTCATCGAGAAGCCCGAGGTCGTCAACACCGCGATCCTCAATTTCTTCGCCGATACCCTGTAATGGTGAACCCCTCGACGGCGCAGGCTCGGGTGGTCGTCGACGAACTGATTCGCGGCGGTGTCCGGGACGTCGTGTTGTGCCCCGGGTCGCGCAACGCGCCGCTGGCGTTCGCGCTGCACGACGCCGACCGCGCGGGCCGGTTGCGGCTGCACGTGCGCATCGACGAGCGCACCGCCGGGTTCCTGGCCGTCGGGCTCGCCGTCGCCGAGCGGGCCCCGGTCTGCGTCGCGATGACCTCCGGCACCGCGGTCGCCAACCTCGGGCCCGCGGTGGTCGAGGCCAACTACGCCCGGGTGCCGCTGATCGTGCTGACCGCCAACCGGCCCTACGAGCTGCTCGGCACCGGTGCGAACCAGACCTTCGAGCAGCTCGGCTATTTCGGCACCCAGGTGCGGGCGAGTATCAGCCTCGGCCTGGCCGAGGACCACGCCGACATGGAGTCGCTCAACGCCCAGTGGCGTTCGGCCACCTGCCGAGTCGTGGTGGCCGCCACGGGTTCCCGGTCGGCCAATGCAGGCCCGGTGCAGTTCGACATTCCGCTGCGCGAACCGCTGGTGCCCGACGCGGACCCGGGCGCCGCAGCGGCGGTGCCCTACGCCCCCGACGGCCGTCCCGACGGCAGGTCGTGGACCCACACCCCGCCGGTCACGTTCGACCAGCCGCTCGAGATCGACCTGACCCCGGACACCGTCGTGATCGCCGGGCACGGCGCGGGTGTGCATCCGAACCTCGCGCACCTGCCGACGGTCGCCGAACCCACCGCGCCCCACGCGGCCACCCCACTGCATCCGTTGGCGCTGAACCTGATTCGGCCCAAGCAGGTCATCATGCTCGGCCGCCCCACGCTGCATCGTCCGGTGTCGGCGCTGCTGGCCGACCCGGCGGTCCCGGTGTTCGCGCTGACCACCGGGCCGCGCTGGCCCGACGTGTCGGGCAACTCG
This sequence comes from Mycolicibacterium parafortuitum, assembly GCF_010725485.1. Classification (NCBI taxonomy): domain Bacteria; kingdom Bacillati; phylum Actinomycetota; class Actinomycetes; order Mycobacteriales; family Mycobacteriaceae; genus Mycobacterium; species Mycolicibacterium parafortuitum. The sequence continues at coordinate 642,979 of NZ_AP022598.1, read as the reverse complement.
CAGGCCACCGGCACCCGGGCCGTCACCAGCGGGGAGGCGTCACCGGCGTGGCTGCGCCGCTGTGCCGAGGTGCACCGGCACGCCGTCGACGCGGTGCGCAACCAGCTCGCCGCGCACCCGCTGACCACCGGGCTGCACGTGGCCGCCGTCGTCGCCGACACGCTGCGACCGGGGGATCAGCTCGTGCTCGGCGCGTCGAACCCGGTGCGCGACATGGCGTTGGTGGGCTTCAACACCGACGACGTGAAGGTGCGCTCGAACCGCGGTGTCGCCGGGATCGACGGGACGGTGTCTACGGCGATCGGCGCGGCGTTGGCGCACGAACGCGCCAACGGCGGACGCACGGTGGCGCTGATCGGGGATCTGACGTTCGTGCACGACAGCTCCGGTCTGCTGATCGGCCCGACGGAACCGACCCCGCGCAAGCTGACGATCGTGGTGTCCAACGACAACGGCGGCGGCATCTTCGAACTCCTCGAACAGGGCGACCCGCGCTTCTCCGACGTGTCGTCGCGGATCTTCGGCACCCCGCACGATGTCGACGTCGGTGCGTTGTGCCGGGCCTATCACGTGGAGAGCTCCCAGATCGAGGCCGCCGACCTGGCGGCCGCGCTCGAGGAGGACTTCGACGGGATGCGGGTGCTGGAGGTCAAGGCCGACCGCTCGTCGCTGCGGGCGCTGCACGCGTCGATCAAGGCGAGCCTGTGATCGACGCGAAAGCGTTGTGGGACAGGGCGCGTCCGCGGGTCGCGGCGTTCTTCTACGGCACCCCCGATGAGGACCGCACCGCGAAGGTGTTCCGCCGCATCCGGATCGGGATCGTGGTGCTGGCCTGCCTGGTCACGCTGCAGTCGATCCTGTTGGTGTTCGGTGCCTGGCGCAACGACCGGCAGATCGAACGGCACATGGGCGTCGCCGAGGCCACCGTGCTCGACGCCGGGCCGCGGCGCTCGACCATCGAGTTCGTCACCCCCGACCGGATCACCTATCGTCCCGAACTCGGGGTGCTCTACCCGTCCGAACTCGAGAACGGGATGCGCATCTACGTCGAATACGACGTCAACAACCCCGATCTGGTGCGGGTACAGCACCGCAACGCATCGCTGGCGATCATCCCGGCCGGCTCGATCGCGGTGGTCGGCTGGCTGGTCGCCGCGTCGGCGCTGGGCGCGACGGTCCTGATCGAGCGGCGCATGCGCCGGGTCCCGGCCTAGGACCCCACCAACTCGTCGAGCCAGTCCTCGGCGAGGTCGACCTTCTGCCCGGCGTCGAGGTCGTACACGGTCGGGGTGCCGGTGTTGATCTGGTCGACCTCGAAGAGCAGGTCGAAGTTGGTGTTCTCCATGTCGACGATGTCGACGGCCTCCTGCGGGCCCGCCAGGTGATCGGCCACCCGTTCCGGAATCCCGGCGTCGACGGCCATCGTGCGCAGTTCGTCGCCGGAGAACGGTTGGCCGCCGGGGTCCTGGTTCACCCACAACTGCTCGACGAAGCGTTGGAACTGCGTGCCGGTGGCCGCGGAGTCGTCGATCGCCTCGGCGGCGGCGAACAACGCGTTGGCCACCGTGGAGGAGTATCCGTCGTAGTCGTCGTCGAGGAACGTCAACGGACGATAGGTGACCTGCAGGTCTCCGATGGCGACGTGGTAGGCCAGCCGGTCGCCGAACTCGCGCTGTAGGTCCGCGCAGTGGCTGCACTGCGGTTCGGTGTAGATCTCGATCCTGGCGGGGGCGTCGCCGAATCCCGCCACGATGCCGTAGCCGTCCTCGGACAACGCCAGCGGGGCCGGCGCCGGGGCCGTCGCGGTGCCGGTGACCTCGCGGGCGCAGCCGACCGCGCCGAGCAGCAGTCCGAGCGTGGTCAGCGCGACCAGCGGGCGTAGCAGACGCATGGCACCATCCTCACAGCCGCACCCGTTCTTCGTGCGACATATCCCTGGGCGCAACCTTGCCGACAGGTGACGCTGTCACTGTCGCGGTGTGCGCGTCGCAATCGTCGCAGAATCGTTCCTCCCGAATGTCAACGGCGTCACCAACTCGGTGCTGCAGGTGATCGAGCACCTGCGCCGCACCGGCCACGAGGTGCTGGTCATCGCCCCGGATACGCCGCGCGGACAACCTCCCGCCGACCGGGTACACGCCGGGGTGCGCGTGCATCGCGTCCCGTCGGCGATGTTCCCGAAGGTCACGTCGCTGCCGCTGGGGGTTCCGCGTCCCCGGATGGCCGGTGTGCTGCGCGGCTTCGACCCCGACGTGGTGCACCTCGCGTCGCCCGCGCTGCTCGGCTGGGGCGGCGTGCACGCAGCACGGTATCTCGGCGTCCCGACGGTCGCGGTCTACCAGACAGACGTCGCCGGATTCGCCCGCAGCTACGGCGCCGGTGCGCTGTCGCGGGCATCGTGGGCCTGGACGCGCCGCCTGCACAGCAAAGCCGACCGCACGCTGGCACCGTCCACCGCCGCGATGGAAAGCCTTGTCGAGCAAGGTGTTCCACGGGTGCACCGGTGGGCGCGCGGCGTCGACGTCACCGGGTTCGCGCCGTCGTGGCGCGACGACACGCTGCGCCGGGCCTGGTCGCCGGGCGGGAAACCGATCGTCGGGTTCGTCGGCCGGCTGGCGCCCGAGAAACATGTCGAGCGGTTGGCGCCGCTGCACGACCGGGACGACATGCAGATCGTCATCGTCGGAGACGGAGTCGACCGCGCCAAGCTCGAAACCAGGTTCCCACGAGCGGTGTTCACCGGCGCCTTGTACGGCCCGGCGCTCGCCGCGGCGTACGCCAGCATGGACGTATTCGTCCATCCCGGCGAACACGAGACGTTCTGCCAGGCCGTGCAGGAGGCGATGGCCTCCGGTCTACCGGTGATCGCGCCGGATGCCGGCGGGCCGCGCGACCTCGTCGCGCCGTACCGCACCGGGCTGCTGCTGCCGGTGTCCGAGTTCGGTGAGCGGCTGTCGACGTCGGTGGATCATCTGGTCGCCGAGCGTCGCCGCTACTCGGTCGCGGCACGCCGCAGCGTGTTGGGCCGCACCTGGCCGTCGATCTGCGCCGAACTGGTCGGGCACTACGAGGCGGTGATCGGCACCCGCGCCCGGCGCGCCGCGTGAGGGCTATCGCACACGTAACCCGTACAGGTAGGTGGTCAGGTACTCCGCGACGACCGGTTCGCGGATCGCGGGCGAGGGCGGCAGCGTGATCAGCAGCGCGTAGAGCCCCACCAGGAACGACACCCCGTTGAGCATCACGTCGACCTCGGCGGGGATCTCGCCGCGCTGCTGGGCGCGTCGCAGGTCTTCGACGACGGCGACGATCACCGGGTGGGCGGTCCACTCCTCCGACGGCGGCCTGGTGGTCGAAAAGTGCAGCGCCAGGAAGTCTTTGAACAACCGGTTACCCAACCTGCGCTCGAGGCCGCCGAGCGCGCCGACCGCCTTGGTCAGGGTGGTCCGCACCCCGTGCGGGCGCCGGTAGGCCCGGGTCAGTTCGGCGGCGATGCGGTCCTGTTCGCGCCGCTCCAACTCCAGCAGCACATGTTCCTTGGTCGGAAAGTGGAAGAAGAACGTGCCGTGCGCGACCCCGGCCGCCGCCACGATCGCGCCGATGTCGGCGGCGGCCAGGCCGGCGCGGGTGAATTCGGCGATCGCCGCGCCGAGCAGCCGCTCACGGGTCTGCAGACCCTTGCGGCCGCGCTCGGATTTCTGCTCTCTCAGCACCATCTGCAGCTCCGTTCGGAGGCGAACCCAGTGCCCGACCCTACGCGCAGTGGCAGCAAAACTGACTTTAATCAGAAAATTTGCTTCCGTTCCTCGTCGCCGACAGATACCGTCAGCCCGGTAGCACAAACACTTTTCGGAGCTGCTCTTCATCGGAGATGGCCGTAAACGATCTGACTTGAGTCACTATTGGAGGTCGCGGTGCAGATCCTGGAACAGGTGCAGGACCTGCCCAAAGCGGGAAACATCAAGGCGCAGTGGGTCAGTCTGTGGACCGGGCCAGCGGTCGGGGTGGTCCTGCTGGTGGCGCTGCTTGCCTTCCCCGGCTTCTGGCCGCCGATGTCACCGCTGCTGTCGGCCGACGAGGTCGCGTCGTTCTACGCCGACAACACCGCGTGGATCCGGTTCAGTCAGGTGACGTTCAACCTGTGCGGCATCATGATCCTGCCGTTCTTCATGGTGATCGTCGCCCAGATGAAGCGGATGAAGACCCAGAGCCACGTGTTCGCGTACTGCTATCTGACCGCGGTGGTCAGCGGTGCGACGACGTTCGCGTTGTCGAACATCTTCTTCCTGGTCGCCGCATTCCGCCCGGCCCGCGACCCCGAGCTGATCATGCTGCTCAACGACCTCGCCTGGATCGTGTTCATCGCGCCGGTCGGCATGGTCGTCACCCAGTTCGTGCTGCTGGCCGTCGCGGTCTACTTCGACGACGGGCCCGACCCGGTCTTCCCGCGCTGGGTCGGGCACTATGCGCTGGCCACCGGTATCGCGATGATCCCGGCCGCGGGCGCCGCGGTCGTCACCAGCGGGCCGCTGGCCTGGGACGGCGTGCTGTCGTTCTGGCTGCGCAACGGCGCGTTCGCGGTGTTTGTCGTCGTGATGTTCTTCGTGCTGCGCCGCGCGGTGCTGCGGCAGGCCCGCGACGAAGGCGTGATTCGGTGAGCCTGCTCGATGCCGTACGGGTCACCGACGGCCAGGCGCCGGGCGGCAAACGCGATGTGCGGCTGGTGTGTTGGTTCTTCCCTGCCTGGTACGCCGCCTTCGGGGTGATCATCTGCCTGATGGCGCGGGTCACCCCGCCGCCACGCCCGGATGTCACCGCCGCCGAGAAGGTGAACTTCCTGGCGACCAACGGGTTGACGATCCAGATCGGCTTCGTGCTGCTGCTGATCCTGCTCGGCGGTGCGGCGGTCACCAACGGCCTTGTCGCGTACCACATGATGCGGATGTCGGTCGGCAAGGTGTTCGCCTACGGCTACATCGGCGGCATGGGTGTGGGTGCGCTGCCGGGCTTCCTGCTGGTCGCGGTGTGCTTCCTGACGGCCACGTTCCGGGTCGACCGCGACCCCGAGATCGTCAGCCTGCTCTACGACCTCGGGATGCTGTCCTACAACGGGTCACTCGGCTGTTTCTCGGCGGCCTACCTCGTCTTCGCCATCGCGATCCTGTACGACAAGAACGAGATCTTCCCGAAATGGTTTGCCTACGTGACGATCTGGCAGATCGTCACCGAGGTGATCGCGACCCAGATGTTCGTCAGCTACTCCGGACCGTTCGCGTGGAACGGTTCCCTGGCCTTCTGGTGGTCGGTGGTGATCTTCAGCATCTGGCTGGGCGCGCTGATCATGCTGCTGCGCCGCGCGACCGCGCTGGAGCCCGCCGATTCCCCGGGCTTGGACTGAAAGGCGCCATGACGCAATCGGAATCGATTCCCGAGACACGGCCCGGCGAAGGCCACCTGCCCGGCGACGTGCACATGTGGGTGATGGTGCTCGGCGACCTGGTCATCTTCGCCGGCTACTTCATCGTCTACATGATCTACCGGACCATGGACCCCGGCGGATTCCTGGCCGCCCAGCAACATCTCGACATCAATATCGGTGTGCTCAACACCGTCATCCTGCTGACCAGCTCCTGGTTCGTCGCGCGCAGCGTCCTGGCCGCCCGCGCCGGATCCCACCGGCAGGCGATCAACTACATCTACGGCGGCGGGCTGTGCGGGCTGCTGTTCATCGCGTTCAAGGGCTACGAGTGGTACGCCAAGATCAGTACGGGACATACCAACTCGGAGATGTTCTTCGCCTTCTACTACGTGCTGACCGGGGTGCACATGGTCCATGTGCTGATCGGGTTGATCGTGCTCGGAGTCGTCATACGCGAACTGCGGAACCCGTTTCGACGCAGGACATCCATGGTCGAGACCGGGGCGGTGTACTGGCACATGGTCGACCTGTTGTGGGTGATCATCTTCGGCCTGCTCTACGTGATGAGATGACGATGACCGAAACGACCACCGCACCCGGCTCCGGCCTCCGCGTCATCACATGGACTTGGGCGGTGCTGACCGCGATCACCGTCGGGTCCTGGTGGCTGGCCCCGGCGCACTTCACCGAGACCGTCGCCCCGAGCACCGCGATCACCGTGCTGGTGCTCGCCCTCACCCTGGTCAAGGCGCACCTGATCGTCCGGAACTTCATGGAGGTGCACACCGCGCCGCGCTGGCTGAGGCGGTCGATGGCGGCGTGGCTGATCCTGCTGTTCGCCGTCGTCTTCGCCATCTATCTGGTCTGATACCGGCTGCCGGTAGATTCGTGGGGTGGAACCCGACGGCAAGATCGACGCCAGCGCGCTGGCCGGCGTCTCAGAGACGGCGCTGCTGACCCTCAACGGGCGCGCCTATCAGGCGCGGCACCCGCACGCGATCATCGACGATCCGATGGCGGTGCAGGTGGTCGACTCGATCGACTTCGACTTCGACAAGTTCGGCAAACGCAAGGGCCAGGAGATGGCCCTGCGGTCGTTGGCGTTCGACAGGGCGACCAAGTCGTTCCTCGCGCAGCATCCGGACGCGACCGTCGTCGCGCTCGCCGAGGGGCTGCAGACGACGTTCTTCCGCCTCGACGCCGCCATCCCGAACGCCCGGTTCCGTTGGGTCACAGTCGATTTGGAGCCCGTCATCGCGCTGCGCAAGCGGGTGCTTCCCGAATCGCCGCGCATCACCACCCTGGCGCAGTCGGCGCTGGACTACAGCTGGATGGACGCCGTCGACCCGAGCAACGGCGTACTGATCACCGCCGAGGGTCTGCTGATGTACCTGCAACCCGACGAGGCGATGGGGCTGATCACCGCGTGCGCGAACCGGTTCCCGGGCGGGCAGATGATCTTCGACCTGCCGCCGGTGATGGTGAAGAAGTTCGCGCCCAAGGGGATGCGTTCGTCGTCGCGGTACCGGGTGCCGCCGATGCCGTTCAGCCTGTCGGCGGCACAGCTGGCCGACCTGGTGCACACCGTGCCCGGCATAAAGGCCGTCCACGATCTGCCGATGCCGCAGGGCAGAGGCTTCTTCTTCGAGAAGGTGTTTCCGGCGTTCTGGGGGTTCAAGCCGCTGAAGAACTACCGGGGCGCCTACACCCTGCTCGAATTCGGCTGAGGCTAGGTCTGTGCACCGCGCAGTGTCATCATCGCGAAGTCATCGCTAACCCGGCCGACGCGGCCAGTGCCGCGACCAGGTACACCGTCGCGGCCATCCAGGTCACCGAGAGTGCCGTCGCGGGCCAGCACAACAGCACCGCCGCAGCCGTCAACAGCATCCCGTAGAGCGAGGCGCGTCCGGATCGCTGGAGGCGGGCCATCGCCGTCAGCCCTGCGCCTCGACCGCGACCGGCTGCCACTTCTCCCAGTTCGCGAGCCGGCTTTCGTAGTCGGCCTTGGCCAGCCCCAGCGGAACCTCGCCGAAGAACACCCGCAGCGGCGGCGGTGACGCGTCGACCACCTTGAGCAACGCCGCCGCCGAGGCCTGCGGGTCGCCGGGCTTGGCGTTGCGCGACGCGCGTTGGGCCTGCGACTTGCGGTGGGCGTCGGCGTAGTCGGGCAGCTCAGGGGCGCGCCGGGCTGACGATCCGGCCCAGTCGGTGTCGAATCCGCCGGGCTCGATCAGCGTGACGTGCACGCCGAAGTCGGCGACCTCCTGGGCCAGGGCCTGGGAGAAGCCCTCCAGCGCCCACTTCGACGCGTGGTAGATGCCGACGTTCGGGAACGCGGTGATCCCGCCGATCGAGGACACCTGGATGATGTGGCCGCTGCGCTGGGCGCGCAGGAACGGCAGCGCCGCCTGGGTGATCCACAGCGCGCCGAACACGTTCGTCTCGAACTGGTCGCGGGCGTCCTGCTCGGACAGCTCCTCGATGAAGCCGAACTGCCCGTAGCCGGCGTTGTTGACGACGATGTCGAGCCGGCCGAAGTGCTCGTGGGCCTGTTTGACCGCGGCGAAGTCGGCGTCGCGGTCGGTGACGTCGAGTTTCAGTGGGAGCAGCGCGTCGCCGTATTTGGCGGACAGGTCGTCGAGGGTGGACAGGTCGCGCGCGGTGGCGGCCACCTTGTCACCTCGCTCAAGTGCGGCGATCGTCCACTCGCGGCCGAATCCGCGGGAGGCGCCGGTGATGAACCAGACTTTTTCGGTCATGCCGGGATCAATGCCCGCCATGGCGGATTTGATTCCCCGCGGCCGCAGGCGCACAGGCAACCCCCAGCCGGTTGCCTGATACGTTCGGCTGCGTGAACCGCGCCTCGCTGGAGAAGAACCCCCATGAAGTGGCGTCGATGTTCGACGGGGTCGCGCGGCGCTACGACCTGACCAACACCGTGCTGTCGCTGGGCCAGGACCGGTTCTGGCGGCGCGCCACCCGCGAGGCGCTGCGGCTGTCGCCGACCGACAAGGTGCTCGACCTGGCCGCGGGCACCGCGGTCTCGACCGTGGAGCTGGCCAGCTCGGGCGCGTGGTGTGTGGCCGCGGACTTCTCGGTCGGGATGCTGGCCGCCGGCGCGTCGCGCCCGGTGCCGAAGGTGGCCGGGGACGCGACCCGGCTGCCGTTCGCCGACGGGGTGTTCGACGCGGTGACCATCAGCTTCGGGCTGCGCAACGTCGTCGACCACTCGGCGGGACTGCGGGAGATGGCGCGGGTGACGCGGCCGGGTGGACGGCTGGTGGTGTGCGAGTTCTCCACACCGACCAACGGGGTGTTCTCGACGGTCTACAAGGAGTACCTGATGAAGGCGCTGCCGGCGATGGCCACCGCGGTGTCGTCGAATCCGGACGCCTACGTCTATCTGGCGGAATCCATCCGTGCCTGGCCCGACCAGGCCGAGCTGGCCCGCCGTATCGAGGCTGCCGGCTGGTCCGATGTGCGCTGGCGCAACCTCACCGGCGGCATCGTCGCGCTGCACGCCGCGACCAAACCCTGACCCCTTACCCTCCCTTCTGCGCGAGCGTGCGTGTCTGCGGCCGACACGCCGCGTTTTCGGGCGACAACGCGCACGCTCGGCACCGAGAAACCGCACGCTCGGACGGCACGGCGGAGTTACCGTCACGACATGCTCCTCGGACGCCACGCTGATCCCGACGCCACTCTCGGCACCGACCCGCGCTCCGACCCCCGGATGGTCGCCGCGTTCGCCCGGTTCGGCCTCGACGGGCGGCTGCCACCGAGCGGCCTGACCGTCGACTCGCCGCTGCAGGACCGCTACGCGTTCGCGGCGATGAGCGAGGAAGCGGTCGGCGCGGTCTTCGAGGCCCTCGGCGCCGACCTGCCCGCCGCCTCCGGCGTGACCACGACGGCGTCGACCATCACCGGCGCCGACGGCAACGACATCACCGTCTACGTCAGCCGGCCCGACGACGCGTCGGCGCCGCTGCCCGGCATCGTGCACCTGCACGGCGGCGGCATGGCGATCGCCAGCGCAGCCGATCGGGCCTACGTTCTGCTGCGTGAACATCTCGCGGCGACGGGCGTGGTGGTCGTCGGTGTCGAATTCCGCAACTCCGCAGGCAAATTGGGCCCGCACCCGTACCCGGCCGGACTCAACGACTGCGCGGCCGCGGCGCGCTGGGCCGGCAGCCACCGCGACGAACTCGGCATCAGTCATCTTGTCGTCTCCGGGGAGTCCGGCGGCGGAAACCTGACGTTGACGTTGGCGCACAAGGCGAAACGGGAAGGCTGGATCGGCGAGATCGCCGGCTTCTACGCGCAGTGCCCGTACATCTCGAACCGGTGGCAGCAGGACTGCGAGGACCTGCCGTCGCTGAAGGAGAACGACGGCTACTTCATCAGCTGCGAACAGCTGGCGCTGCTCGGGTCCCTTTACGACCCCGACGGGACCCACTCCGGCGATGCGACGTGCTGGGCGTCGATGGCCACCGATGAGGATCTCAAAGGCCTTCCACCGCATGTGATCTCGGTCAACGAGCTGGACCCCCTGCGCGACGAGGGGCTGCAGTACTACCGGAGGCTGCTGCGCGCCGGTGTGCCGACCGTCGGGCGGGTGGTGGCCGGCACCTGCCACGGCGGCGATCTGCTGTTCGGCAGCGCGATGCCGGACGTGTTCGCCGCAAGCGTGCGCGACGTCAGCGGTTTCGCGAAATCCCTGGGCTGACAGGCGGGTCAGGGCTTTGATGAGATCCCGACGGTGTAGCTGTTGCGCCGCCCGGCCTCCGATTTCGTCAGGTAACCGTCGGCGATCAGATCGGCCAGGATCGCCTGCACCGACCTCTCTCTGTGATGCCGACCCACTGGCTGAGTTCGCGGGCGGTCATCGACTCGCCCTGCGCCAGGCACAGCAGGGTGTGGGCGTGGTTGGTCAGGTCCTCGCCGACTTCTTCGGCGGGTCTTCCGCGGTGCCGCAACGATGCTCGTCGTGATCGCCAGCAGCGTGGCTACCGAGTCGATGGCGAAGATGTACGGCCGACCTCGCCGAGTGCGTTGAGCCTTCCCTCAGTCCTGCTCCCATCACGCGGGGGCGGACCCACCCGCGTTGTTCGTCAGGGAGCTTGGGTAAACCGCGCCGCCTGGGCGGCGAACTCGGCTGAGACGCAGACGTCGTAGCGACGTGCCTCGAGTGACTTGACGCTGTCGAAGTCCCGCTCGCCTCCGGTGGCGACATGAGCGACGAAACCGAACACGCCTCCCCAGAACGTGCCGATCACCAGAGCCGTCAACATCGTCACGATCCACACGGGTCCGACGGTGAAGATCGCCAGCAGCAGACCGATGAACAACCCGAACCAGGCACCGCTGGCAGCCCCCGCGAACGCCGCCCTGCCCTTGGTCATCCGCCCGACGACGCGTTCGACCGTGCGCAATTCGTCGCCGATGATGCGGACGTGCTCGACAGGGAAGCCACCGTCCGACATCCGGTCGACCAACCGCTGTGCGTCGGCGTAGTTGTCGAACGAGGCGATGACCTGCCGCGGGGCAGGTTTGGGGTCGCCGTGCTGCTCGTGGGGTTCACTCAGGTTGGTCACTGCTACCTCCGGGTTGAGCATCGGTGCCGGGCGAGCGGGCGGTCGACACGGTTACCTTCAGCAGTCCCCGTGTGAACCGTCCGGGTTCAGGCTACGAGATCGCCTACCGGCCGGTGGGAGAGGTGTTCCATATTCGCGTCGATTCCTCGCCGACGCGCTCGTCGTGGATCTGCTGAAAGTTCCGACCGCCGCGGCCGAAGGTGGCCACCACCGCTGCCGGACAACGGGATTCGCTGAACGCGGTGTCGAGCCACCGGCACGGCCGGACGTGGACGAGGTCGACGTCCTCACCGTCGGCGTCGTAGCCGTAGGGCCCGTCGATCCGGCCCAGCCGATACAGTCCGTCGGGGTCACGCGCCCACACGAACGACCCGTCGGGCACGTCGGCGAATCTCACAACCCGTCGGGCCAGCCGCTCAGCGTCGCCGAATCGGCCGAATCCGCACAGCCCCAACCTCAGTGCGCGGTCGAAGGTCAGGTCGAACGGGACGTCGTCGCTGCGGGAGCGCAGAGGCGCGCGGTAGACCGCCGTCACCGCCGCCGCCCGAGCGTGCGCGTCGTAGCCGACGGGGACGGCGTGTCGCCCGCAGACACGCACGCTCGCGCCGCAGGGAGGAAGGTCCTCACGAGAACGGGCGGCGCTCGTCGATGCGGCCCGACAGCCGGCCCGCGCCGCGCCAGATCCGGGCCACCGCGTCGGCGTCCTCGTCGGTGACGAAGTTGCCCATCACCCGCACCGCGATCTTCATCAACGCCGAGGACCGCATCGCCAGCGGGCCCGCCGCGGGCAGGAACCGCGGGAACGTCAGCAGCAGCGCCAGCCGGCGCGCCACCGAGAACCCCTGCGCGTAGTGCTCGTGCAGCAGCGCCGGCCACTCCGCCGTGTACGGCCCGGACCCGAGCAGCCCGGCGGCCAGCCGCCCGGTCTCCAGCCCGTAGTCGATGCCCTCGCCGTTGAGCGGGTTCACACACGCCGCGGCATCGCCGATCAGCATCCAGTTCGGCCCGGCCACCCCGGACACCGCGCCGCCCATCGGCAGCAGCGCCGACAGCGGCGCGCGCGCGTCGCCGTCGAAGCCCCACTCCGCACGGCGCAGATCCGTGTAATACGCCAGCAGCGGCCGCAGCGCCGCATCGGCCGGGCGTTTCGCAGTGGCCAGCGCGCCGACGCCGATGTTCACCTCACCGTTGCCCAGCGGGAAGATCCAGCCGTATCCGGGCAGCACCTCACCGGCGGGGGAGCGCAGCTCCAGATGTGAGGTGATCCACTCCTCGTCGGCGCGCGGCGTGCCGATGTAGCCGCGGATCGCGACGCCGTAGACGGTCTCCTTGTGCCACTGCCTGCCCAGCACGCGTCCCAGCGTCGAGCGGGCCCCGTCGGCGATGATCAGCGACGAGCACCGCACCACCTCGCCGGAGTCCAGCACCACCGCCGAGACCCGGCCCGAGGAATCCCGCTCCACCGAGACCGCCTTGACGCCCAGCTTCATCTTCGCGCCGTCGTCGACGGCGACCAGCCGGATCCGCTCGTCGAGTTCGGTGCGCGGCACCGCGCTCGACGATGCCGGGAACGACGGTCCCGGCCACGGCACCTCGACGTCGGAGCCGAACCCCGACATCCGCAGCCCGCGGTGGGCGATGCGGCCCTCCAGCCACGGCCCCAGGCCCAGCCGTCGCATCTCGGCGATCGCCCGCGGCGTCAGCCCGTCCCCGCAGGCCTTGTCGCGGGGAAACTGCGCGGAGTCGACCACCAACACGTCGTGCCCGGCCCGGGCCGCCCATGCCGCCGCCGACGACCCGGCGGGTCCGGCGCCGACCACCACGACATCGGCGCTGGAGGTCGCCGGGCTAGCTCCGGCCGCCGCTGAGTCCATGTCTCACAGTATGTTGGCTGTGTGAGGACACCGGCGAACGTGGTGGCGGGAGTGGACTTCGGCGATGCCCAATTCGCCCAGGACGTCCGCGACGGGGTTGCCCGTATCGAGGCCCTGATGTCCGAAGAGCTGGGCAAAGCCGACGTGCTGATGGCCGAGGCGGTCAACCATCTCTTCCAGGCCGGCGGGAAGCGCTTCCGTCCGCTGTTCACCGTGCTGTCCGCGCAGCTGGGCCCCGAGCCGGACGCGTGGCAGGTCACGGTGGCCGGCGCGGTCATCGAGCTCGTGCACCTGGCCACGCTGTACCACGACGACGTGATGGACGAGGCGCAGGTCCGCCGCGGCGCGCCCAGCGCCAACGCCCGCTGGGGCAACAACATCGCGATCCTGGCCGGCGACTACCTGTTCGCGACGGCGTCACGGCTGACCAGCCGGCTGGGCCCGGAGGCGGTGCGCATCATCGCCGACACGTTCGCGCTGCTGGTCACCGGCCAGATGCGGGAGACCCGCGGCGCCGCCGACCAGGTCGATTCGGTCGAGCACTACCTGAAGGTGGTCTACGAGAAGACGGCCTGCCTGATCTCGGCGTCGGGCCGGTTCGGTGCTACGTTCTCCGGCTCCGACGAGGCTCAGATCGAGCGGCTGGCGAAGCTGGGCGGGATCGTCGGCACCGCGTTCCAGATCTCCGACGACATCATCGACATCGACAGCGACGCCGACGAGTCGGGCAAGGTGCCGGGCACCGACCTGCGCGAGGGGGTGCACACCCTGCCGGTGCTGTACGCGCTGCGCGAAACCGGCCCGGACGCCGACCGGCTGCGGGAGTTGCTGCGCGGCCCCGTCACCGACGACGACGAGGTCGCCGAGGCGCTGCGCCTGCTGCGCGGCTCGCAGGGCATCCGCAAGGCCAAGGAGACCGTCATCGGCTACGCCAAGGAAGCCGAGCTCGAGCTGGCCCAGCTGCCCGACGGGCCCGGCCGCCAGGCGCTGGCCAGCCTGATCGACTACACGATCCACCGTCACGGCTGACGCCGGAACCCGGACGGGCCGATCGGTCGTTGATATCTGCGATGACGTACACAGGTTTCTGAGGAGGAACCCACCATGACTTGGCACCCGCACGCCAACAGGGCCAAGACGTTCCTGTTGCTGGCGGTGTTCTCCGGTTTGATCGTCGCCGTCGGCGCCATGTTCGGCCGCAACATCATGTTCCTGGCTGTGTTGTTCGCGGTCGGCATGAACGCCTACGTGTACTTCAACAGCGACAAGCTGGCGCTGCGCGCGATGCACGCCCAGCCGGTGAACGAGATGCAGGCGCCGGTGATGTACAAGATCGTGCGCGAGCTCGCCACCACGGCGCGCCAGCCGATGCCGCGGCTCTACATCAGCGACACCGCCGCCCCGAACGCGTTTGCCACCGGCCGCAATCCGCGCAACGCCGCGGTGTGCTGCACCACCGGGATCCTGCAGATCCTCAACGAACGGGAACTGCGCGCGGTGCTCGGCCACGAGCTGTCGCACGTGTACAACCGCGACATCCTGATCTCGTGCGTGGCCGGGGCGATGGCGTCGGTGATCACCGCGCTGGCCAACCTCGCGTTCTTCGCCAGCATGTTCGGCGGGAACCGGGAAGGTGGCACGAATCCCTTTGCCATCCTGCTGGTTTCGCTGCTGGGTCCGATCGCGGCGACGGTCATCCGGCTGGCGGTGTCGCGGTCGCGCGAGTACCAGGCCGACCAGTCCGGCGCGGAGCTGACGGGGGACCCACTGGCGCTGGCCAGCGCGCTGCGCAAGATCAGCGCCGGCGTCGAGCGCGCCCCGCTGCCGCCCGAGCCGCAGCTGGCCGACCAGGCCCACCTGATGATCGCCAACCCGTTCCGGTCCGGCGAGAAGATCGGCAAGTTGTTCGCCACGCACCCGCCGATCGCCGACCGCATCGCGCGGCTGGAGGCGATGGCCGGCCCCGGACACCGGGACGGCCCCGGCTACTACTGACACCCCCGTCAGACTTTCGGTCGGGACCTGCGCCTGCGTCGACACCCGTTTAAGGTGTGGTCCGTGCTGAGCAGAATCATGATCGTTTCGGTCGGCGCCGCCGCGGCGGTGCTCGGCATGTCCGGAGTCGCCTCGGCGCAGCCACCGAACATCAATGCGATGCCACCGGCGAACCCGCAGGACTACGCCGCCCACGACGGGGCCTGGTACGTGTTCAGTGCGCTGGACGGGGTGACCTGCGTGCTGGACCGCGGGTCAGGCAGCTACGGCTGCAGCGGCCCGTTGCCGGGGGCGCCCAACGGCGCCAATCTGGTGACCGGAAACGCCGCCGGCGGTGTGGGCTTCGCCAACTCCGCGCGGCCGATGTACGGCATCGTCGAGAACGCCCCGGCCCTGCCGCCGAACACCCGGCTCAGCTTCAAGACGGTGAGCTGCGGAAACGACGGCTTCTCGACGTCGTGTGTGAACACCTACAACCAGTCCGGCTTCGTCATCAGCCCGACGACGTCGTACGCGTTCTGAAACACTGCCGCCCCCGGTGACGACACTTAGGCTGTGATGGTGCTGAGCCGATCTGTTGTTGCCGCCGCGTGCGTCGCCGCGGCAGGCGTTCTCACCGCGCCCGGCCTGGCCGGGGCGCAGCCCGCGCCCCCACCGCCTCCGCCGGTGCCGAACGTCAACGCCTACGCGCCGGCGAACCCGCAGAACTTCGCCGTGCATCAGGGCGCGGCGTATGCGTTCACCACCGCCGGGCTGACGTGCATGGTGCAGCGGTCCGGCCCGTACGGGTGCAGCGGCGTGCTGCCGGGCGCACCCAACGGCGCGAACCTGGTCAGCGGTCGCGCCGGCGTCCCGCCGGGCTTCGGGACGGCGGGTCAGCCCATCGTCGCCGAACCGGTCAACGAGCTGCCGCCGAACACCCGGATCAGCTTCGGCACGGTCAGCTGCGGCGGCGACGGCGTGGTGACCGCATGCCTGGACAGCGGCAACCAGGCAGGCTTCGTCGTCACGCCGGAGGCGACGTGGGTCAACGCGATCAACCCGCTGCTCGCGCGTCCCGAGGGAACCAACCCGTACTTCAACTAGGCCGTGTACACCGCCTCACCGCGGAAATAGGTGGCGGCCACGGCGATCCCGCCGATCTGGTGATCCTCGACGGTGTACGGGTCGGTGTCGAGCACGACGATGTCGGCGTCGCGGCCGACGGTCAACGACCCACTGCGGTCGTCGACGCCGGCCGCGTAGGCCGCGGTGCGGGTGAAGCCGAGCAGGCAGGTGGTCAGGTCCAGCGACTGAGCCGGACCCAGCGGGGCCGCGTCGGGGTCGCCGGGCGGGCGCCGGGTGACCGCGACCTCGATCTGCGGCAACGGGTTCGGGGTGCTGACCCGCCAATCGCTGCCGAACGCCAGCGTGGCGTCCGCCCGGGCCAAGTCACCGAACGGGTATTGAGCCTCGAAGCGGTCGTCCCCGAGGACCGGCCGGCACAGCGTGACGTTCTGCTCGTCGCGGCACGCCCACAGCGCCTGGACGTTGGCGATGACGCCGTGCGCACCGAATCGCGGGATGTCGCTGGGGCGGATCAGTTGCAGGTGGCAGATCTGGTGCCGCAGCCCCGACTCGGGGTCGCCGCTGCGCTCGAACGCATCGAGGGCTGCGGTGGTGGCCGCATCGCCGATGCTGTGCACGTGCACCGAGAATCCCGCGTCGACGCATGCGGCGATCGCGTCCTGGAGTTGCGCGGGGTCGAACAGCGGCACGCCGCGGGAGTGGCTGCAGCGGTACGGCTCGTGCAGCGAGGCGGTCTGGTTCTCGACCACGCCGTCGACGAAGATCTTCACCATGCTCGCACCGACCAGCGGTCCGCCGGCCAGGTCCCGCAGCTCACACAGTTCCGAGATCTGCTGCAGGCCCCTGCGCGGATCCCAGTGCAGGGCCGCGGTCACCCGTGCCCGTAATGTTCCGGTGCATTCGGCTTCCAGGTAGGCGTGCAGCATCGGGGCGTTCAGCCGGGCGTCCTGCCAGCCGACGATGCCCAGCGAGTGCAGGTAGCGCTGGCCCGCGGACAGGGCCGCGGCCCACTCGTCGGCCGTGATCTCCGGGACGTGGGTGTTGACCAGTTTCATCGCGGTCTCGTGCAATGCGCCCGTCGGTTCGCCCCGGTCGTCGCGTTCGATCCGGCCGCCGGCGGGATCGGTTGTGCGCGCGTCGATTCCGGCCAGCCGCAATGCCGCGGAGTTCACCCAGGCGCTGTGTCCGTCGCGTGCGGTCAGGTATGCCGGCCGTGCACCGGTCACCGCATCGAGCGCCGCAGCGGCAGGATTGCCGCCGGGGAACGCCGACATCGACCAGCCGCCGCCGCGCACCCAGGCGCCGTCGGGCAACGCGAGGGTGCCCTGTTCGATCACGGGCAGGTACTCGGACGGATCGGTGTCGTGCAGGTTCACCCACAGGTCGAACACCGACCCCTCCAGCAGGTGGATGTGCGCGTCGTGGAATGCCGGGCAGATCAGGCCGGCCGCGTCGACGATCTCGGTGGTGCCGGATCGGTAGTGGCCGAGGACGTCTGCCCGGTCCCCGACGGCGGTGATGATGCCATCGGTGACGGCGACCGCCTCGGCGAAGCGCCGCGCCGGGTCCGCGGTGAACACCCGGCCCAAAAATATCGTGTCGGCGGTCATCCGGCCCGCGCAACGTCGAGGGGCAGAGCGGACAGGGTCCTGGCGCCGTGCTCGCCGAAGACCACGGTGTCGATCATCGGGTACAGCACGATGCTCTCGTAGTTGGTGACCACACCGGACCGGAACACGTCGTCACTGGGCTCGCCCACGGTGAACGTCCACTCACCGACCCAGTCCGGGGGGAAGGACAGCCCCAGCTCGTAACCCCCGTTCCAGTTGTGCAGTCCCCATAACCCGTTGTCGCGCAGCATGTTCGCGATCTCGGCGGTGACGTCGGCGACCCGCACCCCGTCACCGGCGCGGGCGCACAGGATCGCGAAGGCCTCCGCCTCGATCGCCGCGAGCCGGTACAGCTCGTCGGACGGTTCCTGTCCCACGACGTACCAGCGTTCGATGTTGGCGTGGTAGCGGTCCACCACCCCGCAGGGGTCGGCGCACAGCACGTCGCCGCGCCGGATCGGCCGGTCCGACGCGTAGGCGTGCCCGAGTTCGATGGGGCCCACCGCGACCGACTCGTGCAGCGCGGCCGGTTCGCCGCCGGCGGCGGCCATCGCCGAAACCATCAGTCCCCAAGCGTGTTTCTCGGTCATCCCGGGCCGCACCTCGGCCTGCAGCGCGCGCAGACCGGTGTCGCAGATCGCGGCCGCCCGTTCGATCACCGCGATCTCGTCGGGGGACTTCACCAGCCGCGGCGACCGTGTGACGGCGCTGGCGTCGACGACCCGGCATCCGCGGGCCGTCAGTGCGGCGTCGACGATCTGGCTGGTGGCGCGGTTGGGCACGTGGCTGTGGAATTCCATGCCCACGCAGCCGCCGAGCCATCCGCGCGCGCTCAGGTCGTCGACGATCAGCCGCAGCACGGCGTCGCCGTCGTCGTCGCGGGACAGCACCACATCGGTCGCCACGGAGGTGCGCCGCAGCAGGTAGCTGTGGTGCTCGACGTCGTAGACCACGTACCGGCCCGAATCGACGTGCATGACGGTGCACTGGAACGGGGGCCACCGGGTCGACGATTGTGCTCGGTACCAACGGGATTGATAGCCGTGCAGCCAGCACATCGCGTCGGGTGCGCTGATCACGAGCAGATCGAGGCCGGCCAGGCGCGCGGCGTCCTGCAGGGCCCGCCGCCTGCGTTCGTACTCGGCGGCGCTGAACGCAGGTGCGGTGGTTTCCGCGGCCAGGTCGGCGTATGTCGCGGCGACCAGCCGTCGCAACCGGTCGGCGTCGACGTGAGCGCGTGCGGTGTTCGTCACGCCGACGCTTTCACCCGGGTCCAGGCCTGATTCCAGGCGGTGAGCTGCTGATCCTGCAGGGAGGCCAGCCACACGTCCGGATTGGACAGCACCGTCTGGTCATAGGTCAGGAACGGGTACTGCGCGACCAGGTTGTCGTAGGCGGCCATACCGGCGTTGGTGGCGATCGGATACCCGACGAAGTCGACGATCTTGGCCATGTTGTCCGGTCGCAACAGATAGTCGGCGAACATCAGGCCGGTGCCGGGGTGTTTCGCCGCCGCCGGGATCGCCAGACAGTCGGAGTTGAACGCCAATGTCTCGCGGCAGAATTGGAAGTCGATGTCGTCGGCGAACGACGCCTCCTTGAGCGTCGAGAACGTCGCGCCGGTGTAGTTCATCAACAGGTCGGCCTCGCCGTTGGCCAGTTTCTCCCCGGCCGAGCTGCCGAATCCTCCCAGGCTTCTCCGTAATTCGATGAGCGAGTCGGCGGCCTGGTTCAACTGGCCGGGGTCGCTGGTGTCGGTCGGCAGTCCGAGGCGGGCCAGTGCCATCGTCATCGACACGGTGACGTCGTCGAAGATGAACGCGCGCCGGTCCAGTCGTGGTGCGAGCGTCCACAGGTCGTTCCACGATCCGGTCAGACCCTCGACCCTGCTCTTGCGGTAGGCCAGCCCGATCCCGCCCATCGCGTACGGGCCTGCGAGGTGTTCGGCCTTGGGTTCGAACGGCGGATCCTGGAACAGGTCGGTGACCTCGGACCAGTTGCTCATGACAGCGTGGTCGATGGGCAGCAGCAGGTTGGCGCCGGTGGCGCGCGCGAAGAAGTTGGACGGCATGAAGGTGATGTCGTAGGCGGCACCGGCGCCGAGTTTCTGGATCATCTCGTCGACCGTCGAGAAGTAGGTCTGGTTGACCTTGACGCCGTACTCCTTCTCGAATCCGGCGATCACGTCGTCGGGCACATAGCCGGTCGGTGCGTAATACGCCAGGTCGCCGTCGATCTCGGCCTTCGGCGGCTCGAGCGTGGCCGTGGACGACGAATCCTTCGAGCATCCGGCCAACCACATCGCGGCCGCGCCCGCACCGGTCATGAACAGGAAATCGCGCCGCGTCGTTCTAACCATGAGTGCTCCTATGTCGTTGTCGGGAAGAGGGTTTGGGTGTAGCAGGGGTTTTCCGGGCGCGTTGCAGCCATAGGCCGGCGACGCCGAGTGCGACGGTGAGCACGATCATCGCGGTGCCGATCGCGTTGATCTCGGGGGACAGACCGAAGCGCAGCATGCCGTAGATGCGGACCGGCAGCGGCGCGATCTCGGTCCCGGACAGGAACACCGAGGTGACGAAGTCGCCGAAGGACAGCACGAAGGCCAGTGCGGCCGCTCCCGCGATGGCCGAGCGCAGCTGCGGCAGGATCACCGTCGCGAAGGTGCGCACCCGTCCCGCGCCGAGATCGGCCGCGGCTTCCTCCAGCCGCGGGTCGAGGGTTCGCAGTCGGTTGCCCACCAGCACCGTGACGTAGACCAGGACGAAGGTGGAATGCCCGATGATGAGCGTCGCGGTGGACAGCGGCAGCTGTGCGGTGGTGAACAACGTCATCAACCCGACCGCGGTGGCCAGCTCGGGGGTGACCAGCGTGGACATCGCGACGGCCTCGACGGGACGCGTCACCCGGCGCCGCCCGTAGACGAATCCGTAGGACAGCAGGCAACCCAGCACCACCGCGATCACGGTGGCCGCCGCCCCGACGGTGAGGCTGAGGCCGAGCGCGGCCAGGATGTCCGGATTACCGGCGGCCTGCTGATACCAGCGGGTGCTGAAGCCGTCGAACTCCGACAGCGAGGACGAGGAGTTGAACGAGAACAACACGATCACGGCCAGCGGCAGGTCCAGGAAGACCAGCGTGGCGGCCAGTAGGACGGCCAGCCCGACCGGCATGCGCCTACCCATGGTGTACCCGCGTCCGACGTAGCGTCCGGTATGCCGCGACGGCGAGACCGGCGAGTGCGACGAAGGCCACCATGCCGGCGAGCAGGGTCGCGGTCAGCGCCGCGCCGAACGGCAGGGACCCGGCGGTGGCGAGTTGGTCGCGGATCAGGTTGCCCATCAGATAGGTCGAGCCGCCGAGGAATTGCGCGATGGCGAAATCGCCGAGGCTGAGCAGGAACACCAGCTGGCAGCCGGCGGCGATGCCGCCGGTGGTCAGCGGCACGACGACGGTGCTGAAGGCCCGCCACGGACCGGCGTGCAGGTCCTGGGCGGCCTCGAGCAGCCGCCAGTCGACGCGCTCGACGGCGAGGAACACCGCCAGGATCATGAACGGAAGGAAGCTGTAGATCAGCCCGAGGATCAGCGCGTACGGATTGCCGACCAGGTTGACCGGCCCGAGTCCGAACCGTTGCAGCAGGGAGTTGGCCGGGCCTTCGCGGCCCAGCACCTGCACCCAGGCGTAGATCCGGATCAGGTAGTCGGCCAGCCACGGCACCAGCACGGCCAGCAGCAAGGCCGGTTTGGCCTGCCCGCCGTACCGCGAGATCGCATAGGCGCAGGGGTAGCCGATGAGCAGGCACGCGACGGTGGCCAGGACGGCGTAGCCGAACGTCCGGGCCACCACGGGCAGGTAGGTGGATTGGAAGACCAGCGCGAAGTTGTCGAGGCTGAAGCCGTAGACCGGGCGCCCGATCATGTCGGGGGTGGCCAGCGCGGCGGCGAGAATCAACCCGAGCGGAACCAGGTAGAAGCAGATCAGCCACGTCGTGCCGGGCAGCAGGGTGCGAACCCATCCGGTCCGTGTGGTCATCGCTGGTTCCTCATGTGGTCGAACAAAACTCCGACAACAATGACCCTAGTTTGTTTTCCACATGTTTCGTCGCGGAAAACTACAGAATTCGTGGCTGTGATTCCTGAATCCATGAGAATCGCGGGTGTAGATTGAGGAATCCGTAGTGAATGTCAAGGGAGGAAGATGGCGGAAGACGCCGAGGGCGCGCTGGACAAGGTGTCGGCCGCGATCGTCGACTCGCTACGACCGGACGGGCGCAAGTCCTACGCGGCGATCGCCAAGGAGGTCGGCGTCTCCGAGGCCACCGTGCGTCAGCGCCTGCAGAAGCTGATCGAGCAGGGGCACATGCAGATCGTCGCCGTCACCAATCCGGTCGGGCCGGGAAGGTTCACGTCGATGCTTCTGGTCAAGACCCAGGGCGGCGTCGACGCGGTCGCCGAAGCGCTGCGCGATGTGCCGGAGGT
Organism: Mycolicibacterium parafortuitum; assembly: GCF_010725485.1. Classification (NCBI taxonomy): domain Bacteria; kingdom Bacillati; phylum Actinomycetota; class Actinomycetes; order Mycobacteriales; family Mycobacteriaceae; genus Mycobacterium; species Mycolicibacterium parafortuitum. The sequence continues at coordinate 620,941 of NZ_AP022598.1, read as the reverse complement.
GACGTTCGCGGTCGCCACCGCCGGTTCGTATGACGTGCTGGTCGAGGTGACCTCGCGCGACGGCGCGCATCTGCTGAGCGTCATCGACGACTCGATCCGCACGATCGAGGCCGTGACCGAGGTGCAGACGTTGATCTACCTGAAGTTGCTCAAGCTGAGCTACCAGTCCGGGGTGTGGCCCACCACCGGCTAGAAACCCGACCCGTGCACTTCGTGGCCGGGCTTCTCGGCGACCAGTCCCCGGTAGGCCTGCTCGACGGTCGAGCCGTGGTTGACGACGGCGTCCACCTCGCGCGCGATCGGCATCGAGATGCCGTACTTCTCGGCGAACTCCATGATCACGCTGGCGGCCTTGACGCCTTCGGCGACCTGGTTCATCGAGGCGATGATCTCCTCGACGGTCTTGCCCTGGCCCAGTTGTTCGCCGACGTGCCGGTTGCGGCTGCGCTGCGAGGTGCAGGTGACGATCAGATCGCCCATCCCGGCCAGGCCGGCGAACGTGTCGCGGTGCCCGCCCATCGCGACACCCATCTTGGACATCTCGTTGACCGCTCGGGCCATCACCATCGCGCGGGTGTTCTCGCCGATGCCCAGCGAGTAGCCCATGCCGACGGCGATCGCGTACACGTTCTTCAGCGCGCCGGCGATCTCGACGCCGGTCACGTCGTCGGTGGTGTAGGTGCGAAACCGCTTGGTGCGGAACAGGTTCCCCAGGTTCGCGGCCAAGTGCTGATCGGGCATCGCGAGCACCGCCGCGGCGGCGTAGCCGTCGGCGACCTCGCGGGCGATGTTGGGGCCGGCCAGGATTCCGGCCGGGTGGCCCGGCAGCACCTCGTCGACGATCTGGCTCATCCGGTAGTTGGTGCCCTGCTCGAGCCCCTTGACCAGTGACACCACCGGCACCCACGGCCGCAGGTGGGTGGCGAGTTCGGTGAGCACGCCCCGGAACCCGTGCGACGGCACCCCCATCACGATCACGTCGGCGCATTCGGCGGCCTCGGTGAAGTCGGTGGTGGCCTTCAGTGAGTGCGCCAACTCGACCTCGTCGCCGAGGTACTTGCTGTTGCGGTGGTTGTTGTTGATGTCGTCGGCGGTTTCCTGCGAGCGCACCCATTGCAGCGTCGGGCCGCGCCGCGCGCAGATGGACGCGACGGTGGTGCCCCACGAGCCGCCGCCGAGAACAACAACCTTGGGTTCGCGTTGCGCAGGTGCCATGGCGATCACCCTAGGGTGGGGGAGCCGCCGTGGAGGCCGAAATGACGTTGCTGCGACGCGCGGTGGCGTAACTACCGGTAGTTGACGAACTGCAGCGCGACGTCGAGGTCGGCGCCGCGCAGCAGGGCCTGGACGGCCTGCAGATCGTCGCGCTTCTTGGAGCTGACGCGGATCTCGTCACCCTGGATCTGCGCCTTGACGCCCTTGGGGCCCTCATCGCGGATCAGCTTGGTGACCTTCTTGGCGTCCTCGCTGGAGATGCCCTGCTTGATACTGCCGATCACCTTGTAGGTCTTCCCCGACGGCTGCGGGTCGCCCGCATCGAACGCCTTCATCGAGATGTCGCGACGGATCAGCTTCTCCTTGAACACGTCGACGGCGGCCTTGACCCGCTCCTCGGTGGACGAGACGAGGATGATGCCCTCTTCGCCCTGCCACTCGATGGTGGTGTCGGTGCCGCGGAAGTCGAACCGGGTCGCCAGCTCCTTGGCAGCCTGGTTGAGCGCGTTGTCGACCTCCTGGCGGTCGACCTTGCTGACGACGTCGAACGATGAATCCGCCATTGGATCGTCCCTCCCTCGCGGTGTTGATGCTTGCCACCATCTTGGTCGCAGGCCGTGGCGACAGCCAAACCACCCTGGCGATTTGTTGTGGGGGTATGGGTTCGTTATATCCTGCTGTGCGCGCTGTACCGCGCATGCAGTACCCCGGCAGGTTGCCCGAGCGGCCAATGGGAGCGGACTGTAAATCCGTCGGCTAACGCCTACACAGGTTCGAATCCTGTACCTGCCACACTGGTCAGGCCCCCTTTCGAGGGGGCCTGATTTGCGTTCGGGAATATCGGGGCGTCGCCGGCGGTCCATACCCGCCATGGACAAAAAAGCATTCGACGAGATGAACCGTCAGGTGATCGACGAGTTCCGCTCCACCGGAGGCACGGCCGGCGGCGTGTTCGAGGGCAAACCGCTGGTCCTCGTGCACCACATCGGCGCCAAGTCCGGCATCGAGCGGATCGCCCCGCTGGTCGCGCTGCTCGACGACGGCCGGGTCTACGTCTTCGCCAGCAAGGGCGGTTCGGACACCCACCCGGACTGGTATCGCAATTTGGTCGCCAATCCGGCCGTCACGGTCGAGCTCGGCACCGAGACCTACCAGGCCACCGCGCGCGTTCTCCAGGGAGCCGAGCGCGACGAGATCTACGCCAAGCACGTCGCGCTCGAACCGCAGTTCGGTGAATACCAGCGCAGAACGACGCGCGTCATCCCGGTCGTCGAATTGGTGCGCGCCGCAGCCTGACCCGGCTCCGGGTCAGCTGCTCTGGCGGGGCGGCAGCAACGCGAACAACGGCACGAACCCGGTCGACGGCACCTCAGGCGGGTATCCGGTCCGGAAGAACTCGGCCAGCCGGCTCAGAGTCCTCGGCCGCACTGTCGCACGTTGCTTTCCACCCACCATCTCGCTCCTCCCACCGGCAAGACAGCGAGTTTCCCGCCGGGAGCCGATCTGAAACCTCCGCGTCAGACCCGGCTCAGATCGCTGGGGTCGGCCAGGTCGATCCGCACCAGCCGCCCCGGCTGATAGACCAGCTGGTACAGCGCGCCGTCGGGACCTTCGGCCAGCACGACGGTCGCTCCGGCGTTCGGGTCGAACGTGGTCACGTCACCGCACGACGTGTAGCCCGGAGTGCAGGTCAGGGTCCTGATCCAGCCCTTGACGGTGTCGGCGATGAACACCTTGCCGCGGTGCACGACCACCGACGTGATCGCCGCGCCGCCCTCGCGGGGGTAGGTGTAGATCGGATCGATCTTGCCCGCGCAGTTGCTGGTGCACAGCCCCTCCGCATTGGGCCAGCCGTAGTTGCCACCGGCGGTGATCTTGTTGACCTCCTCGAACGCCGCGTTGCCGACGTCGGCGACCAGCAGTTCGCCGGTCGGGGTGAACGTCAGCCGGAACGGATTGCGCAGACCGTAGGCGTAGATCAGGGTGCGCCGGCCGTCGATGACCGGGTTGTCGTCGGGCACGCTGCCGTCGGTGTTCAGTCGCAGGATCTTGCCGTGGATGTTGTCGAGGTTCTGCGCGTTCGACCCGCTCGCGTTGTCACCGACGCCCCAGTACAGCGCGCCGTCCGGGCCGAAGCCGAGCGCGCCGCCGTGGTGGTTGGGCGCCGCGGTCAGGGTGGACTGTACGAGGATCTGGTCCAGCGTCGCGGTGTTGCCGTCGACGACCAGGCGCGACAACGTGTTCCGGGTGGTGTCTGCGGCGACGTACGCGACGTACAGGCGGCCGTTGATGCTGAAGTCCGGGTCGACGGCCAGCCCGCCGATACCGCGTTCGGTCTCGGTGCGCACCGCGAGGGTGATCAGCGGATCGGTGCGCAGCACGCCGTTCTCGACGACGCGGATCGCCCCGTTCTTCTCGGCGACGAGGATGCGGCCGTCGGGCAGGAAACGGAAGTCCACCGGCGAGTTCAGCCCGGACACCACCGTCGCGCGCTCCGAGCCGATGAACACGCTCTGTGTCGAGCGGTGGCCGCTGCTGCCGAGCAGGCCGAAGGTGAACAGGTTGAGCAGACCGGCGGCGCCGTGGATGTGGAATCCGTCGCGGGCGTCGCTGACGGTCACCTGGAAGCTGTCCTGGCCGGTGTAGGTCGTGCCGGGGGTGTAGACGAACGTGCCGTCGTCGGCGATGGTGACGGTGCCGTGGGTCGGGCGGGTGGCCGTGTAGGTCAGGCGGGTGGAGTCGGGGTCCTGCGGGTGCAGGTTGCCGACGACCGTGCCCTCGATGACGGTGTCCTCCGTCGCGTCGTGGGTGATGCTCGGGGTCTTGTTGTTGAAGAGCTGCTCGAAGAACGACGGCTCGTCGGCCTCCGCGTCGGCTTCCTGGACGACGGTGTCGTCGACCGCGTCCTCGGCGTCGTCTGCCTCGTCGACCGGGATCGCGGTGCGCGGTGCGGTATCTCTGTCCTGCTTACTGTTTCGTGTCGAGGTGCCATCTTCGGCATCGGCATCGGCATCAGAGTCCCGGGAGTCCGAGTCCTCGGAGTCGGACCGGTCCGGGCGTTCGGCGGCGGTCCGCGATCCGAGCTGTGGCTTCGCGGACTGCCGCTGCGTCGAGCTGTCCGACGGGCTGTCCGACGCCGACGCACTGGCCGAGACCGAACTCGACTCCGACGTCTCCGCCGAGGCCACCGCCGTCCCGGTCAGCAGGGCCGCCCCGACGCCGAGAGCAAACGCCAACCCGCCGACCCGGCCGACATGGCGTGCGGACCCGCTCGGCGACCGCCCGTTGCCTGAGCCCTCGGGAGTAACCCCCATGTCCCCTCCTCCTGCACGCGGGACCGCAGCCTCGGGACGGTCCGGTGTCAAGCAAACTGTATTTCCCGCACCCGCCGACAGCCAGAGTTTCCGCCCGATGGTCATAAATCGCGTGCTGTGCTGCATCAAGATCGGCTTCGTGCATCGACCGCGGCGCTGGTTCTCCGCTACCGAGCAAACATCTGCGCGTATGCTCACGCTCGCTCGTCGGTTCGCGGTGTGCGAGCCCGGGTGGGGAAGGGGAACTGGATGGCGAAGGGGTGGACCGCCAGAGGTCTCGCACGCTGGGCGCGTGGTTCGCGGCGCGCTGACAGCGAACGCGCTCGGGGTGGGGGCGGGACGGCCGTGATCGCGATGGCCCTCGCCGGTGCCGCGGTGATCGGCGCCGCGCCGACGATCCCGGCCGGCCCGCAACTGATGGCGTCGCTGCACTATCTGCGCGGCACGAACATCGGTGGTGTGCCGACCGAGCAGCAATTCGAGGATTTCATCGGCGCGGTCGTCGACGGTTCCGGTGTGACACCACCGGATTCGGCATACCGGCTGGTGCCCTACAGCGCCACCTTCCGGCCGTTCTCGCACGGCGGGTTCCGGGACCTGACCTACGACGACTCGGTCGCCGAGGGTGTCGAACTGCTTGCGGGGCACCAGCTCTCCGCCGGTGACGTGGTGTTCGGCTTCTCGCAGGGCGCGGTGGCCGCCTCGGTGTACAAGGAGACGCACACCGGCAATGTGTATCTACTGGTCGGCAACCCGGGACGCCCGAACGGCGGTGTGATGCAACGGTTCGACGGCGCGAAGATCCCGCTGCTCGACGTCACCTTCGGCGGCGCCACCCCGAACAACGGCGACCTCACCATCGACGTGACCCGCCAGTACGACGGTTGGTCCGACTTTCCCCGCTACGTGTGGAACCCGGTCGCCGTGCTGAACGCGATCATGGGAACGATCCTGGTGCACAGCCCCACCCAGACCGAATTGACCGCCGCCGATCTGGCCGCCGCGCGGGACTCCGGAGATCCGGCCTACTACCAGTACGACGCCGGGTCCAACACGCACTACTACGTGATCAAGACCTATCCGATCCCGCTGCTGATGCCGCTGGACCCGTTCCTGTCGGACGCGGCGATGGCCGCCCTGGATGCTCCGCTGCGCACGTTCATCGAATCATCCTATGACAGAACCGATTACAGTCAGCCGGCGCGGGCCGGTCTGGTCAAACCTGTCAGCGCTGAGAAAACGAACGCGGCGCCCCAACCCGCCGCGGCTGCCGACATCGCCGAGGAGCCCGAGACGACGGAATCCGACGTCGAGGTCGATGCGCGCAAGCCCCGCGACCGTGACCGCGCCGCACGTGACGCCGAGACCACCGCCGATGAGGCCGCCGAGGAGACCGTCGATGAGGCCGCCGATGAGGCCGTCGACGAAGAGTCCGAGGACGACACCGGGCGCGAGGACGACACCGAAACCGGTCAGACCGACTCCGACACCGGCACCGAGGCGACCGATACCGAATCCAAGACGATCGCGAAGGAATCCCGGACGCCACGGCGTTGAACCGGCCGCCGAGCGGCCATAGCTTTGCCGCATGACAACCGTTCTCATCACAGGGTGTTCGTCCGGCTACGGTCTCGCGACGGCACTGCGCTTCCTCGACGAGGGGTGGAATGTCGTGGCCACCATGCGGACTCCGCGGCCCGGCCTTCTGCCCGCCTCCGACAATCTTCGGCTGCTCGCCCTCGATGTGACCGATCCCGACAGCGTCACGGGCGCGGTCGCGGCGGCGGGCACGATCGACGTGCTGGTCAACAACGCGGGGATCGGTGCGGTCGGCGCATTCGAGGCCACTCCGATGACGACGGTGCGAGAACTGTTCGAGACCAACACCTTCGGCGTGATGGCCATGACACAGGCGGTGGTGCCGCAGATGCGGCAACGCCGCAGCGGCGTCGTCGTCAACGTGACGTCCAGCGTGACGCTGGCCGCGATGCCGCTGGCCGCCGCCTACACCGCGAGCAAGGCCGCGATCGAGGGCTTCACCGGATCGCTGGCGCTGGAGCTCGGATTCTTCGGCGTGCGAGCCAAACTCGTCGAACCGGGCTACGGCCCCGGCACCCAGTTCACCAGCAACGGCGTGCACCGGATGGCCGGGCTCATCCCCGAGGAGGACCAGCCCTTCGCGGCGCCGGTGTTCGACGGTTTCCAGACCCCAGGCCCGCACACCACTCCCGAGGACGTCGCCGACGTCGTGTACCGGGCGGCCACCGACACCTCGGACCGGCTGCGCTACGCCGCCGGGGCCGACGCGGTCGCGCTGGCCGGATGACCTGACGGGTGCGGGCAGGCACACCGCGGCGCTAGCGTCTGCGGTGTGCGCGACACCGACCCGATGGACGTGTTGATGTCGCTGCTGCGCCCCGAAGCCGTGCTGTCGAAGGTCATCACCGGCGGCGGACAGTGGGGAGTGCGCAAACCGCGCTACGGCGACCCCGCGTTCTGCCTGATGCTGCAGGGGTCGTGCGTGCTGGAGGCCGACGGACTCGGCGCCGTCGAACTGACCCGCGGCGACTTCCTGTTGCTGCCCGAGACCCCGGAGTTCACGCTCCGCGCGGCCGCGGGCGGCGAGGCGCCGGCGTTCAGCCCGCTGGACCACTCGCGGCACACCCGTCACGGCGACGCCGACGATCCGGTCGAGATGCGTATGCTCGGCGGCTACTTCCGGTTCGATCCCGCCAACGCCGGGCTGCTGGTCGCGCTGCTCCCGCCGGTGATCCACGTGCGCGCCGACCAACCGGGTGCGACGCGGCTGAGCCTGCTCGTCGAGCTGATCACCGAGGAGGCCGACGACGACGGCGTGTGCCGCGACATCATCCTGCAGCGACTCGTCGAGGTGCTGCTCATCGAGGCGGCCCGGGTGGCGGCCGCGCCGGAACTGGCGGGCAGGCAGCGGGGGTTGCTCACCGGGCTGGCCGATCCGGTGCTCGCCCCTGCGTTGCGCGCATTGCACGCCGACATCGCGCACGGCTGGACGGTGCAGGGCCTGGCCCGCGCCGCGGCGGTGTCGCGCGCCGTCTTCGCCGAAAGGTTCACCCGCACCATGGGAATGCCGCCGATGCAGTACCTGCTGGAGTGGCGCGTCGCAGTGGCCAAAGGCCTGCTGCGCGCGGAGACGTTGTCCATCGCGCAACTCGCGCAGCGGGTGGGTTACCAGTCGCCGACCGCGTTCACGACGGCGTTCACCCGGGTCGCCGGATGCACCCCCACCGAGTTCTCCCGCAGACTTCGCGTCGAACCCGGCTGATCGAGCGGCCGGCCCATAGACGACCGACTGTGCCGTGTCGAGCCCTAGAGGTAATGTCGAGGCCTAGTCGTTATAGATAGGTAGCTATACATGGACCTCGTACTCGGTTTGTCGATGGCGTCGTCATCGGTGCGCTGGGTTCTTGTCGACGGCGCGACGACCGGGGAAAGCCTCATCGTCGAGCGCGGCGCGACGAACGTCGACGATCAGTTCGACGCGGCCGCCCTGGTCGATCGACTGCTTGAGCGCTCGGTACACGCAGTGGGCCTGACCTGGGACATCGCCGCCGAAGAGACCGTCAGCGCGGTCTGGCAAGCCTTCACCGACCGCGGCGTCGAGAACGTCATCGCGGTCTCCGACGTCGAAGCCGCCGAGGCGCTGGCCCGCGGCATCGCCGACATCGCCGGCTGCGAGCGGCTCGTGGTGTGCGTGGCCGAGCCCGGCTCGTCGCTGATCGCCACCGTGACCCCGGACGGTGTGACCGCCGACCGCGTCGACGCCGCCGCACTCACCGACGTCGGCGCCCTGGCGCCCGACGTGGTGTTCGTCCTCGGATCCGGTGACGTCAGCGGCGTGATGGCGGCGCTGGAACAAGAGATCGAGGCGCCGATCCTTTCGGCCGACGAAGCCCACCTGGCGCTGGCGCGCGGTGCGGCGCTCGCGTCGGCGTCGGCGGTGTCGATCCTGGATGCGCACGACACTCCGGTGGCTCGCCGGTTTACCCCGACCGCGGCGCTGGCCTCGGTGCTGGCCGCGGCGGTGGTGACGTTCGTGGTCTCGCTGTCGGTGGCGATCGGCATGACGCTGACCCCCGAGCGGCCCGCACCGCAGATGGCGCGCGCGGTCAGCGAACCGGCCGCCGAACCTGCGCCGAGCACCAGCACGCCGACGCCGGCCAAGGCCGCCCCGCGCGAACCCGAGGCCGTCCCCGCTCCGCCGCCCCCGCCGCCGGTCGCCGAACCGGTCGCCGTCGAGATGCCGCTGCCCGAGGCTGCGCCGGTCGTCCCGCAGGCCCCGGCCCCGGTCTACGAGGAGCCGCTGGCACCCGCACCGGTGATGCCGCCCGCGCCCGAGTATGTGCCGCCCGCCCCGGTGGCGCCGGCCTACGTGCCGCCCGTGCAGGCCCCGATGATCCCGCAGCAGCCGGTGCAGCCGCCGCGGCTGCGCGACCGGATCATCGAGCGCATCCCGATCATCAACCGGTTCCACGAGCCGAAGCCCTGGTAGCGGTATTCGGCAGCGCCCGTTGGGTGCTGGCGGCAATGGACCATCCGCCCGGCTCGCCCTAGCGTGGGCCCCATGAGCACCGCGCACAACGTCCTGCAGGTCGGGCCTCTGATGCCGTCGCTGACGAGGCGCCTCGCCGACGACTACGCGGCCAGGCGGTTGCCCGCCGACCCTGAGGATCGCGCGGCGTTCCTCGCCGAGCACGGCCAGGAGTTCACCGCGACGGTGACCTCGGGGGGTGTGGGAGTCGACGCCGGCCTGATCCAGGCGCTGCCGAATCTGGGCGCCATCGTGAACTTCGGCGTCGGCTACGACACCACCGATGTCGAGGCCGCGCACGCCCGCGGGATCGGGGTCAGCAACACCCCCGACGTCCTGACGGACTGTGTGGCCGACACCGCGGTCGGCTTGATGATCGACACCATGCGGCGGTTCTCCGCCGCGGATCGTTATGTGCGGGCAGGCCGTTGGCCGGTCGACGGCATGTTCCCGCTGACCCGCGATGTCAGCGGTTCCACGGTGGGCATCATCGGACTCGGTCGCATCGGGACCGCGATCGCGTTGCGGCTTAAGGCTTTCGGCTGCACCATCAGCTACCACAACCGGCACCGGGTAGCGGATTCGCCGTACCGGTACTTCCCGTCGGCGGCGGAACTGGCGGCGGCGGTGGACGTGCTGGTGGTCGCCGCGGCCGGCGGGGATGCGAGCCGGGGACTGGTCAGCGCCGAGGTGCTCGACGCGCTGGGGCCGCAGGGTTATCTGATCAACATCGCCCGCGGCAGCGTCGTCGACCAGGACGCGTTGGTCGCCGCCCTGACCGAAGGGCGGCTTGCCGGAGCGGGTTTGGACGTGTTCGCCGAGGAGCCGAAGGTGCCCGAGGTGTTGTTCGGCCTCGACAACGTCGTGCTGCTGCCGCACGTCGGCAGCGCGACGGTGCAGACCCGGGCTGCGATGGAGGAGCTGACGGTGCGCAACCTGGACAGCTTCCTACGGACGGGACAGCTGGTCACCCCGGTCTGAGCGCCGAAATTGCATTCCAGCAGAGGTTTTGCGAGTAGAGGTCTGCCGGAATGCAATTTCGGCGGAAGATCTAGGCTTTCGGGGTCAGCTTGATCGTGGCGATCTTCATCCGGTCCACGGCGTCCTCCCACTCGGCGGCCGTCGGCAGCCGGTCGTCGCGGAACGTCATGCCCATCTGGCGTTGCGCCTTCTTGGGGCCGTAGGACGTCGCGACGCGTTCGCAGATCGCGGCGACCGCCGACCGGTCGGTGATCAGCTCGCCGCGCATCGTGCGCGTCTTGCCCCGGTAGGACACCTCGGCGTCGGCGCCGTCGCGGAAGTTGTACTTCCACTGCGCCTCCAGCACCACGTACAGGTCCCCGTCGAGGTGGTGCGCGCTGACCGGTGTGGAGTAGCGCTTCCCGGATTTGCGGCCGGTGAAGCTGACGAGCATGAAGTCACCGATGAGCCCGCCGAGCGGGGTCTTGAGCAGAAATCGCAGCGTGGGGTTGACCACCGCGAGCATCGCGTCGGGCGGATGCGCGGCGTCGATGGGCTGATCTGTCATGGAGCCTCCTGATTCATCGGGCGAGATGCCGTTCGATCACCGTGACCAGCGCCGCGATCGCGGTCGGGTCCCCGGAGGTCTCGAGGCGGCCGTCGGCGACCGCGTCGCCGAGGGCGATATTGCGCCCGACGATGGCGGCCACCGTCGGCGCCGACGCCCGCACGGTCACGTCGCCCGGTGTCGGAGGCGGGCCGGGGATCACCGTCACGGCGCCGTCGTGCAGCCGCAGGTGCGCCACGCTGTCGTCGATGTGGAATTCGTAGACCGCGTCGAGGTCGTGCGGACCGTCGCGGCGGAAGTCGGCGGCCAGATAGCTCAACAGCCACTCGGCGCGGAACATCTCCTCGCAGGCGTCGGCGTCCGACATCTGGTGGCGCGCACCCCAAACCGCGAGCGGGACGATCGCCGATGCGAGTTCCCTTCCCGCGCTGGATAGTTCGTAGACGACGGTCGATCCGGGCTGGTCGAGCGCGAGGCGCCGCTGGACGACGCCGTCGGACTCCAGCTGCCGCATACGGGTGGCCAGCAGCGAGGTTCCGATGCCGGCGAGCGCGTCGGCGAGCTCGGTGTAGCGCTTCGGCCGCGACGCGAGCTCCCGCACGATCAGCAGCGTCCACCGCTCGCCGACGACGTCGAGGGCGTGGGCGAGCCCGCAGAACTGGCCATAGGTGCGTCGCGACACGTCGGCAAGCCTACTCATCGCACTCCCGTTCCCTACCTGTACTGAGAAATCTGTTGGCCACTTCAAAATCTTATGTTACGTTGCGGAAAGGAAAGTGCAAGGAAGGTGACGCATATGGCCTCGATCGCCGGATTCCGACCCTGGGCGCGATGGACCCTGACCGGACTGTTCAGACGCACGCCGACCGCGGTGGCGCTCGCGGTCGACGAGAGCACACCCGGCGCCGGCCGGCGCGAACGTCGCAGCTACGCCCCAGCTCGCGACGCATTCCTGGAGAACTCGGCGATGCGCCGGGAGATGTACCGGCTCTGACGACTGCCCGCCGACGGCGCGGAAAAGTCCTGGTAGATCGCCTGGACCGGGTGCCGCGGCGCGGTATCGGCGCAGCCGGGCCTCACATCGACATCGTCGGCATGGGTCGACACCGCTCTTCTGACGCCCACGCGTGGTAAGAATGCTGCACCCTTACAGCACGCGGTGGCGTCGTCCTGCACCGGCACGTCCAATTCGGGCAACCGGCGATGAGGCGATCTGACCTGCGTCCGGGCAGCCCCGGCAAACGTGAACGAGCTTCCGTCGAGAGTCCGATAGGCCGCAGCCGAGGAGAGCACCGGTGAATGCGACACCCTTCGGGCACTATCGACTCCAGAAGCTGATCGGCCAGGGCGGGATGGGCGAGGTCTACCAGGCCTACGACACCAAAACCGACCGCGTGGTCGCGCTGAAGGTGTTGCCGCACCACATGGCCCAGGACGAGACGTTCAAGGCCCGGTTCCGCCGCGAGTCCCAGGCCGCCGCCGGACTCAACGATCCGCACATCGTCCCGATCCACGGCTACGGCGAGATCGACGGCCGCCTCTACCTGGACATGCGGCTGATCGAAGGCCGCAATCTGGGCACCATGCTGCAGGAGGCGGACAAGCCGCTCGGCGCCCCGTTCGCCGTCATGATCGTCGAGCAGGTCGCCAACGGACTCGATGCGGCACACCGGCTCGGGCTGATCCACCGGGACATCAAGCCGTCCAACATCCTGATCACCGACCGCGACTTCGTGTACCTGATCGACTTCGGCCTGGCCCGCACGGCGGGGGAGAAGGGGCTGACGACGGCGGGCAGCACGCTCGGCACGCTCGCGTACATGGCCCCGGAGCGGTTCGAAGGCGGCGAGGTCGACGCGCGTTCCGACATCTACGCGCTGACCTGTGTCCTCTACGAATGTCTCACCGGCGCAAGGCCTTATCCGGCCGAGAGCCTCGAACAGCAGATCGCCGGGCACATGGTCTCACCGATCCCGCAGCCGTCGGAGGTGGATTCCCGGCTCGCGGCGTTCGACGAGGTCATCGCCAAGGGCATGGCCAAGAAGCCGGCCCAGCGGTACCAGACGGCCGGGGAACTCGCCGAAGCCGCCAAGCGCGCGCTGAACGCGCCGGCCCGGCGCGGCAGCGGATCCCGGCACGCGGCGGTCCGCGCGGAACGCAAGCGCCCGGGCAAACCGCTGATCGCCGCGGCCGTCGCCGCGGTCGTCCTCGCCGCGGCCGGAATCGGCGTGTGGCAGTGGGCACCCTGGAACGGCGACGCCGATTCCCCGTTGCCCGCCGGTGCGGTCCCCGAGGTCGCCGCGACGGTGCCGGCCGAGGTCCGCGACACCGGGCGCCTCGTCATCGGGGTGAACGTCCCGTACGCGCCGATGGAGTTCAAGAACGCCGACGGTCAGCTCGTCGGGTTCGACGTCGAGCTGATGAACGCGATCGCGCGGGTTCTGGGCCTGGTCCCGGATTACCGGGACACCCCGTTCGAGACGATCCTGCCCGCCGTCGTCGACGGCACCTACGACCTCGGGATGTCCTCGGTCACCGACACCAGCGAACGCGAGGAGCTCGTCGACTTCGTCACCTACCTCGAAGCCGGCACCCAGTGGGCCCGCCGCCCCGGTACCGCGCTGGGGCCCAACGCCGCGTGCGGTCTGAGAGTGGGTGTGGCGGAAGGGACTTTGCAGGCCACCGAGGAGCTGCCCGCCAAGAGCGACCAGTGCACGGCCGCGGGGATGCCCGCGATCGAGATGGTGGTCCACAAGAGTCAGGACGAGGTCACCGCGGCGTTGATCAGAGGCGAGGTGGACGCGATGTCGGCCGACTCGCCGGTCACCGGTTTCGCGATCAAGCTCAGCCGGGGCGACCTGGTGCCCGCCGGCGACGTGTTCGACACCGCCCCGTACGGCTGGCCGGTCGCGAAGGACTCCGGGATGGCCGAGCCGCTGCAGCGGGCGCTGGAACACCTGATGGAGACCGGCGAGTACCGCGCCATCGCGACGATGTGGGGCGTCGAGCGCGGCATGATCGACGCACCGGCGATCAACGGCGCGACCCGCTGACGCACCGACCGCCGCCCCGTGGCTGCGGTGTGACGTACGTCGCTCCCGTGTAGCTCGTCTTCGGCTGGGTATGCAGGCAGTTCATGCCGATCCCAGAAGGAGCGAGATGTCCCAGGACGACAAGGCCGCCCAGACCCGCAAGAGCATTGTGGAGTCGGTGAAGGGCAAGGCCAAGGAGTTGGCGGGCGCCGTCACCGGCAATGACTCGTTGACGGCGGAGGGCCAGCTCGAGCAGGCCGAAGCCAAGGAGCGCCGCGAAGCCAGCCGCAAGGAGGCCGAGGCCGACGCCGAGGCCGCGCAGGCCCAGGCGCAGGCCAATGAAGCGCAGCTCGAAGGCGCGCAGGAACGCGCGGCCGCCGAGGTGCGCGCCGCGAGTGCCGAGACCCAGGTGCGCGCTGATCAGGCGGCCCAGCGCGAAGCCGCCGAGGAGGTGGGCCGTCGCGACGCCGCGCGCGGCCAGGTGCAGGCCGAGGCGCAGGTCGCCCAGGAGACGGTCCGGGCCCGCGCCGAACAGCGCGAGCAGGTCGTCGAGGCGGCCGGTGAATACCGCGAGGCCGCCGCCGAGTTTACCGAGGCCAACCGCGAGGCCGCCGAGGCCGAGGCCCGCGCCGACCGCCTGCGGCAGCGCGCCGAGGACACCGACCCGGCCTGAGCCGGTCCCGACCTGTACCGCAACCCCCACCTCAAGGAGTCACGATGGCTGTCACCGACCTTCCGTTCGCCCTGCTGCGAATCCAATACCGCATCGCCCGCACACCGCTGCAACTGTTCGAGAGCGGCGTCATCTCCCGGATGGACACCGAGGAACCGCGCCGGCTGCTGTTCGAGCGGGCCTTCGGCTCGCTGGACGCGACCGTCGGCAGCCTGCTGCGCGACCGCGACCTGGAGCAGGCCGGTGTGGCCCGCATCGAGCGGGCCGTCGAACTGGCCGAGGCCTCGCGCCTCGACGTGGAGGCCGAGCAGAAGCGCCGCGCGGCCGCCGATGAGCTGCGGCAGAAGCGCGACAAGGCGACCGCGGCCCCGCAGCAGGCCCGCAAGGAGGCCGAGGAACGCGAGAAGCAGGCCCGCGCGCAGGCCGAGCAGAAGAAGCGGGCCGCCGCCGAGAACGCCGCGAAGCGCACGTCGCAGGCCAAGGAGCGCATCGACGAGGCCGCCGATCAGAAGGCGCAGTCGGTGGAGAAGTCCAAACAGAGCGCGGTGAACCGCAGCCGCGCCGCCGAGAAGGCCGAGGTCAAGGTCGCCGAGGCGCAGCTCGAGGACGCTTCCGACAAGCGCAGTGCGGCAGCGGGTGCGCGGGCGCACGCCGACAAGCTGGAGAATTTCAGTGAGACGGAGAAGGTCAAGCGCCAAGCTGCCAAGGGCGACCTGTGACCGCGCTACCTCCGGATCCGGATCCGCGCGACGTCCCCGGCGTGAACAGCGCCGGGGATGTCGCCCCCGGTGACACCCCGCCGGATTCCGCGCAGACCAGCGCGACCTCGAATCGGGATCCGGCCGCCGGCCGCAACCTCACGCCGCGCGCGGTGGTGACTTTTGTGGTGGTGCTGTTGTTCGTCGCGCTGTTCATCGCGACGGCGATCTACCTGTTGGTGACGATCCTCACCTGATGCCGCGGCAGCGATAATCCAGGCACACGGTCGTCCCGTCGTGGCGGCCGTTGATCGTGCAGTGGTCGGCCATCGCGTGCATCAACGCCACACCGCGGCCACGCCGGCGGTCCTCGGCGGACTGGTGTCCGGGCTGGCGCCACGTGCCGTGGTCGGTGACGCAGATGCTCAGGCACCCGGCGGCGGGCTCGTAGTCGGCGCGCACCGCCATCGTGCCGACCGCGGAATGGCCCGAGTAGGCGTGGTCGACACAGTTGGCGAGCGCCTCGTTGACCGCCAACAGGATCTCGTTGGTCTGCGGTGCGGAGACTCCGCGTGCGCGAAGCCAGGCGCCGAACTCGTCGCGAAGCTGAGCAGCGCTCGCGGCGGTCGCCATCCCCCTCACCGTCAACTGCTCTGAGGTGGGCGACTCCACCGCTGAAAGGCTCATGCGTTTGGGCTACCCAGCCGTCAGCGGCTTTATACCCCTGGACTTTTCGATCTTGTCACAGAACGATCACCGCGCCGAGGCGTCCTGATGTGCTGAGCGACCGCTCCACGCGCGCACATCACGAGGCCGCCGAAACCGGGCTGCGATGCTCGACTTCCAGTGCGGTGCCTTCGATGTCAAGATCGGGCACGTACCGGTCGAACCACTTCGACCGCGCCCACATCTTGTCGCCCAGCATCGCCATGATCGCCGGGATCAGCGTCAGCCGGACGACGAACGCGTCGAGGAACACGCCGACCGCCAGCGTCAGGCCGACCGATTTGATGATCGGATCCCCGGCGGCCAGGAACGCGACGAACACCCCGAACATGATCAGCGCGGCGGCCGTCACCACTCGCGCCGACAGGCCGACGCCGTTGCGTACCGCGGTCAGCGCATCGGCGCCGTCCTTGCTGAGCTCCTCTTTGACGCGCGAGACCACGAACACCTCGTAGTCGCTGGACAATCCGAAGATGATGGCCAGCGCGATGATCGGCAGGAAGCTGATCGTCTCACCCGGGGTGACGCCGAGAAGGTCTGCCCCCCAGCCCCATTGGAAGATCGCGACCTGCACGCCCATGGCGGCGAACACCGACAGCAGGAAGCCGGCGATCGACGTGATCGGCACCAGCGCCGCCCGGAACGCGACGGCCAACAGGATGAAGGCCAACCCGACGACCACCACCAGGAAGATCGGCAGCGCGGTGGCCAGCTTGTCGGAGGTGTCGATGTTGGACGCGGTGTTGCCGCCGACCAGGAACGTCGCCCC